>NZ_CP043929.1:4236003-4554005 GCF_008632455.1 Methylomonas rhizoryzae
CTATCGCCCGGCAGGACTTTTCCAAACCTTGCTCGGTTCGGCGGTTTTCCCGGTGCTTCTGCCGATGTCATTGGTGGCATCGGCGCTTGACCGCAGCTTGGTAATCGCCGATGTTGCCGAAAGTTTGGTCATAAAACCGGCGGAATTTACCTTTGTCCGGCCCTTGGGAATATCGAATTCGGAATGGCAGGCCCTCCGGCGGCAAGAAGAAGCGAACGGCGGCGGTTGAGTCAAGCCGGCTAGGCCTGCCGGGGATGATTGCCGGGTTTTCGTGGCTATTCATTACTTTCATTTGCCGAGGCGCTACAGTGCCCGCATGAACGTTAGGGATCGATAAAGAGCGGATGGAGCCGGCATACCCTGTTGATATTTCATCCCCTGCCGACTTTCGGCCGAACTAGCCCCCGAGCTCCGGTTCTTTTCGCCTATAACCTTTTCTGCAACCCAAATCCAGCACAACAAAATTGCCCCTGCAATTTCACAAACAGCCGGCGCTTCGTGTAATCTAGCTCTACTTTTCAGCCTTCGCGTTTTCGTTAACCCCTTCGCCCCCGTCACCGTTTCGCATGCAAATTCACTTAATTGCCGTCGGCAACAAAATGCCGGACTGGGTGCAGCAAGGCTATAATGAATACGCTAAACGCTTGCCGCGCGAGTGCGAGTTGGTCCTAAAAGAAATTGCGCCGGACAAGCGGCGCGGCGGCGATATTGCCCGCATTACCAAGGACGAAGGCGATAGGATGATAGCCGCTCTGCCGGCCCGAGCTCACGTAGTCACCCTGGACGTACCCGGCAAACCCTGGTCTACCGAAGACGCTGCCCGCGCATTGCAGCGCTGGCTGGGCAACGGTCAGCCGGTGGCCTTGATGATCGGCGGCCCGGAAGGCCTGGCGCCGGAGGTAAAGGAACTGGCTAGGGAATCCTGGAGCCTGTCGCCGCTGACCTTCCCGCATCCCTTGGTCCGCATCATCGTTGCTGAACAAATTTACCGCGCTTGGAGTCTGATCCAAAACCACCCCTACCACCGCCCATAGCATGAAACCGCAACTGATTTTGGCCTCCGCCTCGCCTCGCCGTAGCGAACTACTCAGGCAAATCGGCATTCGCCACCTAGTTAAAGCCGCAGACATCGACGAAACCCCGCTGCCGGGAGAAACGCCGCTAGCCTACGTCGAGCGTGTCGCCGGGGAAAAATCCGCCGCCGGAATGGCCGCTACCTGCGAGGATTTACCCGTGCTGGCCGCCGACACCAGCGTGGTACTGGACGGCGAAATTCTCGGCAAACCGCAAAACCCGGCCGATGCGGTTAGAATGCTGGGTTTGTTATCGGGGCGTCGCCACCAAGTATTTAGCGCGGTGTCCTTGCGGGGCGACAGCCACTGGCAAGCCGTAAACGTCAGCGAAGTCAAATTCCGCCCTATCAGCCCGGACGAAATTCAAGCCTATTGGCAAAGCGGCGAACCGCTGGACAAAGCCGGCGCCTATGCGATTCAGGGCTTGGGCAGCATATTTGTGGAATCGATTAGCGGCAGTTTTTCCGGGGTCATGGGCCTGCCGTTGTTCGAAACCGCGCAACTATTAGCCAGACAAGGGATTAAAGTGATTGCATGAGCGAGGAAATATTAATCAACGTCACGCCGCCGGAAACCCGGGTGGCGGTGATAGAGAACGGGGTACTGCAAGAACTGATTATCGAGCGGGTGCGGCAAAAGGGCCTGGTCGGCAATATTTACAAAGGCGAAGTGTGCCGGGTTTTACCGGGCATGCAGGCGGCATTTGTCGACATCGGCCTGGACAAGGCGGCGTTCTTGCATTTGTCGGATTTCAACGCCCAGGAATTGGCCGAAGGCTCCGACAATATCGAGCACTATCTTAAAGAAGGCCAGAAGATCGTAGTTCAGGTCACCAAAGATCCTTTAGGCAACAAAGGCGCCAGGCTGACCACCGACATCTCTATTCCGTCGCGCTATCAGGTCTACATGCCTTACGCGGCCAATTCCGGGGTTTCCCAGCGCATAGAGTGCGAAGACGAACGCATCAGGCTGCGCAACTGCATAGAAAGTTATTTGCAAAAACATACGATTCCGGGCGGTTTTATCGCCCGTACCGCCGCCGAATGCGTCGAAGAAGCCATTTTGTTTTCCGACATGACCTTCTTGTTCAAGCTGTGGGAATCCATTCTGGACAAGGGCAAAAAAGCCAAAGTCAAAACCTTGATACACGAAGATTTACCGCTGAGCGTCAGGACCTTGCGGGATTTGTATAAAGAAGGCGTCGAAAAGGTGCGGGTGGACTCCAAAGAAACGTTTTTGCGCATGGTGGAATTCGCCGAAACCTTTCTGCCGGAAGTGGTGCCGGTGATCGAGCATTATTCCGGCGAGCGGCCGGTGTTCGACATTTACAACGTCGAAGACGAAATCAGCAAGGCCCTGGACCGCAAGGTCAAGCTGAAATCCGGCGGCCATTTGGTATTCGACCAAACCGAGTCGATGACCACGGTGGACGTCAACACCGGCGGCTACGTCGGCGGCCGCAATCTGGAAGAAACCATTTTCAAAACCAACCTGGAAGCGGCTCAAACCATATCCCGGCAGCTACGGTTGCGCAATCTGGGCGGCATCATCATCATCGATTTCATCGACATGCAGAGCGAGGAACACAAAAAACAAGTGTTGTACGCTTTGCAGCGCAACTTGGACAAAGACCACGCCAAAACCAAAATCACCGAGGTTTCCGCGCTGGGCTTGGTGGAAATGACCCGCAAACGCACCCGCGAAAGCCTGGAACACATATTATGCGAACCTTGCTCCACCTGCGGCGGGCGCGGGGTGCTGAAAACCGCCGAATCGATCTGTCTGGAAATATTCAGAGAAATCATCCGCGTGGTCAGACAGTACAACGTGCAGCAGATTCTGGTGCTGGCATCCGAACAAGTGGTGGAAATGCTGCTGGACGAAGAAGCCGACATGCTGGCCGAGCTGGAAGTATTTCTTAAAGTCGGCATCAAGTTGCGCGCCGAAACCGAATACAATCAAGAGCATTACGACGTCGTTCTGCTGTAGTTTCGCCCGTGTTCGCCCATTTAACCCGCGCCGCCCGCCTTGCCTTGTTTTGGCTGCTGATCAGTGCAGCCGTGTTAATCAGCCTTGCTCGCTGGCTACTGGCCGACATCGGCGATTACCGCGGTCAGTTGGAACGGCAAATCCGCGACACCACCGGCCTGCCGATACGCTTCGGCCACCTCAGCGCCGGCATGCGCGGCCTCAACCCGGAAATCGTGTTCGGCGACATCAACATAGACGCCGACCGGGCGGATGCGCATACCGACATTCGCTTGCGGGAGATCCGCGCCGGCATCGATTTTTCCGAGCTGTTACTGACCTGGAATTGGGCTGCCGCGGGCCGCATTACCCTGGTCGGCGCCGACATCGCCGTGCTGCGCCAACAAGACGGCAGCCTTGCGCTCAAAGGCTTGCAGGCCGGCGACGAACCGCCGCTGTGGCTGCTGCAGGGCGGCAGATACGAGATCCTGGACAGCCGCATGACCTGGCAGGACCTGCTGCACGATAGCCCGCCGCTGCCGGTGGAGCACATCGATTTGGTGTTCAAAAACCATCATTTCGATCGAAGCCACGAACTGCACCTGCTGGCCCGCTTGCCGGAACAATTCGGCGAAAGTGTGCGGATTTCCGCCCGCTTCGACGACAAGGCCGTGGAATCCGGCAGCTTCACCGGCGAGATTTATATCGAAGCCGTCGATTTACAAGCCAACGCGCTCACAAGCGCCGAACTGCCGATGGATTTGCATTGTTATAGCGGCGCCGGCGACCTGAGAGTTTGGAGCGCTTGGCGCGACTCCGCCCCGTACCGAATCGCCGGCTACCTGCAAGCACAGCAAATCAAGGTCGGCAAGAAAGACAGCAAACCGGTCGTCATGGACACCCTGGACGGCAACTTCAGCTGGAGCCACCAAAACGGACGCTGGCGCCTAGCCGCTTACGACCTCAACATTTTCGCCAATAAGCAGCGTTGGCCGCACGGCGAGTTCTATCTGCAACAAAATCAACAAGGCGATTTGTCCGTCAGCATTACCCAACTCGACCTGCCGGCCGCCATGTTACTGGCGCCGCTGCTGACCCCGGCAAAGCCCGATTACGCCGATTGGTTGAAACTGAATCCGCGCGGACGTTTGAACGATGTCCGGGTATTCGTCGGCAGCGATGGCCAACAATTCGCGGCTAACGGCCGCTTTACCGGCTTGGGTAACGACCGCCACGGCGAGCTGCCGGGGCTGAGCAACCTCGACGGCAACATAGAATTGACCGACCGGAGCGGCCACCTGGCGTTGTCCGGCAGCGACATTACCGTAGACGCGGCCAACTGGTTTCGGCAAAACCTATCGGTAACCAGCCTGCACGGGCGAATCGCTTGGCGGCACGACACCGACCGATGGTTGATCGGCAGCGAAAACCTGCTGCTAGCCAGCCCCGACTTTCATACCGAAAGCACGTTTCAATTCAGTAAGTTCGATGAAGCCGGCAAAGCACCGCATTTACGTCTGCGCACTTCTTTCGCCGATTTTGCCGACATCGGCCGGGTCAAAACCTATTTACCCGCCAAAATCATGGATCAAGACGCCGTCGCCTGGCTGGACGATGCCTTTGTCGCCGGCCGGGTAAGCCGCGGCGAACTGATTGTCAACGGCGATTTGGACCGTTTTCCGTTCGCCGACGGCAACGGCCGGTTCGAAACCGCGTTCGTCATCGAACACGGCGACATCCAATTCAACGAACTATGGCCGCATTTGCAAGACGTATACGCCGACGTGCAATTTCTCGGCCCGGATTTACAGGTCGCCATCGCATCGGGGCATAGCGAAAACGTCACCATCCACCAGGCGCTGATCACCATTCCGCAGGTGGCCGACAGCGATCACGTCTACGTCTGGGGCGCGCTGCAAGCCAGGATCATGGATAGTCTTAGTTTTCTGCACCATTCGCCGCTGAAAAGCGACGTGGCGCCGGTAGCCGGCATACTGCAAGCGGAAGGCGACACCGAAATCAGCCTACAGCTGCAAATTCCCTACGACGTAAATGCCCCGGTCGGGGTAAACGTCGACGCAAGCTTGCAAGACGCCCAGCTGACCGTCAAACCGGTCGGGCTGAAAGTCGACGGGGTTAGCGGCGTGTTGAATTTCACCGCCGACAGCATATCCAGCACCCGCATCGACGCACGCACACTGGGCCAACCCATCCGCGCCAAACTAAGCAGCGACGCGGCGGCGACTTATCTGAGCGTACAGGGCGCGGCCTCGGTCGAGCGCGTGCAAAAGCAATTCAGCTACTTAAAAACCTCCGCCGTGACCGGCAATGTTAATTACGATTTGAAACTGACGCTGCCCGGCGCCGAGGCACAAGCCGCCCAATTGCTGATAGACAGCGATCTCAAAGGCGTGGCGGTCGACGGCCTGCTGTTGGAAAAAGCCGCCGCCGACTCCAAACCGCTGAACTTGGAATTCACACTAGACGACGCGCCGCTGATGCCGTTAAGCATCGCATACGGCAACGATTGGCATGCCAGTTTGCTGATCGACAAAAAACGCGAAAGCCTGCATTCGGCCCATCTGTTGTTCGGACAGGGCCGCAGTGCGCCGTTTCAGGAAGCCGGCATTAAACTGGAGGTGCGCCAACCACGCTTCGATTTGTCGCAGGCTTTGGCCGCCTTCGGCAAACAAAGCGGTCAGACCGGCCTGCCGGCGCTTAAGTCGCTAGCGTTGGACACCGCGCAATTACTGTGGCACGAACGAGAACTAGGCCCGTTCCATTTTCAAGCGCAGCACCAAGACCGGCATTGGCGCGGCAAGATACAAGGCGCCATGGCCGACGGCGAGTTCGACGTGCCGGACCAAAACGGCGGCGACAACCGCATCGTTCTGGAAATGAACCAGCTCAACCTGTCCGCGCTGGAAAAATTCGACCTTGGCGAAGCCGGCGATCCCACACAGGAACTGCCTTTGATCGACATCGACAGTCGCCGGCTGTTGTGGCGCGGCATCGATTTAGGCAGCTTGCGCTTGCGCACCGAACGCCGCAACAACGGCATTCACTTTAAAAAAATTCAATTGCAAGACCAGCAAAACACCCTGGAAGTCTCGGCCGATTGGCTGAAGCAAGCCAACGGCACCGTCACCTTGGTACAAGGCAGCTTGGATTCCGACGCATTCGGGCCGTTTTTGTCGCGCCTGAACTTTAGCGACGACATCAAAGAAACCAAAGCGCATTTGGAATTCAAAGGCGGCTGGCGCGGCGCTCCGCACCAATTCTCGCTCGCCAGACTAAACGGTCAACTGCAGCTGAACATGAAAGACGGGCGAATTTCCAGCATAGAGCCGGGCTTCGGCCGTTTGCTGGGCTTGATTGCCGTCGAGCAGTGGGTCAAGCGCTTGAGTCTGGATTTCAGCGACGTCTACCGGCAGGGCTTGGCCTTCGACGAAATCAAAGGCCACATCAAAATCAAAGACGGCTTGGCGTTCACCGACGATTTGCAGGTAGACGCGGTAGCGGCTAAATTTCAGCTGGCCGGCTTCGCCAACCTAGTCGACAAAACCCTGGATCAGCGGGTGGCGGTGGTTCCCAAGAGTTCCGACGCCGTCCCCATTGCTGGTACAATCGTCAGCGGCATTGCCGGCCTGATTACCCAAGCCGTCACGGACGATTACAAAGAAGGCTATTTCTTCGGCTCGCAATATCAGTTGTCCGGCACCTGGGGGAATATCGAAGTAACCCCCTTGCACGATCAAGACGGGCTGTTGAAAAAAACCTGGCGCGGCCTGACCGATTTCGGCTGGCTGGATTTCAGCAGCGAATGACCGCCAGTAGCGGCTAGATACAATAACAATACATAAGGACTCTTCATGACAATCTGCGCAGCGATTCAGATGGCTTCCGGGCCGCAAGTCAACGCTAACTTGCTGGAAGCCGAAAAACAAATCGCCGAAGCCGCCAAAGCCGGCGCCCGCTTGGTGGCTTTACCGGAAAACTTCGCCATCATGGGCATGAACGAATACGATAAAGTCCAAGTGCGCGAAGCGGACGGCCACGGCCCCATCCAGGATTTTTTGGCCGCCACCGCTAAAAAATACGGGGTCTGGGTCATAGGCGGCACCATGCCGATGGCCGCCAACGCCGACAACAAAGTCCGGGCCGCCTGCTTGGTTTACGACGAGCAAGGCCAACGCGTCGCCCGCTACGACAAAGTACATTTGTTCGACGTCAGCGTGCCGGACACCGCCGAAGAATACCGCGAATCGGATTCGGTCGAAGCCGGCGATCAACCGTGCATAGTCGACACCCCGTTCGGCCGCATCGGCATCGCGGTGTGTTACGACCTGCGTTTTCCGGAATTTTTCCGCCCCATGACCCGCAAAGGCTTGGACATTATCGTCATTCCGTCCGCCTTTACCTCCAAAACCGGCGCGGCCCATTGGGAAGTGCTGCTGAGAGCCAGAGCCATCGAAAACCTCTGTTACGTCATCGCCCCCAACCAGGGCGGTTTCCACATCAACGGCCGGCAAACTTACGGGCACAGCATGATCGTCGATCCCTGGGGCGTCGTGCTGGATTGCTATAAAACCGGACCCGGTTTCGTGTCCGCCGAGGTGGACAAGAACCGGCTGGTCAAGATGCGTACCGCATTTCCGGTACTGGAGCATAGACGCTACTTTTGCGAATAAACTTATGCGTAAACTGTTAACCGTCGGCTTGCCCGCCTTATTGCTGGGCGCTTGCGCCGACACCTCCGAACGCTACCGCGATACCCACCAACTGGAACTGCCGCCGGAACTGCCGATAGAACACACCCACGTGCAAGAAGCCGTCGCGGTCGACGATTTAAAACCTAAAGCAACGGCCGCGTCGTCGCTAGCCGGTCTGATCGAATTAAAAGACGACGAAAAAAGCCCTAAGCTAATCTTGAAAACCCGCCCGGACCGGGCTTGGGAAATGGTGGTGGTGGCACTGAAGCTTTGCAATACCGAAGTAATAGACAAAAACCGCGAAGAGCTTAAACTGCAAGTCCGTTACGACCCGGATAGCGCTTGCGAAGAACAAGGCATTTGGGATGCTTTGATGCATAACGACTATGCCGAGGCCGAATACACGCTGAAGCTGAAAGAAGACGCGTACGGGGTTAACGTCACCGCCGGTTTGAGCAAACCGGACGATCTGGAATTCGGCGAAGACGGCTCGCCCCGGCTGATCCGTCTGCTCCACAAAACCATGGACGAAAAAATCATCCATCGCGAGCAACGGAAAAAACCGGAACAAGAGTGACTTAGCCTAGTCCGCGCCGCGTAGCCAGCGGCCGGATTTGCCGCCGGTTTTTTCCAGCAAGCGCACACCCTGAATCGCCATGCCGCGGTCGACCGCCTTGCACATATCGTAAATGGTCAACAAAGCTACCTGAACCGCGGTCAAGCCTTCCATTTCCACTCCGGTTTGACCGTTGGTTTTTACCGTCGCCAGACAATGCACCCGGTTGCGCTCGGGCTGCGGCTGCAGCTGCACTTCCACGTGGGTCAACGGCAACGGGTGGCAAAGCGGAATCAAATCGGCGGTTTTCTTGCTGGCCATGATGCCGGCGATACGGGCAATGCCTAAGACGTCGCCTTTTTTATGATTGCCTGCGATAATCAGCGCCAGAGTATCCGCCTGCATCTCGATGTAACCTTCGCAAACCGCGGCCCGCTGCGTGACGGCTTTATCGCCGACATCCACCATGTGGGCCTCGCCGGCCGCGTTGAAATGCGTCAAGCTTGTTTCAGACATAATCGTTATCCGCCAAAAGCCCCATTGTATTGTATTCGGTGACCCCCATGCCCATTCGAGTCCGCTATTTCGCCAGCCTGAAAGACAAGGTCGGCCGCTCGGAAGACGAGTTGATTTATGCAACGCCGCTCAGCGTGCGCGACGCTTGGCGGCAACTGCACCCGAATCTGCCGTTGCCGGAACCGCTGTTGGCTGCCGTCAACATGGAATACGTCGATTTGGATGCGTTAGTGCAAGACGGCGACGAACTGGGATTTTTCCCGCCGGTAACCGGAGGTTGAGATGCTGATCGAACTACGCGCCGAGGCTTTCGACCCATGGCGGGAAGTCCAAGCCTATCAAGCCAACTTCCAGGATTTAGCCGGCAAATTCGGCGCTACCGCCGTGTTCGTCGGCAGCATGCGCGACTTCAACCAAGGCGACGGCGTGTCCGCCATGAGTTTGGAGTATTATCCGGGTATGACCGAAAAACAGCTGCAACGTATTGTTGAATGCGCCCAAAGCCGCTGGCAACTACTGAATAGCTTGGTACTGCACCGGATAGGCGATGTAAAACCGCAAGACACGCTGGTATTAGTCGCCGTCTGGTCGGCGCACCGCGGCGACGCCTTCGACGCCAACCGCTACATCATGGAAGAATTGAAAAGCCAAGCGCCGTTCTGGAAGCGAGAAACCTTAAGCGACGGCCGGCAACGCTGGGTGGAAAAAAACAGCGACGGTTATGCGCATTGAGCCGCAGGCCGGCCACTCAATGCGCAAACGTTAACAAAACTAAACCGCTAAATTCTACACCCGTTCCGCAATCCAAGCCGCCACGCTCTGCAATGCACCGGGCAAACCGGCCGGATCGTTGCCGCCCGCTTGCGCCATATCCGGCCGGCCGCCGCCTTTGCCGCCGACCTGGGTCGCGACAAAATTCACCAACTCGCCGGCCTTGATCTTATCCATCGCGTCTTTGGATACGCTGGCCACCAAGCTGACTTTATCGCCGCTAACCGCGGCCAACACCAGGGCGCAACTACCCAGTTTGTTTTTCAGCTGATCGGCCAAATCGCGCAAGGCCTTGGGATCGACATCGTCCAATTTGACCGCCAGCACCTTAACGCCGTTTACGTCTACCGCTTGATCGGTCAATTCGTCGCCGGCCGAGCTGGCTAGTTTGCCTTTGAGTTTTTCCAGTTCCTTTTCCAGATGGCGGGTTTTCTCCAGCAATTGCTGCACCTTGTCGGCGGTCTTGTCCGGCGCCGCTTTCAGCAGGCCGGCAATGCTGAGCAAGGCCTGTTCGCGCTGGGCAATCCATTCCAACGCGCCTTGGCCGGTCACCGCTTCGACGCGGCGCACGCCGGCGGCAACGCCGGTTTCAGTGACGATTTTCAGCAAGCCGATGTCGCCGGTGCGCTGCACGTGGGTACCGCCGCACAGCTCGGTGGAAAAATCGCCCATCGTCAATACCCGCACTTCGTCGCCGTATTTTTCGCCGAACAGCGCCATCGCGCCGGCCTTGACTGCTTCGTCTTTAGCCATGATTTGCGCGCAGACCGCGTTATTGGCGCGGATTTGTTCGTTGACCAGGCGTTCGACGGCGGCGATTTGCTCGGCCGTCATCGGCTCGAAATGCGAGAAGTCGAAACGCAAGCGCTCGGAGTTGACCTGCGAGCCTTTTTGCTGCACGTGTTCGCCCAACACGCTACGCAAAGCCGCGTGCAATAAGTGCGTCGCCGAGTGGTTGCGCTCGGTCGCTTTGCGGATCTCGGCGTTGACGCTGACTTCACAAGCCATGCTCTCGGCAATCACGCCTTTGACGACTTTGCCTTTATGCAAAAACAACTGGCCGCCCTGTTTTTGGGTGTCAGTCACTTCAAACGTGCCGCCGGTGCATTCGATCAAGCCGCTGTCGCCAACCTGACCGCCGGATTCGGCATAGAACGGGGTTTGGTCCAGAATCAACACGCCTTCATCGCCAGCTTCCAGGCTCTCCACCGCTTGGCCTTTTTTGAACAAGCCAATGACTTGCACCGAGCCGTCCAGATGCGAGTAACCGGTAAATTCGGTGACGCTGTCGTGGCGAATATCCTGGTCGTAATCGGCCGCGAACTGGCCGCCGGCCCGAGCCCGGTCGCGCTGGGCGCTCATTTCGATTTCGAAGCCGGCGTGGTCCACGCTGAGGTTATGTTCGCGGGCGAAGTCGGCGGTCAAATCCACCGGGAAACCGTAGGTGTCGTACAGTAGGAACACCACGTCGCCGGGGATGACGTGGCCGTCCAGTTTGGCAACGCAGTTTTCCAAAATCTTCATGCCCTGGTCCAGGGTCTCGGCGAAGCGCTCTTCTTCCTTCTTCAAAACCCGCTCGACTTGTTCCTGTGCCTTAACCAGCTCCGGATAGGCTGCGCCCATCTCGGCCGCCAGCGGCGCGACCAGT
This sequence comes from Methylomonas rhizoryzae, assembly GCF_008632455.1. NCBI lineage: Bacteria > Pseudomonadati > Pseudomonadota > Gammaproteobacteria > Methylococcales > Methylococcaceae > Methylomonas > Methylomonas rhizoryzae. The sequence continues at coordinate 4,247,248 of NZ_CP043929.1, forward strand.
TTGTAGAAGAAGGTGTCCTGAATGCCCAAACGGTAGCCGTGACGAATCGCACGGCGGACGATGCGGCGCAACACGTAGCCGCGGCCTTCGTTGGACGGCAGCACGCCGTCGGCCACCAAAAACGCACAGGAACGAATGTGGTCGGCGATGACGCGCAGCGAGCTGTTGCTCAAATCGCTGGTGCCGGCCAACGCGGCGGCGGTTTTGACCAGATTTTGGAAAATATCGATTTCGTAATTGCTGTGCACGCCCTGCATCACGGCGGCGATGCGCTCCAAGCCCATGCCGGTATCGACCGACGGCGCCGGCAGCGGCGTCAGGTTGCCGTCCTTGTCGCGCTCGTATTGCATGAACACCAGGTTCCAGATTTCGATGTAACGGTCGCCGTCTTCGTCCGGACTGCCCGGCGGGCCGCCGGCCACGTGTTCGCCGTGGTCGTAGAAAATCTCGGTGCAAGGGCCGCACGGGCCGACATCGCCCATAGCCCAGAAGTTGTCCTTGGCGCCGATCCGCGAGAAGCGGGTCGGATCGATTTTGACTTCTTCCAGCCAAATCGCTTCGGCTTCCGAGTCCTCGTCGAACACCGTCACCCACAGCTTAGCCGGCGGGATGCCCATTTCCTGAGTCAAAAAGTCCCAGGCAAAATTGATCGCGTCGCGCTTGAAATAATCGCCGAAGCTGAAGTTGCCCAGCATCTCGAAGAAGGTATGGTGGCGGGCGGTGTAACCGACGTTCTCCAAATCGTTATGCTTGCCGCCGGCCCGCACGCAGCGCTGGCTGGTCGCGGCGCGGTTGAAATCGACTTTCTCCCGACCCAGAAATACGTCCTTGAACTGCACCATACCGGCGTTGGTGAACAGCAAGGTCGGATCGTTGCCCGGCACCAAACTGCTGGACGGACGCACGGCATGGCCGCGCTGGCGGAAGAATTCCAAAAAGGCGGCGCGGATTTCGGCGCTGGTCATGTGTTTCATCGTGGTTATTTCGTATGTTCCAAATTAAATTCGCTCGCTTCCCAAGGTCGGCACCTATGGAAAGTTTTTGTCAATATCTCGTCTGCGCAAACAACGGTTAAAATCAACTCGCCAATCAAAAACTCTAATCCGACTCGCAAATCGCCCATCCGTAGCTGCTAAAAACGCTCGTAACCTAGTAGTTTTTTTACTTGGCAAATTGCCTTAAGTTCGGCTGTTTCAATGTCAACCCAAGTAAAGTTCGGCCCCCAAAAAACCTATCGAGAATTGGACATACCACCGATCTCTCCACGGTTAAACCGCTTCCGAGCCCAGCTGCGCGATATAGCCGTTCAAATCGTCCGCCAAAGACGGCACTTCGGCGGTCTGATAGCGGTAGTTTTCCGCGCGCGCCAACAATGGCAATACCTCGCTCAATTCGCGGGTCCATAAAATCGGCACCACTTTAGCCAGGCGCGCCAGAAACTGAGTCTGATGGTCGTCGGCCCCCTTGGGATTGGCCACCGCGACGAACTTTTTGCCGCGCGCCACTACGTCCAGGGTACTACCGGTGCCACCGTGGCAAATCACCCTGTCGGCTTGATCCAGATAGTCGGACAGCGACTGGCTGTAGTGGAAAAACTCGCAATGCCGCGGCTGGTAGGCGCCGTGGCCGATTTGGCAAATCACCTTATCCTGTATTGCCCCGCAACCCACCGCTTCGTCGACCAAACGAATCAAATCGTCGAATGGTAGCGTGGTACCCACCGTCACGAAAATCATAAAACCGTACCTTTATAGACGGCGCCTTTATACAGCGTCACCGCTTCCGGCCATTGCACGTAAAACCGGTCGGCCAATTTGAATTTGCTGAGCAAGCGGCCGGTAGTCGAGGCTTGATTGACCCGGGTGATACTGTCTATGTACACCGTCTTGATTCCTAGCAGCTTGGCGGCCAAAAAAATCGGCACCGCCAGCGACGAGGCCACGGTCACCACCAAATCCGGCCTGTCGCTGTGCAGCATAGCCAGCGCCGCCCGGATACACTTAACGAAATTCAGTGCCCGCGATACGGCCGACGACGCAATCGTGGTCACCGGCGGAATCCTGACGATTTCGAAACGGCGCTGCAAGCGCTTTTCGATCTCCGGAATCATTTGCAGACTGTCGGTAGGCACGGCCAAGCGGATCCGATTGGCCGCGTTAAGTTTGCCCAGCAGCGATACGCTTTGAAAAAAGAACCCGCCGCCGCCTATGACCATGACAATGTGTTTCATGCAAAACTCTCCGTACCGCTTATTTTCTCGCGCGCGCCGTTCGGCTGGCGTACTTTGCTTAGCTCAGTTGGCGAATCCGCTATCGGCATCCACCCTGCTTAGCTTAATTTTCAACTCGGCGAACACCTGTTTGATGGTGTCGCCGGCAAACCCACGTTGCTGCAAGAAGCGGCTGCGCTTGGCCCATTCGCGCGGCGTCAGCGATTTTTCGTCGCCGAATTTGCCCGCGTAAACCTCCAAGGACAGATTCAGCCAACCGCCTCGGCTCTCGGCCTGCACATCCAAATCGGCGCCCACAATGCCGCGTTGCTGCAATTCGTAAGCGATCCGGATCGGTCCGTAGCCCTTGGCAATCCGGTCGCGGATGTAGCATTCGGCATAACGCGCGTCGTCTTGCCAGCTTTGCCGGCTCAAGTCGTCGATAACCGCCGCCACCTCGTCGCGCTCGAAGCCGCGCATCGCCAGTTTGTCAAGCAACTGCCGCTTACTGTGCTCGCGGCGCGCCAATAAACGCAGGCAAATGGTCTCGATTCGGACACGGCGCTCCGCTTGATTTTCGCCCGATTCAACCGTCATCGTCCGTGCTCGTAAAATGCGGACATTATCACACAGATAAGCGCTGCGGAAACAGCGAGGACAAAGGCTGCCGGCCAATACGACACGTTCGAGCGCCCGGACTGACTTTAAGCGAAATTGCCCAGCCACTGCGAGCCGGCTAGAAATAGCAACCGAATTTCACTCCACACCTTACCGCGCGAGCGTCGCCAAATCGATCCAAACTTTCCTGCACACTGGCCAGAAAGCCAATTCATACTATAATGCTCGGTCATTTTTTTAGCACTGCGGCGCGCATATCATGTCTAGACGCAAAAGCGCTTCCCAATTCGAAGAGGCGATGGAAGAACTGCAAAAACTGGTGGAGCAAATGGAACGGGGCGATCTTTCCCTGGAAGAATCGCTGAAAGCGTTCGAACGCGGCATCAAATTGACTCGCACCTGCCAACAAGCCTTGCAAGACGCCGAACAAAAAGTCCAAATCCTATTAGAAAAAAACGGCCAACAAACTCTGGAGCCCTTTAACGATGAGTAATTTAAAAGCCTACCTCAGCGCCTGCCAGAATCGCATCGAGCGTGCGCTGGACGCTCGCTTGCCCGGCGACAACATCCTGCCGCAACAACTGCATCAAGCCATGCGTTATTCGGTACTGAACGGCGGCAAACGCATGCGCCCGTTATTGACTTACGCCACCGGACAAGCCTTGGGCTTAAGCGAAGACGTATTGGATGCCCCCGCCTGCGCCGTGGAATTCATTCACGTTTACTCATTGATTCACGATGACCTGCCGGCAATGGACAACGACGATCTGCGCCGCGGCAAACCCACTTGCCATAAAGCCTTCGACGAAGCGACCGCCATTTTAGCCGGCGACGCCCTGCAAGCCTTGGCCTTCGAAATCCTGGCCCACGACGCCGGCATCCGGGTAGATGCGTCCGCACGCTTGCAAATGATCAACACGTTGGCCAGAGCCGGCGGTTCTCAAGGCATGGTAGGCGGCCAAGCCATAGACCTCGGCTCGGTGGGCCGGACATTGAGTTTGCCGGAACTGGAAAATATGCATATCCATAAAACCGGGGCGTTGATTCGGGCCAGCGTCAATCTGGCGGCCTGGTCCAAGCCGGATCTGGATACTGTAATAGCGAAAAAACTCGATCACTACGCCAAATGCATAGGCCTATCGTTTCAGGTTAAAGACGATATCCTGGATGTGGAAGCCGACACCGAGACTTTAGGCAAAACCCAGGGCAAGGATGCGGACAACGACAAACCGACCTATCCGGCGCTGTTGGGCATGGCCGGCGCCAAGCAAAAAGCCCGGGAATTGCACGAACAAGCCGTCGCCAGTCTGAGCGATTTCGGCAGCGAAGCCGATTTGTTGCGCGATTTATCGCTTTACATCATCGAACGCACGCATTAAGCGGTCGCCCTCTTTTTAATTCTTTTAATTTTCGATGAGCCTTTCCGGAACTTATCCCTTACTGAACACCATTCAGTGCCCTGCGGACCTGCGCCAGCTGCCCAAGGACAAGCTGAGAGCCCTGGCCGACGAAGTACGCTGCTTTTTGACCCATTCGGTCAGCATCTCCGGCGGTCATTTCGCCGCCGGCCTGGGCACGGTGGAATTGACTGTGGCCTTGCACTACGTCTACAACACCCCGGTCGATCAACTGGTGTGGGACGTCGGCCATCAGGCGTATCCGCACAAGATTCTGACCGGCCGCAAAGACCGCATGACCACGATACGCACTCTGGGCGGGGTGTCGGCCTTCCCGTCCCGCGACGAGAGCGAGTACGACGCCTTCGGAGTCGGCCATTCCAGCACCTCGATCAGCGCCGCCTTGGGCATGGCCATCGCGTCGCAATTGCGCGGCGAAGACAAGAAAATGGTGGCCATCATCGGCGACGGCTCCATCACCGGCGGCATGGCTTACGAGGCCATGAATCACGCCGGCGACGTCAACGCCAATCTGCTGGTGATTTTGAACGACAACGACATGTCGATTTCCCCGCCGGTCGGGGCGATGAACAATTACTTGACCAAGGTGTTGTCCAGCAAGTTGTATTCGTCGGTGCGCGAGGAGAGCAAGAAAGCCTTGTCCGGCATGCCCAGCGTGTGGGAATTGGCCCGCAAAGCCGAGGAACACGTCAAAGGCATGATCGTGCCGGGTACCTTGTTCGAAGAATTGGGCTTCAATTATTTCGGCCCGATCGACGGCCACGATCTGGAGGTGTTGGTCTCCACCCTGGAAAATCTGAAAAACATCCCCGGTCCGGTGTTTTTGCACGTGGTGACTAAAAAAGGCAAGGGGTTCGCGCCGGCCGAGAAAGATCCTTTGGCCTACCACGGCGTGCCGGCCTTCGACCCGACCAAGGATTGCCTGCCGAAAAGCCAGGCCGGCCAGCCGACCTACACCGAGGTGTTCGGCCGCTGGCTGTGCGACATGGCCGCCAAGGACGAGCGTCTGCTCGGCATTACGCCGGCAATGCGCGAAGGTTCGGGCTTGGTGGCGTTTTCCCAAAAATACCCGAAGCGCTATTTCGACGTGGCCATCGCCGAACAGCACGCGGTGACGCTGGCCGCCGGCCAGGCCTGCCAGGGCGCCAAGCCGGTGCTGGCGATTTATTCGACGTTTTTGCAACGCGGCTACGACCAATTGATCCACGACGTGGCTTTGCAGAATCTGGACGTGTTGTTCGCACTGGACAGGGCCGGCCTGGTCGGCCCGGACGGCCCGACCCACGCCGGCGCCTTCGATTTCAGCTATTTGCGCTGCATTCCGAATATGCTGATCATGGCCCCGGCCGACGAAAACGAGTGCCGGCAGATGCTGACCACCGGTTTCAACCACCCCGGCCCGGCGGCGGTGCGCTATCCGCGCGGCAAAGGCCCCGGCGTGGCGATAGACCCGGCCTTGACCGAATTGCCGATCGGTAAAGCGCACATCCGCCACCAGGGCGGGCGCATCGCGATTCTGGCCTGGGGCGCCATGGTGGCGCCGGCCGCGGAAGCCGGCCAGCCCTTGGGCGCTACCGTGGTCAACATGCGCTTCGTCAAACCCTTCGACCAGGCCTTGGTGCTGGAGCTGGCCAAAACCCACGAGGTGTTGGTGACCGTGGAGGAAAACGTCATCGCCGGCGGGGCCGGCAGCGCGATCCTGGAGTTTTTGCAAGCACAGAAAATTCTGCTGCCGGTGTTGAACATCGGTCTGCCGGACCGCTTCGTCGAGCAAGGCAGCCGCGAGGAGCTCTTGAGTCTGGTCGGCCTGGACTCTCAGGGCATTTCCGCTAAAATCCAGGCGTTCTGCGCTTGATAGATGGATAAAAAATGGAAAGACTTAAAAGCAAAATTCGCGACATTCCCGATTTCCCCAAGCCGGGTATCGTATTCAAAGACATCACGCCGCTAGTCAAGGACCCGGCCGCATTGCGCCTGGCCGTACATCAGCTATTACACCCGTTTTTGGGTAAAGACATCACCGCAGTAGCCGGTATGGAAGCGCGCGGTTTTATTTTCGGCTCTCTGGTGGCCTGGGAGCTCGGCATACCGTTCGTCCCGCTCAGAAAACCCGGCAAATTGCCGTACGACGTGCAAAGCGTCAGCTACGATTTGGAATACGGCTCGGCGGAATTACAAGTTCACATCGATGCCGTCGACAGTAGTGACCGGGTTTTGCTGATAGACGATTTACTCGCCACCGGTGGAACCGCAAAAGCCAGCTGCGAATTGTTGGAGAAATTAGGCGCCCAAATTGTCGCCTGCGCATTCGTAGTCGAGCTGGATTTTCTGCATGGGCGCGAATCGTTACGAAACTACCAGGTTCATTCGCTATTACATTATTGAAATTCCCGGCAGAAATAAACCACCGCCCATAAAAAAAGACGCTTAAGCGTCTTTTTTTATGGGCGGTGCCGGATAATCCACTTATCTACGCCGCTTCCGAACCGCTTGTTGGCCCAGCTTATCCATTTTGTCGGACGCGAGTTCAAATTGGTTTAAAGCCTGATCGACCGATTTGGACATTTGCTCGAACGCCTCGACAGTCGCATCGTTGCCGGCCTTAGTCGCTGGAACGGTTTGAACGGACGGAGCGGAATCTACATCGGCGTTACTTTTTTTTTTTGAGTCGCCAACCCCATTGTCTTCGTCGAGGGCGGCGTCGACGTCCAACTCGAGGGCGGACGCATCGGCCTCGCCGTCGTTAATCAAATGTTTTCGATACTGCAAAAAAGATTCGCGGGTGAAGACATAAGGGTCCAAAGCCGCTTCGTCGATAAAATTTAAGGCCCCTTCGGCGTTCGCGCGCTCGTTGATGCCTTCTATGATGCCGGTGCCCGGCACATAAGTTCCCGGATTGGCGGCTTTATCGACGATGATGGCACCGCCGTCGCGCAAAGTAGTCGGTCCCAATACAGGCAACACCAAGTACGGCCCTTGCTCGACCCCCCAAACCGCCAAGGTTTGCCCGAAGTCTTCAACGTTTTGTTGAAAACCTAAATCGCTTGCCACATCGAATAAACCAAGCATGCCTATTGTCGAATTGGTGGTAAAACGGCCGAGATCGGAAGCGCTCTGTGAAAACTTACCTTGTAATACGTCGTTTAATACGACGTTGATACCTTTCAGATTGTTAAAAAAATTAGTGACTCCCGTCTGCATAAAGTCGGGCGTCACAAAACGATAACCATCCGAGATGGGTTTAAGAAAATACTTGTCCAAGCCCATGTTAAATCCGTACATCGAACGGTTAAAACCTTCGTACGGATCTGCGGGAACGGAACTGGCTTCGCTAGCGAGATTGCCGCTCGACGGAGCCGTGTCGGTACTTGCGCATCCGGCCAATAAACTGGCTCCGAAACACACCACTACCGGCAACATCGAAATTTGGCGATTATCTGCGCAACTTGGAGTAAACATCTGCAGTGCTTCCTGACAACTTATTGTTTCGAGTAACTCTGAATCTTTTCTTTGATTTTCGCGATTAATGCGTCAAATCCTTCGCGATTCAATACACTGGTGTAATCCGAACGCTTTAAAGCCAAGTCGCTGACACCATCCGCTATTATATTGATAATCTGCCAGCCATCGTCTTTTTTCTTCATCATGTAATCGAACTTGACGTCCTTTTCGCCGGGAATCTTCAAGTTGGTATGTACGATCACGCCGCCGCGCCCGGTTTCTTCTTCGGAAACGAAATTGAACGATTCGCCCGAGAAATCCTTGAAATTATGCGCATAGGCAGACACGCTGAGCCGGCTGAACACATCCTCAAGCTGAGTTTGTTGCTCGGGCGTCAAGTCCTCCCACTGCTTACCGACCACGATACGGGCAATTTTGGGCAAATCATGGCTTTTCTTGACCGCTGCCTCCAGCTTGTCGTAACGCCCCTGAAAACCCAAGTCCTTGCCCTGCTTCATAACGTCTATCAATTGATTTTGGAATTCGTCCACCACCTGACGAGCCGCGATTTCTTCGGCAAACGGCGCCGCCGAAAAAAGCGTAAACAGTACGCTCAAGCCGATCATTATTGTTTTAAACATAACTGCCATTCTGTGCTAGAAAAAGTGGAAAAAACCTTATCGCAAGGCCGTTAAGATTCGACTTTGACCGGAATTTCAGCCAGCCTGGCATTGACTGTCGCGCCGAATTGCGGAACGACCTCCGGCACCATTTCACCCGTCGTCTTCGGCCCGCGAATATTAGCCCACAGCGCTTTCAACGGATTGGACAACGTATCTTCGACGGCAGTCGCTTCGTAACCGCAGTGCGCCATGCAATTAGCGCACTTAGGGTTTTTGACGGTGCCGTATTTATCCCAAGGCGTACTATCCAGCAATTCTTGAAAAGATGAAGCATTACCTTCGTCGGCTAACAAATAGCATGGCTTTTGCCAGCCGAAGACATTCCGGGTCGGGTTTCCCCAAGGGGTGCAATTGTAGCTTTGATTACCGGCCAGAAAATCCAGATATAGCGAGGAGTGATTGAGTTTCCAGTTGCGGTTTTTGCCGATTTTGAAAATGCCGCGGAACAAATTTTTCACGTCCGCGCCTCTAATGAACACATCTTGTCTTGGCGCACGCTCGTAACTGAAACCCGGAGCAATGGTGACGCCTTCCACGCCGAGCGCCATGACGTAATCCAAAAATTCCGCCACTTCTTCCGGCGACTCGCCCTGAAACAAGGTGCAATTGACGGTAACCCTAAACCCTTTCCCCAGCGCCAGCTTGATCGCTTCGACGGCAATGTCGAACACCCCCTCCTGGCAAACCGAGGCATCGTGCCTATGCTTTAATCCGTCCAAATGCACGGAAAACGTCAAATAGGGCGAAGGCTTGTAGTCATTGATGCGCTTTCTGAGCAACAAGGCATTGGTACACAAATAGACGAACTTCTTGCGCGCGACGATGCCTTCGACAATTTGCGGCATTTCCTTGTGAATTAAAGGCTCGCCGCCCGGAATGGAAACCATGGGCGCGCCGCACTCGTCGACCGCATCCAAACATTCCTGGACCGACAATCGCCTGTCTAGGATTTCGTCCGAATAGTCGATTTTCCCGCAACCGGCGCAAGCCAAATTGCAGCGAAACAACGGCTCCAGCATTAAAACCAAAGGGTATTTCTTAACGCCTTTCAGTTTTTGCTTGATCAGATAACTACCCACTGCCAACTGTTGACGTAACGGAACACTCACAACCTACTCTCCAAAACTATTGAATCGATTAGCATCGGCATGCTGTTAAAAAAAAACAACACCCCAAAACCAATGGCGATGAATCGAATTTAGTAGGAACTCTGCCTTAAATAAGGCAAAATAGCCCTCCTGATACGATTCGCTGTTGTTAGAATACTACTTTTTTTACATCTACTCCAGCGCAATTCAAAAAAAGCAACACAAGGGCCGAAAAAACATCAGACTAAAAACCGGTCTGCCGCACAAGCGCTTTACAGCTAATCGCCGCAAACTGGCGGGAAAAACCCTTTAAAAACAAAGAGAATACCCAACTACTCACGCCATACACACCGGAACGCTTACCCGCTAAACAATTTGCCCGCCACAAGATTTGCAGTAAAACAACAACACTTTGCAAATCACCAACAAAGCGACTATCATTTAGCCAGCTTATTAAGTTCACTTTATATGTTCATGAACGGATCTCAGCCAACGGCAGACAAACCGGAATCACTAACACAGCTTTCCGATAGCGAATTGCAAGCCACTTTGCTCGAAGGCGTGTCGCGCACGTTCGCACTAACCATTCCACAGCTGCCGTCCTCTCTATACCCTGCGGTCGCTAACGCTTACCTGCTCTGCCGTATTGTCGATACCATAGAGGACGAAGTATCTCTGACCGCAGAACAGAAAAAACGTTTCTGCGCGGAATTTATCTCTGTCGTGAAAACCGGCCGGAATGCACAAGCGTTTGCCGATGAATTGGCACCCTTGTTATCGGAGCAAACCATACCGGCCGAACACAGCTTAATCAAACTGATTCCCAGAGTCATCGCCATCACCCATAGTCTGGATCAAGCTCAAATCGATGCTTTGGCCTGTTGCGTAGAAACCATGGCCGGCGGCATGCCCGTCTATCAAGCGCTGGATTTGCATGCAGGCTTGAAGACCATGAAAGACATGAACGACTACTGCTACTACGTGGCCGGTTGCGTCGGCGAAATGCTGGCCAAATTGTTCTGCCATTACTCGCCGGAGATCGACCGCCACAGAGAACAGCTATTGGCATTATCGGTATCATTCGGTCAAGGCCTGCAAATGACCAATATTTTGAAAGACATTTGGGACGACGCCCAACGCGGCGTATGTTGGCTGCCGCAAGACATCTTCACGGAAACCGGTTTCGATTTGGCGCATTTAACCCCGGAAACCGACGACCCCGGATTTCGCCAAGGCTTGCTGCACCTGATCGCGATAGCGCGCGGCCATCTGCAAAACGCCCTCACCTATACCCAATTGCTGCCCAGCCACGAAACCGGCATCCGCAATTTCTGCTTATGGGCACTCGGCATGGCGGTGCTGACCTTGAAAAAGATCAAACAACACCTGGATTTCAACGAATCCAACCAAGTCAAAATCAGCCGTAACAGCGTCAAAGCTACCATTGTCGCCAGCAAAATTTCCGCCAGGTACAACTGGTTGTTATCGCTCATCTTCAATTTCGCCAGCCGAGATCTGAAAACTCCCGGCTGGCACTATTTACCGGAATCGCACTCTGGACATTAAGGAATCGCCATGTTTACTGAATCCCCTGTCGAAACCAACAGCAACGAGTCGTTCAATTCCAGCAACACGCAAAAGACAGCCCGAATCGGTTTGAACAAAGCTATCGAGCGCGCACAAAACAAGCTGCTCAGCTTGCAACATTCCGCCGGTTATTGGGTATTCGAACTGGAGGCCGACTGCACCATTCCGTCCGAATACATCATGATGATGCATTACCTGGACGACATCGATTTAGAGTTACAACGGAAAATCGCCGTCTATTTGCGCAGCCGGCAAAATCCCGACGGCAGCTATCCGCTGTTCACGGGCGGCCCCGGCGACATCAGCTGCAGCGTTAAAACCTATTACGCGTTGAAAATGGCAGGCGACGACATCCATGCGCCGCACATGAAAAAATTGCGCGCCTGGATACTCGGCCAAGGCGGCGCGGCGCGCGCCAACGTGTTTGCCCGCATCGCACTAGCCATGTTCGAGCAACTGCCATGGCGCGGCGTACCGTATATCCCGGTCGAAATCATGCTGCTTCCATCCTGGTTCCCCTTCCATTTAGACAAAGTCTCTTATTGGTCGCGAACCGTGATGGTACCGTTGTTCATCCTATGCACCCTCAAAGCCAAGGCCAAGAATCCGCACAAAATCGACATTTTGGAATTGTTCGTCGTGCACCCGGACGAAGAGAAACATTATTTCCCGGAACGGACTTGGCTGAACAAACTGTTTTTAGCCCTGGACAAACTCGGCCGGGTAAGCGAACCCTTGATTCCTCAGCGGGTTCGCCAAGCGGCGATAGACAAGGCCGTTGCCTGGTTCACCGCAAGACTGAACGGCGAAGACGGCTTGGGCGGAATCTTTCCCGCCATGGTAAACGCTTACGAATCCATGCTTTTACTAGGCTATCCTAAAGACCACCCTCATGTGGTCGTTGCCCGCCAATCCATCGACAAATTGTTAGTGGTCAACGAACACGATGCTTATTGCCAACCCTGCTTGTCGCCGGTTTGGGATACCGGTTTAGCCAGTCTGGCACTGCTGGAAGCCGATAAATCCGCAAATGCCGCAGCATTGCACCGCGCCTACGACTGGCTGAAAAGCGTTCAACTTTCCGACGAACCCGGCGACTGGCAGATCAAGCGCCCGCAGCTGCCCGGCGGCGGCTGGGCATTCCAATTTGCCAATGCCTATTATCCGGACGTAGACGACACCGCCGTGGTCGCTTTTTCGATGGCGGAATCCGGCCAAGCCGGTTTGGACGAACCCATTGCCCGCGCTACCCGCTGGATTATCGGCATGCAGTCTAAAAACGGCGGCTACGGCGCCTTCGATGCCGACAATACCTGCTATTACCTGAACGAAATTCCGTTCGCGGACCACGGCGCCTTGCTGGATCCGCCTACCGTCGACGTCAGCGCCCGTTGCGCAATGTTGATGGCCAGAATGCGCAAAACCATGCCCGAGTGTTTGCCAGCCCTGCAGCGCACCATCGACTACATACGCAAAGACCAGGAAGCGGACGGCTCCTGGTTCGGCCGCTGGGGAACCAATTATATTTACGGCACTTGGTCCACCCTGCTCGGATTGGAACAAACCGATCTGCCCAAGTCCGATCCGATGTACGTCAAAGCGGCCGCCTGGCTGAAAAGCGTACAACGCGAAGACGGCGGCTGGGGCGAAGACAATCTCAGCTACCACGACGACAGACAGTACCGCGGCCGTTACGATTTCAGTACCGCATTCCAAACTGCCTGGGCGGTATTAGGCTTGATCGCCGCCGGAGAAACGCACAGCCCGGAAGTTAAAGCCGGCATCGATTTTCTGCTCCGCAACCAGCAAGCCGACGGACTCTGGAACGACCCATGCTTTACCGCCCCCGGTTTTCCAAAAGTGTTTTATCTGAAATACCACGGCTACGACAAGTTTTTTCCGTTATGGGCGCTGGCCCGCTACCGTAACGAATTGGCAAAGCAGTGAACGTTGCCGAACAAACCGCGCCGTCGCTCCTGAATTTCTCTACCGGTCTGAACGGTATCGTCGTCGCGTTGCCCGAAGAATTGGCAACCCTGACCGGCCGCAAACTAAAACCGGGAAACGTGCAGCGCGATGGCAATAGCTTGCTTGCGCTCAGCGGAGCGGGACCTAAAAATGCGGAGCAAGCTACGCAGGCACTGATTGCGCACGGCGCGACACGCTTGATCAGTTGGGGATGCGCGGCCGGACTAAGCGATACGCTTAAGCCGGGCGATTTGGTTATTCCGGAATCCATCGTCACTCCCCAACAAGCGCTCGCTCCGAACCCGGCGCTACGTAGCGCCGCCATTGCACAGCTGACTGGCGCTTGCAAGGTAATAAGCGACGATCTATACAGCGGCGGTGACTTAGTCACGCAAAGCAGTCAAAAGCGCAGCATCCATCAAAGCTACGGCGCAACAGCGTTAGACATGGAAAGCGCGGCGGTCGGCCGAGCCGCGCAAGCGGCCGGATTGCCTTTTCTGGCGATACGCAGCATTGCCGACCCGGCCCACATGGATCTACCGCCTGCCGTGTGCACCGCGCTGAATTCGCAGGGCCAAGTGGAGTTAAGCCGTCTGCTGTCCGCCTTGCTCAAAAACCCGCGGCAAATTCCGGCTCTAATCCGCTTAGGCTTATTTTTCCGCGCCGCGCAGAAAACACTGAGCGCCGCAGCCCGATTATTGCACTTGCCGTAAATAGCCATGACCGCTGTTCATGGCCGGACTTTCCCGAACACCTAAGCGCTGCCTACCTAGTCCGTAGCAGCCGATTATCAAGAGGTATTAAATGTCTTTTAGCATTGCCGATCTTTTCGCTCAGCATTTCAACGAGAAGTTCGACCTACACGAGCATTATTTAAACAACCAAATGGTGCGGGTGCTGCGCACCATAGGTTACGACCGCAACTACAAACGGGCGCTCGGCCAATACCTTTACGACGAAGACGGCAACGAATACCTGGATTTACTGAGCGGTTTCGGGGTATTCGCCATCGGCCGCAACCACCCGACGGTAATCGGCGCGCTAACCGAAACCTTGACCTTGGAATTGCCGAACTTGGTGCAAATGGACGTCTCCTTGCTTAGCGGGCTGTTGGCTAAAGAAATATTGGCGACCTGCCCGGATAATTTGGACAAGATGTTTTTTTGCAATTCCGGCACGGAAGCGGTGGAAGCCGCCATCAAATTCGCCCGCTATACCACCAAGCGTTCGCGGGTGGTGTATTGCGAGCACGGCTACCACGGCCTGACCATGGGTTCGTTATCGCTGAACGGCGAAGAAATTTTCCGCGAAGGTTTCGGACCGCTGTTACCCGAATGCAGCGCCGTGCCGTTCAACGACTTGGCCGCGTTGGAGCGCGCGTTGAGCGGCAAAGACGTTGCGGCATTCATCGTCGAACCGATTCAAGGCAAAGGCGTCAACCTGCCGGACGACAACTATTTACCGGAAGTCGAAAGGCTGTGTAAAAAATACGGCACCTTGTTCGTGGCCGACGAAATCCAAACCGGCATCGGCCGCACCGGCAAATTCTGGGCGATAGAACACTGGGGCGTCAAACCGGACATGATTTTAATGGCCAAAGCCTTGTCCGGCGGCTTTGTGCCGGTCGGCGGCGTGGCGATGACCGCACACATCATGGACAGCGTATTCAATCGCATGGACAGAGCCGTGGTGCACGGCTCCACCTTTTCGAAAAACAACATGGCCATGGCGGCCGGCTTAGCCAGCTTGCACGTCATCCATGCGGAAAAATTGGTGGAAAATAGCGCCCGCGTCGGCGAGGACGTCATCGCCAGCATCAACGCGATGAGCGATAAATACGAATTTTTGAAAGAAGCCCGCGGCAAGGGCTCGATGATAGCCATCGAATTTCATTCGCCGAAGAGCTTGGGGCTAAAGGCGGCCTGGGCCATGCTGGAAGCCGCCAATAAAGGCTTGTTCTGCCAGATGATTACCATACCGTTATTTAAGGAACACCGGGTCCTCAGCCAAGTGGCCGGCCACGGTATGAACGTGGTCAAACTGCTGCCGCCGCTGAATCTGACGCCGAAAGACCGCGACTGGATAGTCGGCGCGATGGACAAAACCATTGCCGACACGCACAACGTCACCGGCTCGATTTGGACCTTGGGCAAAAACCTGGCCGGTCACGCTTTAAAAAACAAAAAATAAACAGGAAGTCCCATGCGCTTAATCAGCAAGCTAGTGTTTGTTTTATCTTTAATCACCAGCTGCGGCGTGCATGCACACGCAGTAGTCACCCACAATTCGCTGGCATTGAAACCGGTACCGGTCAATCAAGCCAGCCAAGTCGAGTTGTCTTTCAACTCCAAAGTCGAGCTGGATCTATCGGAAATTCATCTGGTCAGCGCCGGCGACAAGATGCAAGTCATCGAGGCCGTCCCCGGCGACAAACCCGGTAAAGTGCTGTTGAATCTACCGGCTTTAATGCCGGGCGAATACGCCATCAAACTGAAAGTTTTCGCCGCCGACGGCCATTTAAGCGAAGACTTGTTGCGTTTTTTTGTCAAACAACCCCAATAACGTATGGAAGGCATAGCTGATTACCTAGACTCTCTGATCGGCGGCATCGATCTGACGTTTTATTCGATCGCCATCGGCGGCCTACTGTGGGGCTGGTTGATTCTGAAACCCTGGGAAGACGAAACCCGTTTCAATAACGCGCTGTTGGAGAAAACCGTAGCGCTGATTCAATTCGGCAGCAAGGCGTTGATTTTTACCCAATTGTCGAAAATCGGCCTAAAAATCTGGCTGATGTCGGTTACCTTGGGCAAATCGCCGTTTCCGGCATTTTTCCATACCGTACAATTCAACGCCGGCATCGCCCGCGCCGCGTCCGCCGCCGTGTTGTTTTACTACGTCAAAACCGCTTTGAGCAAACACTTGCGTAGCGAACAACGCTGGCTGACCGCAAATGCCATTCTATTGCCGCTAGTCGTTTCCGCCGCTTGGCTGGTACACGGCGCCAGCCGCCTGGAAGACCGTGGTTTGTTGATGAGCATCACGGTCATCCATCAAATCGCCGCAGCGGCTTGGGTAGGCGGAATCTTTCAATTACTGGCGATTTGGCGCTTGAAAAAACGCAATCTGGTCGGCGTGGAATTATGGCCTGTCGTACTCAAGCGCTTCTCGGTATTGGGCGTAGGTGCCGTCGTGGTACTGCTGCTTACCGGTACACCGCTGGCCTGGTACTACATCCGCACCTTCCAAGGCTTTATCGGCGCCGGCTACGGCAACCTGTTGATGGTGAAAATCATGATGATGGGGCTAGCCTTGGGCTTCGCCTGGCTAAACCGCCAAGCCGTGGTCGAATTTTTCGAAAGTCGCAGCCTTTACACCTTAACCGCTAAAGTACCGTACTACATCGAAGCGGAAACCTTGGTGCTGTTGACCATATTGTTCACCGCCGCCAGTTTGGCCTCGCAACCGCCTTCCATGGACATCCCCAGTCTTACCGCAACTTGGCAAGAAGTGTTAGGCATGTTCGAGCCGCGCCTTCCGCGCTACACCTCACCCAGCCACGAAGCGCTATTGGCCGGCGAACCCGGCCGGGTGGCAATTGTCGGCCAAGTACCGTCGGAAGCCGCTACCGCTTGGTCGGACTACAACCATAATATCTCCGGCATTTTCCTAACCACGATGAGCTTTTTCGCCATGCTGTCGTATTCGGCGCGTTTTCATCGCTGGGCGCGCTTTTGGCCGGTCGGTTTTATGCTGCTGGGAGTATTTTTATTTTTCCGTAGCGATGCGGAAACCTGGCCGCTAGGACCCATAGGTTTTTGGGACAGTACCTTCAACAACGGCGAGGTGCTGCAACATAGAATCGCCACCTTTTTGGTATTCGGCCTGGGTTGGATGGAAATCAAAGCCCGCATTGCCAAAGAACCGGGAATGCTGCCGTTCGTTTTTCCGTTACTGGCGGCTTTCGGCGGCATGATGCTATTGGCCCATTCCCATGTCGGGTTCGAACCTAAAACCGCATTTTTGATTCAAGTGGGGCATACGCTGATGGGCGTATTCTCCTTGATCCTTGCATGCGGCCGCTGGCTGGAATTGAAATTGGATGCTCCTGGCAAAAACATCGCCGGCTTCATCTCAGTGTTCGCCCTGTTTCAGATAGGCATCGTCCTGATGTTCTATCGTGAACCCTTGTACTGATTATGAACCTGTCAACCGACTACAAATTACTGAATACCATCAACAGCCCTGCGGACCTGCGCCAGCTGCCCAAGGACAAGCTGAGAGCCCTGGCCGACGAAGTACGCTGCTTTTTGACCCATTCGGTCAGCATCTCCGGCGGTCATTTCGCCGCCGGCCTGGGCACGGTGGAATTGACTGTGGCCTTGCACTACGTCTACAACACCCCGGTCGATCAACTGGTGTGGGACGTCGGCCATCAGGCGTATCCGCACAAGATTCTGACCGGCCGCAAAGACCGCATGACCACGATACGCACTCTGGGCGGGGTGTCGGCCTTCCCGTCCCGCGACGAGAGCGAGTACGACGCCTTCGGAGTCGGCCATTCCAGTACCTCGATCAGCGCCGCCTTGGGCATGGCCATCGCGTCGCAATTGCGCGGCGAAGACAAGAAAATGGTGGCCATCATCGGCGACGGCTCCATCACCGGCGGCATGGCTTACGAGGCGATGAACCACGCCGGCGACGTCAACGCCAATCTGCTGGTGATTTTGAACGACAACGACATGTCGATTTCCCCGCCGGTCGGGGCGATGAACAATTACTTGACCAAGGTGTTGTCCAGCAAGTTGTATTCGTCGGTGCGCGAGGAGAGCAAGAAAGCCTTGTCCGGCATGCCTAGCGTGTGGGAGTTGGCCCGCAAGGCCGAGGAACACGTCAAAGGCATGATCGTGCCGGGTACCTTGTTCGAAGAATTGGGCTTCAATTATTTCGGCCCGATCGACGGCCACGATCTGGAGGTGTTGGTCTCCACCCTGGAAAATCTGAAAAACATCCCCGGTCCGGTGTTTTTGCACGTGGTGACTAAAAAAGGCAAGGGGTTCGCGCCGGCCGAGAAAGATCCTTTGGCCTACCACGGCGTGCCGGCCTTCGACCCGACCAAGGATTGCCTGCCGAAAAGCCAGGCCGGCCAGCCGACCTACACCGAGGTGTTCGGCCGCTGGCTGTGCGACATGGCCGCCAAGGACGAGCGTCTGCTCGGCATTACGCCGGCAATGCGCGAAGGTTCGGGCTTGGTGGCGTTTTCCCAAAAATACCCGAAGCGCTATTTCGACGTGGCCATCGCCGAACAGCACGCGGTGACGCTGGCCGCCGGCCAGGCCTGCCAGGGCGCCAAGCCGGTGCTGGCGATTTATTCGACGTTTTTGCAACGCGGCTACGACCAATTGATCCACGACGTGGCTTTGCAGAATCTGGACGTGTTGTTCGCACTGGACAGGGCCGGCCTGGTCGGCCCGGACGGCCCGACCCACGCCGGCGCCTTCGATTTCAGCTATTTGCGCTGCATTCCGAATATGCTGATCATGGCCCCGGCCGACGAAAACGAGTGCCGGCAGATGCTGACCACCGGTTTCAACCACCCCGGCCCGGCGGCGGTGCGCTATCCGCGCGGCAAAGGCCCCGGCGTGGCGATAGACCCGGCCTTGACCGAATTGCCGATCGGTAAAGCGCACATCCGCCACCAGGGCGGGCGCATCGCGATTCTGGCCTGGGGCGCCATGGTGGCGCCGGCCGCGGAAGCCGGCCAGCCCTTGGGCGCTACCGTGGTCAACATGCGCTTCGTCAAACCCTTCGACCAGGCCTTGGTGCTGGAGCTGGCCAAAACCCACGAGGTGTTGGTGACCGTGGAGGAAAACGTCATCGCCGGCGGGGCCGGCAGCGCGATCCTGGAGTTTTTGCAAGCACAGAAAATTCTGCTGCCGGTGTTGAACATCGGTCTGCCGGACCGCTTCGTCGAGCAAGGCAGCCGCGAGGAGCTCTTGAGTCTGGTCGGCCTGGACTCTCAGGGCATTTCCGCTAAAATCCAGGCGTTCTGCGCTTGATGTTTAAACCATGTTGGAAATCCGCCTACTACCGGTTCTCAGCGACAATTACATCTATTTGCTGCACGAGCCTAACTCAGGCAAAACTGCGGCGGTAGACCCTGCCGTCGCGGAACCGGTATTAGCCGCTCTGGAATTAAATGGCTGGCATCTGGATTTCATTTTCAACACCCACCACCACACCGATCACATCGGCGGTAACCTGCAATTGAAGCAAGCGACCGGCTGCCGGATCGTAGGTGCCACGGCGGATAGGCAACGCATACCCGGCATCGATATCGGCCTGGGCGACGGCGAGCGTATTGCCTTAGGCAACGCCGAATTTCAAGTCTTGGATACGCCCGGTCACACTTGCGGACACATCGTTTACTATTGTGCAGATAGCGCCGCATTGTTTTGTGGAGATACCTTGTTCGCATTAGGCTGTGGACGCTTGTTCGAAGGTAGCGCCGAACAGCTTTGGCGCTCTTTGCAAAAACTCAAAGAATTACCGGGCTCGACCCGGGTCTATTGTGCCCACGAGTACACCCAGGCCAACGCGCGATTTGCGCTGAGCGTGGAAACGGATAATGCCGAGCTTAAGCGGCGCGCCGCCGAGATCGATCAATTACGCCTACAAAACCTGCCAACCTTACCGTCGACCCTCGCGCTCGAATTGGCGACCAACCCGTTTATGCGCGAACATAGCGCCAGTATTCGTACTGCGGTCGGCGCCGCTGCCTCGGATACGCCGGCAGCAGCATTCGCCAAAATCCGCTTGGCAAAAGACCGGTTTCGGTGATTAACGCTTAAACGCCTTCACGATCACGAATTTGGGGTTAGCCGCCACCTGCTCCCAGTTACCGAACAATTTTTTCAAGCTATGGTGGTATTGCAAATGCCGGTTGCCTATCACCCGCAGTTCTCCTCCCCGGCGCAACACCTGATGCGCTTGCCGGAACATCTGCCAAGCAATTTGATCGCCGATCGCATGTTGCTGATGAAAAGGCGGATTGCAAATAATGCAATCGGCAGTTTCGCCAATAAAACCGCTCAAGGCGTCGTTAACTTTGAATTCGGCATGACGTGCGGGAAACGCCCGCGCAAAATTTTCGCGGGCCGAAGCGACTGCCATAAAGGATTCGTCTACAAAGGTGACCGTTGCGTTTGGCAATAACAAGGCCAATTTCATGCCGACGATGCCGTTGCCGCAACCTAAATCGATCAGTTGCCGGTATTCCGGGTTATCCGGCAAGTGCTGAAGCAAAAACCGGGTACCGATATCCAAACTGTCGCGGGAAAATACGTTGGCATGATTGCTGATCACCCAATCGGAATGCTCCAAGCGGTACGCAAGCGGATAAGGATTGATAGGAGGAACCAAGTTCGGATCCGGATCGGCAAAGATCAGACGGGCTTTTTTTACCGCTAACGAAGTTCGGGTCGGACCTAGTAAACCTTCCAGCAGTTTCCAAACTCCTGCCGGCAGATTTTTCACCATTCCGGCCACGATGACTTGGCTGTTTGATTGCAAAAACGGTCGTAAACGATGCAGCTGATATTCCAGTAAGGCCAAATTCTTGGGCACTTTGACCAATAAGTAATCGATCGCTTTACTCGGCCGGCTCAAACTATCCAGCAAATTCACCGCTTCTACATCTATCCCGTTCATACGGCAATTTTGCAGGGTTGCCTGTTGCGACAAATACGAATCGGAAATAGCAATCGGCGAATAGGCATGCAGCGCAAGACTCAAAGCCCCGAAGCTATCGTTCAGCAACACGATGCTAGAGTCTTGGTTTAGCTTATCGCCCGCTAAAAACTCGAGCAAATATTCGTCGGCGGCATCCCAAGCGCGCAGTTGATCGTGCTTGCGGTAAGGCAATCGCCTTAATTCGAAACGGCCGTACGGAGAATAGAAGATCGACATGAGAGCGGGTGGTTGACAGCGACAAACTGCCACGCGACGAATTGCCACATTTAAAATCTATATGCTATTAGTTAGACTACTGGCGACTCTTGTATGCGTCCCGAAAGGGAAAAGAGTTACTTCCCTCTCCTCAGGTCAGGTTTCTTGTCGTACCTGACCTTTTTTTGCAGCATTCGCTAAACAATCAATGCGGCGCAAACAAGCGTTTGAAGTTTTGAGTGGATAGTTCGGCAATTTCCTCTATCGTAGTCCCGCGCAACTCGGCTATATGTTCCGCCACGTGACGCACATATAAGGGATAATTCGGTTTGCCTCGGTACGGTACGGGCGCCAAATAGGGCGAGTCGGTTTCGATCAGAAACCGGTCTGCCGGTACTTTTTGGGCTACTTCCTTAATCGCCTGCGCGTTCTTAAAGGTCACAATACCTGAAAAAGAAATGTAAAAATTCAGGTCCAAGGCCTTTTGCGCGTAGTCCCAATCCTCGGTAAAACAATGGATGACGCCGCCCACCCTATCGGCATTTTGTTCCGCCAGCACTTTCAACGCATCCTGACCTGCTTCGCGGGTATGAATGATCAACGGCTTGTTCAATTGTTTAGCCGCTTCGATATGATTGCGAAAACGGCGAAATTGCCAAGCCAAATCCCCACTGCTGCGAAAATAATCCAAGCCGGTTTCGCCTATCGCAATCACCTTGTCGTTATCGGCCAGTCGCAACAATTCGTCCACCGATGGATCGCGACCCTCGGTCACATTGGGATGCACGCCTACCGATAGGGAAATGTCTTGATAGGGACTCACCAAGGCGGCCATATCGGCATAAGATTCCAAATCGATGCCGATACATAACATATGGCGAATCTGTTGCTCTCTGGCCGTTTGCATAAAAAGCGAGAAATCGTGCCGGTACGGTGCCAGATCGATACGATCCAGGTGGCAATGCGAGTCTATAAACATGGGGCAGTATGGTCTTACGTGTTGATTGCGTAAGAATTTACATGGTATGGGTGGAGCGGTCGGACTCCAAAGCGCCGGCCAAATACGTCTCGATTTTATTTCGAGCGGTGCCGTTATCCTGATCGCTGAATTGCACGCCTATGCCGGGCGCACGGTACCCTTCCGCACCGACCGGCGTTTTCCAAATAATTTTTCCGGCAATCGGCAAACGCTCGGTTTCGTCCATAAGATTCAATAGCATAAATACTTCTTCCCCCATTTCGTATTCTCGCTTGGTGGGAATGAACAAACCGCCGTTTTTGATGAAAGGCATGTACGCCGCATACAACGCGTTCTTATCCTTGATGGATAACGATAGAATACCTTGTCTCGGGCTGGATTCCGCCATAGTTTTACCGTGAAAAAAGTTGACACCAAGCAATCAATAGCTGCTCCATCAGCATTTGCTTGTTCAGTTGCGTGTACAGTTGAGAACGCATGGTTAGCAGGTCGTCATAATGCGCAAATAACCGGTTCAATTCTATCCGCTGGGCCAACGCATGCAAGGGATTTTTCAAGTCCGGATTGAGCAGCGCCCCGCTATCCAATTGGTGCGCGCACTTGACGACGTCGGACAACCAACCGGCCATCCACTGCAACAGCGTTTCCAATTCGGCCGTATCGAGTTTCTGCCATTGCTCCGCTAGAACCAAGGGGTTTTGTTTACCGTCGGCCAATTGACTCCACGCTTGAAAATACTGCCGGCGAACGGCAAGCGCATTGGACTCGGCAAATTGTTTCGCTAAAACCGGCTTATCTTGAGCCATACGCAACAAAATCCGCATATCGTCTTTTACACCTTGCTGCTCTAACCAACTTTCGGACTGGCGCTGATCCGGCACCGCGCAATTCAGCGTTTGGCAGCGACTGCGTATGGTAGCGGGCAATTGCGACGGCTTATCGGTCAACAAAATAAGACAGGTCCGTTCATTCGGCTCTTCCAGGCATTTCAAAAATGCGTTTGCCGACGCGTTGTTCAACAGGTCCGCCGGCTTGATCAACACCACCCGGTATTGCTCGAACTGCGGCGTCAATGCCAATTTAACGATCAGTTGGCGAATTTTGTCGATACCGATCGCTTTGCCGGGCTCATCGGGCTCTATTGCCAAATAGTCAGGATGGGTTTGCGCATCAGCTAATTTGCAACTGTCACAGGTGCCGCAAGCCAGATGATTTGAGCGCGGAGAGCGGCATAAAATCGCTCGGGCATAACAATCAACCAGTCGGTCAGCGCCATCGCCCGAGCCGCCCAACAACAGCAAGGCTTGCGGAATTCGACGCAACTCAATGTAATTGGCCAATTGTTGCCATTGGGCCTGATGCCACGGATATAACTCGGGAGACACCGCTCAGCCTCTAACGATCAACGCATCCAACGCAAGGCGAATTTGGCGCCTTACTTCCGCAATCGGTGCGGCCGCGTCAATAATGCGGTAGCTTTCGGGCATGGCTTGCGCTCTTTGTAAATAGGCGGCTCGCACCCGCTGGAAAAACGCCACACGCTCGCTCTCGAATCTATCCAAATGGCCTCGCTGCTGCGCTCTTTGCATACCGACCTCAACCGGTACGTCCAGCAACAAGACTAAATCCGGCCGCAATTCTTGTTGCACGGTTTGTTCCAGCCAAGCAATGTTAGCGCAATCCAAACCGCGCCCTCCGCCTTGATAAGCGTAGGTGGCATCGGTAAAACGATCGCAGACTACCCAAATCCCCTGGGCCAGTGCCGGCCGTATCACGTGGCGGATATGCTGGGCGCGAGCGGCGAACATCAGTAACAACTCGGCGTTAGGATCCAGGGTTTCGTCATGATGCCCTAATAACAACTCCCTAAGACTCTCCGCAATCGGCGTACCTCCAGGCTCTCTTGTCGCCAGAAAATCTATATGACGCTCCGCCAATAATTCTTTCAGGTATTGCAGATTGGTGGTTTTGCCGCCGCCTTCTCCACCTTCCAGCGTAATAAACCGACCCGGTTTCATCGTTGATACATGGCGACATATTTTTCATGTGCGCTGTAGGTCGATGAAAAAACGTGTTTGCCGTCGCCTTTGGCGACGAAAAATAATTCGTCCCCCTCGGCAGGATGGAGCGCCGCCTCGATAGCCGCCTTTCCGGGCATGGCGATGGGAGTAGGCGGCAAGCCTTTATTCACGTAAGTGTTATAGGGCGTCGGTTCGAGCAAGTCTTTACGGCGAATATTGCCGTGAAAATCCTCGCCCATGCCATAGATCACGGTAGGATCGGTTTGCAGCAACATTCCCATTTTCAACCGACGGCTAAATACCCCGGAAATTTTCTTGCGCTCTTCTGCCGCGGCGGCTTCCTTTTCGATGATGGAAGCCATAATCAAGGCTTGGTAAGGCGTTTCCAACGGTATGTCTTTATCGCGTTTCCTCCAGGCACCGGCCAATACCTGCTGCATCTTGGCGTGCGCTCGCTTTAACAATTCCACGTCCGAACTGTTTTTTTCGAAATAATAAGTATCCGGAAAAAACAGCCCTTCCGGATGCGGCTCGGAGAAACCGATTTTCCGCACGACCTCAGCCATGTCGGCATCGGCAGGTAATAGGTGTTGTAAATTAGGGCTGTCTTGTATGGCTTGAAACCATTGTTTGAAGGTCCAACCTTCCGGAAATGTCATTGCGTACTGTTTGGTTTTGCCGCTTTTCAACAGCGCTAGGATGTCCGCTGCCGTCGCACCTTTATCCAATACGTATTCGCCAACTTTAAGCATCCTATCCAAGTGGGTGCGGTAGGAAGACAATCGAAACCACAAGGGATCGATCATAATCCGCTGGGCGCGCAAATTTTTGATCACGTTCTCCAGCGAGTCTCCCCGGCTGATTTCCAAGGTACTCGCATTTGCAACTACAACTTTTTTGATAAATATGTGTTGGTGCATCGCCCCCCAAACCATCAGCAATCCGATAGACATCAGGGTAGTAAAGGCTACAATGCTTCTAATCATGCGCTCACCTCAGCTGCTCTTGCCGCTGCATACCAGAGCTGCACTTTCCGAGTGAGTTCGCCGCACTCGAAACCTTGCTGTTCGAGTTGCTTGATGGGCCATACGCCTATCACCGAATTCGTGACAAATAGCTCGTCCGCGTCTAGTATGCTTTCCCTGCTGTAATTATTTTCAACAACGTTAACGTTGTACCGGGCCGCGAAGTTTAGCACCATCTGACGTAAAATCCCGTTAATACCGCATGCAGCCAGGGTAGGCGTATGCAATACGCCTTGTTTTACCAGGAAAAGATTACTCATCGTGCCTTCCACCACGCGGTCTTGGTAATCAAGCATCAAACCTTCCTGAATGGCGTCGCCGGACCATTCCGCCCTAGCCATGACCTGCTCCAAGCGATTCATGTGCTTGATACCGGCCAACGCCGGATTGACGGCCAATCGCTGCCGGCAAAACCGGGCAACTATGCCATGGGCTTGGTAGGATTCGGGATAATCCGGGTAGGGATATAAGGCGAGTAGTCTAGTTGGATGAATCGGCTCCGGTTGTCGGTACCCGCGCCCGCCGCTGCCGCGGGTAACGATCAGCTTTAGCACGGAGCGGCAGCCGGATTGTTCGGCCAACGCGCAAGCCTCTTTGCTTAATAACGCCGAGTCGACTTCGGGTATCCCCAAAGTCCTACAGCCCAACGCCAAGCGCGTTAAATGCGCCTGCAAAAATAAAGGCTTGCCGTTATCTACCTCTAGGGTTTCAAATACGCCATCGCCGTATTGGAAACCTCTATCGGATACGTCGACCCTGTGCCCGCGTTCCCCGTTTAATAAAAACATCGGCGGACACAGTGCTAGAGAGATTATTCGAAGCGTTTAAAGACCAGCGAACCATTGGTCCCGCCGAAACCGAAAGAATTCGACACGGCGATATCGATTTTCATATTCCGGGCGATATTGGGAACATAGTCCAGATCGCACTCGGGATCGGGATTTTCCAAATTGATAGTCGGCGGAGCGATTTGGTACTTGATCGCTAACGAAGTAAGCACCGCTTCTATCCCGCCGGCGGCACCCAACAAATGCCCTATCATGGACTTGGTCGAACTGACCGCGACTTTATAGGCATGCTCGCCTAAAGCCGATTTCATGGCGTGGGTTTCGCCGACATCGCCAGCCGGAGTAGAGGTACCGTGGGCGTTGATGTAATCGACTTGATCCGGGTTAATTTTGGCATCGCGCAATGCGTTTTTCATACAACGCGCCGCCCCTTCGCCGCCTACCGAAGGCGAAGTAATGTGGTACGCATCGCCGCTCATGCCGTAGCCTATCAATTCAGCGTAAATCTTCGCACCGCGTGCTTTAGCGTGCTCCAACTCTTCCAATACCACAACGCCCGCACCGTCGCTGAGCACGAAACCGTCCCGGTCTCTATCCCAAGGCCGGCTGGCCCGCTGGGGATCGTCGTTACGGCGCGACAAGGCTTTCGCTGAAGCGAAACCACCCATCGCAGTCGGAGAAGTCGTACAACGTTCGGCTCCTCCGGCTATCATGACGTCGGCATCGCCGTATTTAATCAATCTCGCCGCATCGCCGATATTGTGGGTACCTGTGGTGCAAGCGGTGACAATGGCAAAATTAGGACCTTTCAGACCGTACTTAATAGACAAGTTACCGGAAATCATATTGATGATATTCCCGGGCACGAAGAACGGCGAAATCTTGCGAGCCCCACCTGCCACGTAGGTGGCGTAGCATTCTTCAATGCCGGTAATACCGCCTATGCCGGCTCCTATCGCAACGCCGATACGGTCGGCATTTTGCTCGGTGACCACAATTCCGGAGTCTTCGAACGCTTGGCAACCGGCAGCGATCCCATAATGCATGAAACCATCCATGCGTTTCGCGTCTTTTTCCGGAATATAATCGCCGATGTTGAAATTCCGGATCACGCCGCCAAACGTAGTCGCAAAAGTGGATATATCGAAGGAATCGATCGGGCCGATTCCGCTTCTGCCGTTGCTGATTCCGTCCCAAGTATCGGCGACATTATTCGCTAAGGGCGTGACAGCGCCTAAGCCCGTTATAACAACTCGACGTATGCTCACAGTAAACTACCGCAAAAAGAAGGTAATCTGAGGGGGAAAAGAAATGTGGGCTAGTGAAGAACAACACTAGCCACGAAGATAGTGCTATTGCAGATTGGCGTTGATGTAATCGATAGCCAATTGAACGGTGGTGATTTTTTCAGCTTCTTCGTCAGGAATTTCGCATTCGAATTCTTCTTCCAGGGCCATGACGAGTTCAACTGTGTCTAAAGAATCCGCACCAAGATCGTCAACAAAAGACGCGTCATTTGCGATTTCCTCTTTTACGCCTAATTGCTCTGCGACAATCTTTTTTACTCGTTCTTCGATGTTACTCATAATTTTTATTCCTCGAACCATGCGAACGCCCGACAAACAGCATTCACCTTAAACTAGTGTGGTATTGTTAATCTGAAATCTCGTCACCGGCCAAGCCCAACGACTTCGACGATTATACTTGATGTTCAAAAAAATTCACAATATTAGCACCGCGAAACACAACATTATGAAAACTAACGCGATTTCGAACTCAAGTTTTTCAATATTTCTTCTAACGGCACCAGATTGAGCTTAATCCGAAACAATACGGCTTGGTTTTCCAATATGCCATAGCACTCGTAGGTTCGCAGCATGATGTTGGTTTGATTCAAGGTATTGTGCTTGGATTCCGGCAATTGCTTAACCAGAATATGGAGTTTGTCGTTATTTTTCACTTGCGCCAGATGCACGCGATCGATTGAAAAATCGTGCGAGGTGTATACCATCGGGTTGCGCAGAAAATCGTGACTCTCCAACTGAGCCTTCTCCAATAACGCGCCGGACGTCAGACTGCAGGGAAACACTTCAGGATAATTCGCCATATGAGACAATTCGTCGAAATAATCGGACTGTTCGGCCAACGAACCGGACAAAAAATTCTTGACGTTGCCGTTCGTCATCCATTTGCGCTTTAAAAAATAATCGGTCCCGGGCACCAAGGACCTATCCGGCAGCGTATTCAAGTCCGGCAATCCGCTTAAGTCCTCGTCCGCCAAAAACAAAGGCCGCTTGGTTTCCTTTTTGTATCCCAGCAATATGGTCTTACCTTGAGACTTGATCGCTATCCGATTGGTCAAGGTCAGCTCCGGTATGGTCGCAATCAGCGTTTTCTTGATATCCAGAGATATTTCCTGCCGCGGCCGCAAGGCATTGACGAATGTAATCTGGTAATTGCTAAACCTGAGTTGATTATCGGCGATGATATCGTCCTCATGCTGCGCTTCCCGGTACAGCTTCATCTGATACTCAATCAGGGTATTCAATTGAAAACCTAGCACAATCGGACCCTTGAACGGATTATGGGTGATTTGCAGCCACTTGTGCTTATCGTGAAACAAGTTGAAATCGTCCGAAGCTGCCCGCGCGACCTCTATGTGAAATTGTTCGAACACGAACGACGCATCTTTACTCATAAACTCCCAGCAGATACAAACCGGCCGGCGACGGATCGCACCACCACGTCGCCACTCCTATGGAAAAGCGTGAGCTTAATCGACCGCCAAGCAGCTAGCGACCGACATATTGCATCACAAAATTATTGCAATAATCCTTACGATTCCAATAGTCCTCACCCTCGGCCCGCTGATGCTGATTGGAGTTGAATTCGGCAACCGGACGCAATCGCCCGCGCTGTACGAAATAACCGTCGTAACCGAAACTACGAAAGTACCCCAACACCTCTTCGACGCCATACTCGGTCAGGTGCCGGTTTTCACATTCGCAAACGATCAAAGGTCTGTGGTGCGACATAATCGATTCGGCACCGCGCAAAACTGCCAGTTCGTGGCCTTCCACATCGATTTTAATAGCACCGATTCGGCGGCTCTCAGTAGCAAAATAGCCATCCAACGTGCAAACCGGCACGTCTAACAACGTGCAAGATTCGCGAGTCATAACCGCCTCCTCGAAGGATGCGCCGGGCGAACTTGCCCCATACCCCGGAATACCTAGGCGCAAGCTGCCCGACCTGTCCGACACGCCTTGCGCCTCGACCTGGACATTCGATAAACCCGCCGCGGCGACAATGCCCTTCAAATAATCGGCCAAATAAGGCTGGGGTTCGAAGGCAATCAGCTTACCAGCGGCCACCGCCTTCGCCAACGACGGGATAAAGCTGCCTTTATTGGCACCAACATCCACGGCAATATCGCCCGGCTGCAACGCACTAGTCAGCGCGAGAATCTCGGCCTTATGATCACGGTAACGAGCCTTCCAGCCGCGGTACAAAAATTTAACAACAGTCGCATCAATTCCCGGCATATCGGATCACTCTTTAGCCTTGCGGCAACACTTGCTCGATATCGTCTTCCAAAGCAGCCGGCGTTACGATCGGCGCATAACGCTTGACGACTTGCCCGTCACAGCCAACCAAAAACTTGGTGAAATTCCATTTTATCGCCTGCGTACCTAGGAGCCCGGGCTCGGCTTCTTTCAAAAACCGATACAAAGGGTGGGCATCGTCGCCATTTACCGAAATCTTTTCGAACATGGGGAAAGTCACCTGAAATTTAGCAGCGCAAAACGCCGCCACTTCTTGATTAGTCCCAGGCTCCTGCTGACCGAATTGATTGCACGGAAACCCCAACACCACCAACCCCCTATCTCGGTATTTCTGATACAGCTGCTCCAAACCTTGATATTGGGGCGTAAACCCGCATTGACTGGCAGTGTTGACGATTAACATCACTTTATTGCGAAAGACTTCCAGCTTCAGCAGCCGCCCGTCTAAGGTATTGACCGAAAAATCATAAATAGGAGCTGTCACTTAAGCCACCTGATGCCGCAACACCCTACCAACGCCAAAAAAGCGCTTGAAATAAGGCATGAAGCTGACGGTAATCGGAATCGAAAACAAGCAATATATTGCTGCAGCCTCGCCGGTCGTGACCCCTAGCAGCCATTGCGGTACAAACAATGTCATCAATGCCATCAGACAGTGATAAGACGCAATGCGCCAATTGTCTCTCCATAAAAAACCGCTCAAGGCTAATGCAAACAAGGAGCCGTGGGTTACCAAGGTGCCGAATGCCGCCGGAATTTTATAGCCGATGTGGTAAATCCCCATATACAGACAAGCCACCATGTCGCCGATAAAATTCGGCTGCATGCCGAACAACTGCCATTCTCTAGGTAATCCGGTACATACAAGAAAGAATCCGCTCAAGCAAATACCGATTATGCTAGCTTTCTTCAGCGCTTCTTTATCGCTCGAATAAGTGGCCAAGGCCGGCATGATGGCAAACGCCTGCAAAGCGATGTGATAAGTCGATAATTCGCTCAATAATAAATTCGTACCGTACCCGCACTGATCGGCGACCGGATAGGCGAAATATTGAATCAGCTCCATCAACGAAAAATGAAAAATGGCGTAGGCCCGCGCCATACGCACCCAAAACGGCTCGTCCTTATCCAAAAATGTAACGCTGGCGGCGGCGACCCCCACCAGCCCCAAGCCCAAAGACATATTTGCACTAAAACACATAGTCGATCCGTATCAATGACAGCCCAGCCCTACGCACGCCTCGCTTTAGACTAAGGCCGGATTTGCAACACCTGGGCAAGCCGCTAGCCCGCAGCCCGTCCAATCCGAAATAAGTTTAAGTTTTGATTCTAACAAATTAAAAGGCAAAACGAACCGATCCACACATTTGCGTTACGACATCCCACCCATCACAATACTTTTTGAGGAGAACAACAGAAACCGCTCCGCATCGGCCAAGACCGGCACGGACAAGCCTGGCCCAGGCTTGTATCCCCAGCTGTGGCAAGATGTCGAGATGAAAGCCGCACCGGCCCGGACAAACCGAAAAGTATCCGACAGCCCGCCCAGCAAGACGAGACGAGCCTGCATCGCCGCCGGAAAGACAGGTAACATAAGACCAATAAAGAGCCAACTCACACGGCGACGTTACAGCGACCGAAATCGCAGCTTAGCACTTTATTGAAGAGTAAGGAGTCAAGGCTATAGAACGCAACTTGTATTCCAGAGATTAGGCACAGCCCTTATAGATAAAAGCCGGCAAATATCCAAATGAAAATGGGAAGGCTTGTTAGCGCAGAGGACGGCGTCCCTTAGTGCGGGACGAGGATAAACTTGAAAATATTGGGGTGAACGATGGGGCTCGAACCCACGACAACCGGAATCACAATCCGGGGCTCTACCAACTGAGCTACGAGAAACCCGGTTTGATCACCTGTTCCAACCTCTAAAATGTAAACTTGATTACCATTCGCCCTTCTCAAAAAAGGACAGAAAAAGGACAGGAAATTTCCCACCCAAGACAATCATAACATACCCATTTTCAATTAAGCCTGCTTACCACTTCGACCTTTTTGAGCAACTTCCAAGAGCAATTTCAGAACCAAGGGGGGTGGTTAGACATTAGGATTCCTGATTGTCTAGCCTCTATATGATCTATGGGGTGGTCTGTCTGGAATAGGTTTTATAGCGGATTTTGATAGTAGTAACGCTATCTCATAAGTTGTTGTAAATTGCGTTGAATCTGTTGGTTTTGTATTTGATTTTCTAAGCGATTAAGTTGGCCTTGTAAATGGCCGTTATTATCGAAATGAGCACGCGAAGATCCACCGTCATAATTTCTAGCGGCTGCTTTTGCCTTAATCCGTTCAGCTTCCATGGCTAGTTCCCGATTAATTCTTTGTTCTCTTGCAATCATATCGCTCCTGAGCCCCTCAGAGCTAACGTCGGAAATTTGTCCATTGACTATTGGTTTTTCAGTTCCCTCGGTACAAATGCCATTCTTATATGTTGGCTTGCCGTTAATCATGCATTTTTTTAATGCAAAAGCATTGTTGGCAGTTAACATCAATACGGAGACAATCAGTATAAAAAAAATGCTTCGGGTTGTCATAACAATCCATAATTATCTCTAACTTTAGAACTATAATCCTAGAGGCGGCTATTAGTCAATAGTTGTTCGCGATCTTCGAAACATGTATAAAACTACTTTTCTGAGTGAAATAGTTATAGATAGATTAATCAGTCTATTTGGCTTTTATAAATTTGATTTTTTTTGTTAAAGATTCTAAGCGGAAAGATGATATGAAAAAACAAGAGTTTTATATAACGATTATTCTTACAATTATTTTTAGTTTTGTAATCAGCAAGCCAGTAAATGCGGATGGCAACCTTGAAAAGATAGGTTTTTGTGTTGGTGTTTTCGGTTATGCTATGAATTCATTTGCATTAGCTAATCAAGTTGGTGGTGTTAATATCATGTCTTTGCAATACGGAAGGGCATACGCGACATATGCAGCAATTACTTTAAAAAATAATAATAAAAACATTGAAATCGCTAATTCGATAAATCAAGAAATTGCGTTACATGCTCGTAATGCCAAACAATACCTAGATAAAAACTCAGGCAGAACAGTAAATGAATCTAACACATGTATAGATTATGTTAGCCCAATATTTGAGAAGTTATCATTGAGTGGCTTTAAGCTCGATGACAATTACAGTGAATCGTTAATTGAATTTTCATCTGCTTTAGCTAAGAAAGTTAGAAATAATCTTGGCTACCAATGAAAATTGCTAATTTTTTTAAAACGATAAAGGATATTTTATGAAGGTAATGCTTTTGATTTTGCTTTTCTTTCCTTTTCAATGTTATAGCTGGTCTCTCGTTGATAAATTTCAATATGACAACTATAGAAGCTGCGTTGACCACAAAATTAAAGATGTTGATAGAACAAAAACTGATATGAATGCAGCGCGTAGAGCATTCGAAGATGATTGTAAAAAGGCATTTTGCACTACAACAACCGAAGTATCAGAGGGTGAACTTAGTGAGTGTATGGCAAATAATATTGCTTCATGTGAAAGAGCTAAGGATAAGGTTCAGCGCTTGTCTTTGGAAATGGCAAAAATAGCAAGAGAAGAACAAGCGGAGCGGGAAAGAGAAGAAGAAATATCAAGAATAGAAAATCAGAATAGGCCTAAATATAATTCAAGTCCCTATGATTATATTGATAAGTATATCAACTCACCTGTTCCCAAGATTCCAAAGTTTGACATGGGAAATAGTAGAAATTATTCTGATGAATTGGCTCAAGCGAAGTCAGGTGTTAGCTTGTTTTGTAGTGATCAATTACTTAATGCATGCAAGAAAACAAAATACAAAGACAAGACATGCCGGTAGTTTGCGCTTATAAGGCTAAATGCTGGCTTTTACTTTCTGTTGTATTAGGCATTTTTAATTTTCACTCTGTTTTAGCAGCTCCATTTTCTTATGAATTTATGATGCCAAGTTACTCTTTCAATTCGAACCCTTCGGTATTTGGTAATGGTGCATTAATCGATCTGACTTTTGATAACAGCGGGATCGATAATAAGTCTCAGTTATTTTCTTGGTTAGACGTAAAGAAAATTAGTGTACATGCTATTGGTGGTAGTTTTATTTTAGATGATCTAACTCCCATCTTTTCGAAATACACAACAGGTTTTCCACCAGCATTATTATACACAGATGATACAGGATTATCTGGAGTATTTAGCTTCAATGCTGACCTTTCACAAGTTAGGCTAACTGGGATTGTTAACGAAACAAATGAAATGATTCAGCTTGGAACTCAAGAGTGGGGAATATTAACGTTAACTTCTTCACTTGGTCAGGCAAGGTTTCAAACTGACTCGTATAACATTGGGGATCATTATAGGTTTGGGGCTAAAGCTAGTTTAATTACTGTTCCCACTGCTCCAACTCTTTGGCTTTTGGGTTCTGGCTTGATAGCTTTCTTAGGAGTGAGAAAGAGAGAAAAGTGATATAGGGTAATTGCTTTAGGGTATATGTAAGGACTAGCTTTTTTGTCATTTAGTCCCTATCTCGTTTTTTTCTTAAGAAGAGAGAGAAGAATAAAAAACCCTATTCATTTCCTCTTTCTCTTATCTTAAATGATCGAGAAATAAATTGACGGCCTTAAGCCGTCTATTTGGTTCGAGCAAATGGATTATGTGAATTAGGTTGCTAATAGTTTCAAAGCAAGCCTTTATTCTCTAGTTAACTTTATCCAATGGACAGATAGGACAGATAAACGTCAATTTTAAAAAGTCTTTATAGAAACAAAATATATAAAACTTTTATAAAAACACCGTTTATCCGTCCCATCCGTCCTTTAGGTTAACTAAAGAATTTTTGGTTTAATTGATTGTCAAAGTCCCGAACTGACAATCCAAACCACGCTCTTGATCCATTCAATTTACATTTTTGATAACCCTCATCCGATAACTTACGACCAAATGCGTTACTAGGCATAGGTCTATGACCATTCCTTAGGCACCAGCTCCTATAACTGTCATAAAGAAACTGAGATAGGCAAATACTACCAGGCTGCCTTTCACATTCATCTTCTATCCATTTGCCAAAAATATCCTGTTCTTCCTGATATTCTGCTGTTGCCTGCTTAATGACCTCAGGTACATCAGCCAGTCCTCTTGCTTGCCACTCCATACAACCTTCAATCATCCATGCAAGGATATGAGGTGCTTCATTTTTCAGTTTATCAAGCAAATATGGGTCTCTTTCTTCAGGTTTAAAAATCCTGTTAAAGGGGATCATTCTCACTCTTCGCCAAATACCATAATCAGTTCCCTTGATGACTGGTCTATGGTTTCCTAAAACCATCAGTTTAAACTTAGGCGTAAACTGGACAGGTGAGCCATAAAGCTTCCTGACTGCCAGAGTGTCCCCAGATACTAAACTCTTAACTAAGGATTCAGCTAATGCTGTTTCATCCTCGGTTTCAGAACTAATTGCCAACCTTGCCCCAATTAAGTCCGCTAAATCAGGTGTTGCTCCCCCAGCTTGACGCTTTGATGCTGCTATAGTTTCGGGTGATACAGCTCTAGCATAATCTCCCAGGATATAGCGGAGAATGTCACCCATTACACTCTTACCGTTTGCCCCTTTGCCATAACAGAAAATAAAAATCTGCTCTTGCGTTGATCCTGTGAGCAAATAGCCACACCATCGTTTAATCCAGTTTATTAATTCAGCATCCCCCTCAAAGACCTGATCTAAAAACTGTATCCATCTCTCGGCTTTATCAGCGCTGCCCAAATGATCAATCTTTAATGATTTCGTAATGAAGTCACCTTGATTTGCATCTCTTACCTCTCCCGTCCTTAAGTCGATTACGCTCTTAGCATCATTGATTCCAACGATATAGCCGTTAGAGTCAATTAATGATAAAGGCAATCGTATTCCCTCTATATCCTTTAGTAGTTCGACGCTGTTTTTGATTACTTGCAAAGAGCTGGATTTTCTAGCCCATTTTGCATAGTGATCAGCATGTTCCAAATGTAACTCTCCCTCCCTATAAATAACCTTTGCTAGATCAGCGGCCAGTCTCCTTATTTTTGATCCATCAATATCCCACTTCCAGGTTCCATCAATCCACTGTAGCCAAGCATTGGCTCCAGAGACATAGTGAATATTGCCCCTATGAGCATCTGCCAATCTATCTGCATTTCCTTGCTCGGACAGTCTCCTTGTGTCCTCCGTGCCATCTCTGGCATCTGTACCAATGAGTACTGGTTTATAAAATTTTCTACTTTCCAGTTCATTGCCCTGTTCAAACGCCTTTTTTAACGTATTGACAGGTTGCATATTTGCAGCAACAGGTAATCCCTTGTTCAAAAAGTCATTCATTCATACCGCCTTTGGTGATGTTAAAAATTTAGTCAAATCATTCATTTTTATTTCAGTATTTCTTGTTTCATTGTTAAAATTACCAAACAATTGCATTAATATAGCCTCATAAAATCTTTCCTAATTGTTAAAGAGCCTGATAGTTGCTAGAACTATCAACAAGGTATTAAATTAATACCCTAACACCTTGCCTTTTTTCAGGCACAAAAAAACCCAGTAGCTATTTCTAGCTCTAGGTTCGTATTGAAGAGAGGAAGCCCTTCACCTTTTATTTCAACCCAGTAATCCGAATAGAATCTCCGGCTACCAAGTTAATAATTATATTACCACAGAATTCCTATATGTCAATAGGGGTAATGTCAAGCCATTTTTCAACTTTTTTCCATTACCCTTTTGTGCTTTTTACTCTAGTCCAGAATCACTGGATAACCGACTATTAGAGAGGGTATATCTAGGAGTTATTTAGACCCTGATAGATAGATGATCTAATGTCATTAGTTATCATTTATCCCAACTTTAACGCTAGATCACTAGCTTTTAAATGGGTGTATCGTTTCAACATCCCCAGTGTTTTATGCCCTGTAATTGCTGATACCTCCATTGTATTAAGTCCTTTCTCAAATAGTCTTGAAGTGCATTCGTGGCGGAGATCGTGAAATCTTAGGTTTTCTAATCCGGCTCTCTTACAAGCTCTATTAAAGGCCTGTGAGACCGAATCTGGACGCGTTAGAAAGATTTTCCCGCTTGGATGCTTATCTATCCCTTCTAAGATCATCAAAGCCCTTGTAGATAGCGGTACAGCCCTAGAATCACCATTCTTTGTATCAGGCAGGAGTACAAAACGATTCTCAAGGTCTACTTTATCCCATTCAATAGATAAGAGTTCTGATCTTCTCATGCCTGTTTCAATGGCTAATTGAACTATAGTTTTTACTTCCTGAGTTTCGCTGAGTGCTTCAATTAACTTTTCCTTTTCCGATAACTCGAGCCTCCTTGTTCTGCCGCCAGTAGGCTTTGGTAGCTTGATTTGATTGAGTGGATTACCAATACCATCGAAGCCCCATTCTGATTTAGCGACGCTGTATAAATGAGATATTACAGCAAGGTCTAACCGTACTGTATTAGGCGATTTGCCAAGCTTAATACGCTTATCTCTCCAAGCGGCAAAGTCTGCACTACGAAGCCCAGACAAAAGTTTATTTGCTATTGGCTCTTTTATCCACGCCTTGACTCGATAGGCTTCGTTTGTAGCCCCTTTTTTTGTTGGTGTAATCTCTTCCAAATAGCGTTGGAGCAATTCACCAAGAGTCGTTTTTTCTAATTCAGACCTATCAATAAAACTTCCACGTTCAAGCTCCATTTCAGTTTGTCTTGCCCACGAAACTGCATCGGATTTAGACAGAAATGTTTTTGTTTGATCAGGGTAGCCTTTACGCTGGATTCTGGCTTGCCATTTGCCAGCACGTTTACGGAATGTTGCCATAGTATCTCCTGAAAAGGACAGGAGAAGGACAAATGGAAAACAGCAAAGCAAATCTTAATTAATCGATCTACTAAACTATTGTTTACAAAGGGGATAATTGGGGTGAACGATGGGGCTCGAACCCACGACAACCGGAATCACAATCCGGGGCTCTACCAACTGAGCTACGCTCACCATAATGGAATTTGAAATGGCACGCTTGGCAGGACTCGAACCTGCGACCCTCGGCTTAGAAGGCCGATGCTCTATCCAGCTGAGCTACAAGCGCATAGTTGGTCGGGGTAGAGAGATTCGAACTCCCGACATTCTGCTCCCAAAGCAGACGCGCTACCAGACTGCGCTATACCCCGTTGCTATTTGACTCAGACAGTTGAACGTCATTCGGCGCATTATATGCAGATTTTTTTATTTGTCAATTTTTTGTCGGATATGCCGCGCGTATCGCGCCATATCCATATATAGCTACACCCCGCGCACCTATGGCGAATTCGCTCGCCTCGCCTCCCCTCCAATCATTCAACAACCCGGCATTCTCCTAACCCCCCCCCACCACTCAACTTTGCGAACCTTCGCAAGCCTCCTACCCTTGAAAAGTTTTCCCGCCACCCCCATAAAGCCTTCGTTCGATTAAACCACCATTACGAGCAACGATTATGACTGTTGAAGCAAAAAAAGAAACCTTAGGCTTTCAAACCGAAGTGAAACATTTGTTGCACTTGATGATTCACTCCCTGTACAGCAACAAAGAAATTTTCCTGCGCGAACTGATTTCCAACGGTTCGGATGCCGCCGACAAACTGCGTTTCGAAGCGCTGGCCAACGACAGCCTGTACGAAGGCGACAGCGACCTGAAAATCCGCGTCGATTTCGACGAAAGCAAAAAAACCATCACCATCACCGATAACGGCATCGGCATGAGCCGCGAAGAAGTACAGGATCACATCGGCACCATCGCCAAATCCGGTACCAAACAATTCTTCGAAAAATTGACCGGCGATCAGGCCAAGGACAGCGAACTGATCGGCCAATTCGGGGTCGGCTTTTACTCATCATTCATCGTCGCTGACAAAGTGACGTTGACCACCCGCAAGGCCGGTGCATCACACGACCAAGGCGTGCGCTGGGAATCCGACGGCCTGGGCGAATACAGCATCGAATCGGTCGAAAAGGCGACGCGCGGCACCGAAATTGTGCTGCATCTGAAAGAGGGCGAGGACGAATTTTTAAGCAGTTGGAAGCTGCGCTCCATCATCAAAAAATATTCCGACCACATCTCCCTGCCCATCGTCATGAGCAAGGACATCCCGGCCGAGAAAGACGACGACGGCAACGAAACCGCGCCGGCCCGGGTCGAAGACGAAACCGTCAACAGCGCTTCCGCTTTGTGGACCAAAAACAAGGACGACATCAGCGCCGAAGATTACAACGAGTTCTACAAACACGTCGCGCACGACTTCCAGGATCCGCTGGTTCACGTCCACAGCAAGGTCGAAGGCACCAACGAATACACCCTGCTGCTCTACGTTCCGGGCCGGGCGCCGTTCGACTTGTGGGACCGCGATGCCAAACACGGCGTCAAGCTGTACATCAAAAAAGTCTTCATTACCGACGACGCCGAACAATTGATGCCGCGCTACCTGCGCTTCATCCGCGGCGTGATCGATGCCGACAGCTTGCCGCTGAACGTGTCGCGCGAAATCCTGCAACAAAGCAAGCAGATCAGCAACATCAAGGCCGGCGCCGTGAAAAAAGTGCTGGGCATGCTGGAAGATTTGGCCGAGAACGATGCCGACAACTACCAAAAATTCTGGGAGCAATTCGGTAACGTCATCAAGGAAGGTCCGATCGAAGACCACAAAAACAAGGAGCGCGTCGCCAAATTGTTGCGCTTCTCGTCCACCCATACCGACGATAAAACCCAGAACGTGTCGCTGGCCGACTACGTCAGCCGGATGAAGGAAGGTCAGGACAAAATCTACTTCATCACCGCCGACAGCTTCGCCGCCGCCAAGAACAGCCCGCACCTGGAAGTGTTCCGCAAGAAAGGCATCGAGGTCTTGCTGCTGACCGACCGCATCGACGAATGGCTGGTGTCCAGCTTGACCGATTTCGACGACAAGCACCTGCAATCCATCGCCAAAGGCGAACTGGACCTGGACAAATTCGATAGCGAAGAAGAGAAAAAACACCAGGAAGAAGTCAGCAAGGACTTCGAATCGGTGGTCAAGCAAATCAAGGACGTACTCAGCGACAAAGTCAGCGAAGTCAAAATCAGCCACCGCCTGACCGACTCGCCGGCTTGTCTGGTGACCGGCGCCTACGACATGAGTCTGCACATGGAGCGCATCATGAAGGAAGCCGGCCAGGCCGGCGGCCTATTCGGCATGGGTGGCAGCAAGCCGATCTTCGAAATCAACCCGGATCATGCCATTGTCCAGGCCTTGAAAAACGAGCAAGATGACACGCGCTTTGCCGACATCAGCCACATCCTGTTCGACCAAGCCATCCTCAGCGAAGGCGGCCAGTTGGAAGACCCCGCGGCATTTGTGCACAAGTTGAATGGGTTGTTGCAGGGGTTGTTGAAATAAGCTGTTTTTGATTGGAAAAGGCCGGTTTCCCGGCCTTTTTTGTTGACTCGGATTGGATTGTAAGAGCGTCGGGGGTGGCTGATCAAGAGCAAGATAAACAAATATCAATCGTCGTCGTTCTTGTTGGAAGCGTCTGATTTGAATTTTGCCTTGGCGATGAAATACCCGGTGACTGCGCCGATGCCGTATTTGAATAGCTCAATGAATAAGCCAATCAACTCGGATAACACGGCTTCTTTGTCTTTGGAAATAACGTATCCACCAAAGATCAAAAGCATGAGAATAACTACACCTAAAAAGATCAGTGCGTATTTGGTCAGCTTGGTGGCTTGTACACGCGTTCTGGATCGGTCTTCCAACTGAGCGTCGATAGATTTCTCAGCTAATGCTTTATCGGTGTCGATTTCCCGATTTTTGAGCCGCATTTGCTCTTTTTGGATTTCCATTTCCATGCGCTGGTTTTCCAGCCATTTATCCATCAAATCCGCTTCGCGTTGCGGATCAAGGCGTGCCGTTTCTTGACGCGGTACGGGCGGTTTAGCCATCAATCAGTTCAAAGTCTTTAAATTCGACGCGGAAGCGGCCAAAGCTATTTTCGCCGACTTTAGGCGGCACAAAGCGGGTGGACTCAATTTTGTTACGGCGAGTCTCCACTAGGCTCACTAGTTCCTCAGGAGAAACGATGCGGTATTTGATGGGTTTTAACGTTCGGATTTTTTTCATGGCGAAAAGTATAGGCTTGCAAGCTTATCAAAGCAATGATACTGAGGCAATTTGTCGCGTGATTGATGGCGATATAAGCCATGTAGATACCTTCTGGCTTTTCCCATCGGGAAAGGCCCTCATTTGGTACGCATTGCGTATCCTACATATTTGCGGCCAAGCCCGGAAGGAAGGCATACTAGCAAAAGAAGCAACCGATTCCGGCTATCCAATCGGTTACTGAGCGTTCATTGGCGACCCGGACGACCATATTTTGTAAATTGCATACGGACAAGAGGTCGGTTTGACCATAGAGCAATCGCAAGTAGGTTGAACTGTACTCGCCTGAAGCAAGTAACCTCGATAAAATCCGGGATCTGCAATCCGAGATAACGACGCTTCAAACTTCAATAGTCCTTAGGCAAGCGCGCCGCCAACTCATCCCAACGAATCGCGATCTCTGGCAATATGCCGACCGGGGTTACGCCTTCCAGCGGGTAAAGATCGGGTTTACCGTATTCACCGTTTTGCAACAGGTAAACGGTCAGTATGCGGTCTATGGGATGCACCAGCCAGTATTCACGGACACCGTGGCGTTGGTAGAGGTCGCGTTTATTAATTTGGTCGTGGCTGGCGGTGGATGGCGACAACACTTCCACGATCCAGTCCGGCGCACCGCGCACGCCGCGTTTGTCCAGTTTGCCGGCGTCGCAAACCACCAGCACATCGGGTTGCACGACGCTGTCGATGAGCGCATCGGCTTCGTCGCGTTTCGGCAAGCGCACGTCCAGCGGGGCGATAAAGACACGGCAGGGCTTGCCTTGCAATGCCTGTCGAGCTTGGAAATAAATTTCGCCGGCAACATCTTGATGCGCCAGGTCCGGGGCCGGCGACATTAAATATGCGTTGCCGTCGATCAATTCGTAACGCACATCCTCGGGCCACTGCAAATAGTCACCGTAGCTGTGTCGTTGCCGGTCTTTAAGCACTACAGCCATCGCTCGTCTCCTGCTTCCACCCGTTATTGAACCATCCTAACCGGCCCATCCAGCGGCGGCAAGTTGCCTCAATTGAAAAACCGCCGCAAATATTTTCCGGTATGCGAAGTCTTGTGTTTGGCGATCTGCCGGGGCGTACCTTCCGCGACCAGGGTGCCGCCGCCGCTGCCGCCTTCCGGGCCCATGTCGACAATCCAGTCGGCGGTTTTGATCACGTCCAGATTGTGCTCGATGATGATGACGGTATTGCCGTGGTCGCGCAGGGTGTGCAGTACGCTGAGCAGTTGCTTGATGTCGTGAAAGTGCAGGCCGGTGGTTGGTTCGTCCAGAATATACAAAGTGGTGCCGGTATCGCGCTTGGACAACTCCTTGGCCAGTTTGACCCGCTGCGCTTCGCCGCCGGACAGCGTTACGGCGTTCTGGCCCAGGGTGATGTAGCTTAGGCCCACGTCGATCAAGGTTTGCAGCTTGCGCGATAAACTCGGTATCGCCGAGAAAAACGCCGCCGCATCCTCCACTGTCATCTCCAATACTTCGTGGATGGTCTTGCCTTTGTAGCGGATTTCCAGGGTTTCGCGGTTGTAGCGTTTGCCGTGGCAGATGTCGCAGGGCACGAAGATGTCGGGCAAAAAGTGCATTTCCACCTTGATCACGCCGTCGCCGGCGCAGGCCTCGCAACGCCCGCCCTTGACGTTGAAGCTGAAGCGGCCGGGCGTGTAGCCGCGCGAACGGGCTTCCGGCACCGCCGCGAACAGTTCGCGGATCGGCGTAAAAATGCCGGTGTAGGTGGCCGGATTGGAGCGCGGGGTGCGGCCGATCGGGCTTTGGTCGATGTCGACCACCTTGTCGAACTGCTCCAGGCCTTCGATGGCCTGGCACGGCGCCGGAATACAGCTGGCGCCGTTGATCAAGCGGGCCGCATGGCTGTACAAGGTATCGTTGACCAGCGTCGACTTGCCGGAGCCGGACACGCCGGTGACGCAGGTCATAAGGCCGACCGGAAACTGGACGGTCACATTGTTTAAATTGTTGCCGCCGGCGCCTTTGATGACCAATTGCTTGGCCGGATCGTTGGGCGTGGTCTTGTTCGGTACGGCTATGCTTTGGCTGCCGGCCAGATATTGACCGGTCAACGAATGGGCATCCGCCAGAATTTGCTGCGGCGTGCCTTGGGCGACGATTTGCCCGCCGTGCACGCCGGCGCCGGGGCCTATGTCGACCACGTGATCGGCGGCGCGAATGGCGTCTTCGTCGTGTTCGACCACGATGACGGTGTTACCGAGGTCGCGCAGCCTGAACAAGGTGTTCAATAGTCTTTCGTTGTCGCGCTGGTGTAATCCGATGGACGGTTCGTCCAGCACGTACATGACCCCGACCAAGCCGGCGCCGATCTGGCTGGCGAGACGGATACGCTGGGCTTCGCCGCCGGACAGGGTGTCCGCACTTCGATCCAGGGTTAGGTAATCCAGGCCGACATTGACTAAAAATTCCAGGCGCTCCTGAATTTCCTTATTGATTTTGGCAGCGATTTCGCCGCGGTGGCCGGGAATGTGCAAGGCTTGAAAAAAGCCGAGCGCATCTCTAATCGGCAGCCGAGTCAGGTGATGCAGCGGCTTATCCTCGACGAACACATTGCGCGCGCCCAGATTCAAACGCGCGCCGTCGCAAACCGTGCAGGTCTGTTGCGCCAGATATTTAGCCAGCTCGTCGCGCACCACTTGCGAGTCGCTCTCGCGGTAGCGGCGCTCCATATTTGGGATCACCCCTTCGAACGGATGGCGCACGGTCTTGGGTTTAGCGTTGCCCATCTGGAATTGAAACTCGATGGTTTCGTCGCCGCTGCCGTACAAAATCACCGCCTGTAGATCGCGCGGGATATGCGAGAACGGCGCTTCCGGGTCGAAGCCGTAGTGCGCGGCCAAGGCACAGACGATTTGGTAATAATAGGCGTTGCGTCTATCCCAGCCGCGCACCGCTCCGCCGGCCAAGCTGAGTTCCGGATTGTGCACGATCAACTGCGGGTCGAAATGCTGACGCACCCCCAGGCCGTCGCAGCTGGGGCAAGCGCCTTTGGGATTGTTGAACGAAAAGATGCGCGGCTCCAACTCGCTGAGGTTGTAGCCGCAATGCGGACAGGCGTAGCGCTCGGAGAACAACAATTCCGTGCTCGTTTCCATCGATGCGGCAATTGCCAAA
The DNA here is from genome assembly GCF_008632455.1 of Methylomonas rhizoryzae. Lineage (NCBI taxonomy): Bacteria > Pseudomonadati > Pseudomonadota > Gammaproteobacteria > Methylococcales > Methylococcaceae > Methylomonas > Methylomonas rhizoryzae. The sequence goes on from NZ_CP043929.1 coordinate 4,290,942, forward strand.
CCTTCCGAGAGTCTTAGCGCGGTTTCAAACGATTCGGCCAGTCTGAGGGCGATGTCGCCGCGAATTTTGAAGCGGTCGACGATCACTTCTATGGTGTGTTTTTTACGCAGATCCAAGGCAGGCGGTTCGTCCAGTTCGTAAACTTCGCCGTCGATACGGGCCCGCAAAAAACCTTGGGCTTTCAAATCTTCCAGCAATAGTGCGTGTTCGCCCTTGCGCTGGTTGACTACCGGTGCCAGCAGCATCCAGCGTTCGCCTTCCGGCTGCGCCAATACCTGATCGACCATCTGGCTGACAGTCTGCGCCTGTAAAGACACGCCGTGTTCCGGACAGCGCGGAATGCCGACCCGGGCGTACAGCAGACGCAGGTAATCATAAATCTCGGTTATGGTACCGACCGTGGAACGCGGGTTGTGCGAGGTGGATTTTTGTTCGATGGAAATGGCTGGCGACAAGCCTTCGATATGGTCGACGTCCGGCTTTTCCATCATCGACAAAAACTGGCGAGCGTAAGCCGACAACGACTCCACATAGCGGCGCTGGCCCTCCGCGTAAATCGTGTCGAAAGCCAACGACGATTTGCCGGAGCCGGACAAGCCGGTAATGACGATCAATTTGTCGCGCGGCAAATCGAGATCGATGTTTTTCAGATTGTGAGTGCGGGCGCCGCGTATGCTGATGGTTTCCACTACGTTGGTTTCCTGCGGATGGGATCAACCGAATACTATACGGGCAATCGCGGGAATTGGGCAAAGGTCGGTTGTGGCCGGGATTGGCGCAATGGCGGCAGTCCACCGCCACGGTGTTATGATTGCTATCCTGACCAGATACGGAGTTAATGATGAAAGTCACCATTTATCACAACCCGCGATGCGGCAAGTCCAGGGACACTTTGAAGTTGTTGCAGGCCAAGGGCATTGAGCCCGATGTCGTCGAATACTTGAAGCATCCGCCGACCGCCGACGAATTGCGGACGATTTTGGCTAAACTGGGCATGGCGCCGCGCGAGTTGATGCGGACCAAGGAAGCCGAATACCGGGAAAACGGCTTGGACGATCCAGGCTTGAGCGAGTCCGAATTGATCGAAGCGATGCTGCGCATTCCCAAATTGATCGAGCGGCCCATCGTGTTGGCCAACGGTAAAGCGGCGATCGGCCGGCCGCCGGAAGCGGTGTTAGGCATCTTATGACGGCGAAAATTCTGATCGTTTATTTCAGCCGTAACGGTAGCACCGCCAAACTGGCGCAGCATATCGGCCGCGGGGTGGCTTCGGTCGCCGGGGCCGAGGCGGTGCTGCGCACCGTGCCGCAAGTATCGCCGTTATGCGAACAAGTAGAGGACAGCATTCCGGCCTGCGGCGCGCCTTATGCCAGCTTGCAGGATTTGGAAACCTGCGACGGTTTGGCGCTGGGCAGCCCGACCCATTTCGGCAATATGGCGGCACCGTTGAAACACTTTATCGACGGCACGACCGCCCTTTGGTTTTCCGGCGCCTTGTCCGGCAAGCCGGCCGGCGTGTTCACCTCGACCGGTAGCATGCACGGCGGGCAGGAAACCACCTTGTTGTCCATGATGTTGCCGTTGATGCACCACGGCATGTTGCTGATGAGTTTGCCGTGCAACGAAATCGCCTTGCGCGAGACGATCAGCGGCGGCACGCCTTACGGCCCCAGCCATTGCTCGGATAACGACAGCGATTTGACCGAACACGAAAAGCGCTTATGCTGGGTACTGGGACAGCGCTTGGCATCCGCGGCCTTGGCATTAAAGGCCGAGAAACGATAAGACGTTACGATGTTGCTCGAGACCGATTAAAACGCTACGGCGCATTCGAGCCATTCCGTGATCCGGAGTTTGTCTAAAGAGGGGCTGTGTTATGACTAGTATTGCCGTGAGTTCCGACGTTTTCAGCCAATTGCATATCGACGTGGCTCGCAACTCCACCGACGACTTCAATCTGTTTCACGATAGCCGTAACTGGGACAAGATTAAAGACAATCCGTTCGGCGGGCCTATTACCATGGGCTTTCAGCTGGAGTCGCTGCTGGAAGGCAAAATTGCCGCGTTCCGCCGACAAAACGGCGAAGAGCCGTTGATAGCCGAACGCGAGCTTCATTTCAGCAATTACCAGTTTTCGTTCGCCAATGCGATTAAAGCCGGACAATTGGTGGAAATCGAAATCAAGCCGTCGCAATTCAAAGCCGATAGCTTAACGCTAGGCAATCGTATCTCGGTAAAAAGCGATAGCAGTTTGGCCTTGCTCGGCTATAAAAAAGAAACGGCCCAGCCTTTGTTTTTGGCGGATGCGGACTTTGCCGCTTTCGGCGATATACGTACGCAACCGGACCGCAGCTTTTTACCCAGCGGACACTTTCTGAAACGCAAATTCATGACCACCAGCAACGGCAAGAATTTTTTGTGCGGCTCGCTCCGCGATCAAACCGAGTTTTTCGACGAAATTCAAGACAAAGTTCGGTTTCCGGAAATGTTTCCCTGCGCATTGCTGTCCAGCGCGTTGCTGGAGAAGGCATTGAAAAATCGCCACGATTTCGAAAAGAATCCTATGGTTTACACCTCCCATAAAATCAGCTTGGACCGACGCTTGCTGGCCAAGCTCAAAAGCAACGACGTTTTGCATCTTTTGATCAAACCGGCGCCGGGTTCGGCCGAACACGATTTCGGCGAAGATTTTGCGGCGGCGCTGGATTACGAATGCTTCGGATTGGTCGCCGAAAACGCCGTGTTGTTTCGCGCGTTGATTTGCTTGGCGCCTTTGGAATTGATCGTCAAAGCACTGGGATGACCGCCCGGCGCAAGCTTTAGACCGGTAAGTCGTCGGCCCGGTTTTATCCGCTAGCGATTGAGCTTTGCTACACTGTGAAGCTGTACCGGCCGGAGCGCCGCGTTTTCTTGATCCGTTCGAGTTATTCAACCCGTACCTTTCATCAATCTTCTTATCACGATGCGATTGAATTCATTGCTTATGCTGGCAACAGCTGCAATTTTGGGCTGTCAGCGCGAAATCCCGCCGGAAGCGCCGCCCCGGCCGGCGTTGGTGGTCACCGTAGGCGAACAAACCGAGGCCGCACCGGCCATTTTGGTCGGCGAGGTGCGTTCCCGTTACGAATCGGCACAAGGGTTTAGGATTCCCGGCAAGATCGTGCAACGCTACGTCGAGGTAGGCGCCTTGGTTGAGCAAGGTCAGCTGTTAGCCCGGTTGGATAACCAGGATAGGTCTTTATCGACCGAAGCGGCCCGCGCACAAACCGCGTCAGCCCAAGCCGATTGGGTATTGACTCAAGCGGAGCTGCAACGCCAGCAAGCCTTGTACGAAAAGCACTTCATTTCCAAACAGGCGCTGGACGTGCAGATAGCCAAGGAGAAAGCCGCGGCGGCTCAGGTTCGGCAACTGCGAGCGCAAGCGGCCGTGACCGGCAATCAAACCCAGTACACCGATTTGCCGGCCGATCGTGCCGGCGTGGTGACCTGGATTCGCGCCGAGCCCGGCCAAGTCGTCGACGCCGGGGAAACCATAGTCCGCATTGCGGTACCGGAGACTTTGGAGGTCGACATCGCCGTGCCCGAATCGCGCATGCAAGGCATAGTCCCCGGTAGAACGGCTCTGGTTAAATTGTGGGCCCAACCGGCAAACATATACCAAGCCCTGGTGCGCGAGGTCGCGCCGGCGGCCGACAGCGCCACCCGGACCTTTGCGGTCAGAGTGGCTTTTCAGGACGCCGATCAGAACGTGCGTTTGGGTATGACGGCCGGCGTGCGGTTTGCGGACGAGTTCGATCAATTATGGTTGTTGCCGTCGCCCGCGGTAACCCAACGGGATGGCCGCGCGGTGGTTTGGGTAGTGGACGGCAACAACCAGGTGCAGCCGAGACCGGTTACCGTCGGCAGCTACCGCGAGGACGGCGTCACGCTGACGCAAGGTTTGGAGAAAGGCGAAAGAGTTGTGGCGGTAGGGGTACACAGTTTGTTGCCGGGCCAAACAGTTACCCCGCAAGCCTTGCAGGGTAGCCGATGAAGGCATTCAATCTGTCCGAATGGGCGCTGGCGCGCCCGGCCTTAGTACTGTTCGTGATGCTAATGTTGACCGCGGTAGGCATGATTTCCTACACCCGCTTGGGGCAGTCGGAAGATCCGCCGTTTACGTTTAAGGTTATGCTGATCAGAACCGGGTGGCCGGGCGCCAGCGCACGGGAAGTCGAGCAGCAGCTTACCGATAAACTGGAAAAGAAATTGCAGGAAGTACCTTGGCTGGATTACGTGCGCAGTTTCTCCAGGCCGGGCGAGTCGATGATTTTCTTGCTGGTCAAAGATTCCGCTCCGGCCGGTGAAATCCCCAATGTTTGGTATCAAGCCCGAAAGAAAATCGGCGATATTCGCCATACCTTGCCCGTTGGGGTGGAAGGCCCCAGCTTCAACGATGAATTCGGCGATGTTTATGGGAATTTATATGCACTGACCGGCAAGGATTACGACTATGCCGAGTTGAAACGCCAAGCCGATTCCGTCAGGGCGGAATTGCTTGGCATCAAGGACGTGGCCAAGGTGGATTTTTTCGGCGAACAGGCACAGCGCGTTTATATCGATATTTCCAACGCCAAATTAGCCACGCTGGGCATAGACACCGCGACTTTGTTGAGAACCTTGCAAACTCAAAACCTGGTGACGGAAGCGGGCAGTTTCGATGCCGGCGAGGAACATATCCGCATTTCGGTCAGCGGCCGTTTCGATGCGGTACAACAACTGCGAGAAGTGCGGTTGCGCGCCAACGACCGGGAATTTCGCCTGGGAGACGTCGCGCAAGTCAGCCGCGGCTTTGAAGATCCGCCGGTAGAGAAAGTGCGTTTTCAGGGAAAGGAAGCCTTGTTGATCGGCGTCGTCATGCGGCCTGGCGGCGACGTCATCGCATTGGGACGGCAGTTGGAACGGGCGGTGCAAAGCATACAAGCCCGCTTGCCGGTGGGATTGGAATTGGCGACGGTGTCGTCGCAACCGCGCGCCGTTCAGCGTTCGGTGGACGATTTCGTCAAATCACTGACCGAAGCGGTGGTGATCGTGTTGGCGGTGAGCCTGCTATCCCTGGGGCTACGTACCGGTATCGTCGTGGCGGTGTCGATTCCGGTAGTGTTGGCGATTACCTTCTGGTTCATGCATTTATTCGGGGTCGGCTTGCACAAGATTTCCTTGGGCGCGTTGATTTTAGCCTTGGGCTTATTGGTGGACGACGCGATCATCGCGGTGGAAATGATGGCCTCCAAGATGGAACAGGGCTGGGAACGGGCCCGGGCGGCGGCGTTTGCCTATACCTCAACCGCCATGCCCATGCTGTCCGGTACCTTGGTGACCGCGGCCGGATTTTTGCCGATTGCTACCGCCGAATCGTCGACCGGCGAATACACCCGGTCGATTTTCCAAGTCGTGGTGATTGCCTTATTGGTGTCCTGGCTGGCGGCGGTAGTGTTTGTACCCTACCTCGGTTTTCGACTATTGCCGGACTTTTCCCGCGACCACGGCCATGATTCGCAAGGATGGTCGGCTTGGCTGAAACGGCGCTTAGCGAAAAATACGCATGCCGACGATGGCGACAAATCCACCGCACCCGACCGGCAACACGGCGTGTACGACACGCCTTTCTATCATCTGTTCCGCAAGCTAGTGACGTTTTGCGTGCGGCGGCGATGGTGGGTTATCGGCGCCACCGTAGCATTGTTCGGCATTTCGATAGCCGCGTTTTCTTTGGTACAACAGCAGTTTTTTCCCGATTCCACCCGGCCGGAATTGATCGTCGACCTCCGCTTGGCGGAAGGCGCCTCGTTTACCGCCACCGAAGCCGAAGTCAAGAAATTGGAAGCTTGGCTGGATAAACAAAGCGGCATCGAAAATTACGTCGCTTATGTCGGCACCGGCAGCCCGCGCTTCTACTTGCCGCTGGACCAACAGCTGAAGCAACGCAGTTTCGCCGAGTTCGTGGTGTTGACCGAAGGCGCGGCGCAACGCGAACAAATTCGCAGGGATTTGATTGCATTGTTTCAACGCGATTTCAGTGCGCTCAGGGGCAGCGTATTCCGCTTGGAGAACGGGCCGCCGGTCGGATTTCCGGTGCAGTTCAGGGTGTCCGGGCCGGACATCGACACGCTGCGCACCCTAGCCTATCGGGTAGCCGAGGTAATGCGCGGCAATCCCTATTTGTCCAATGTGCAGCTGGATTGGGACGAGCCGATCAAAGTCGTGCGGCTGCACGTCGATCAATCCAAAGTACGCTTATTGGGCACCAGTTCGGCGGAAGTGGCGAATTTGATCGACGGTGCACTTCAAGGCTTGTTCGTCACACATTTTCGCGAAGGTATAGAGTTGATAGACGTACTGGCCCGCGGCGCGCAAACCGAACGCAAACATTTGTCCAGGCTGGAAAATCTAATGATTCCGCTATCCGGCGGGCGTAGCGTGCCGTTGTCGCAATTGGCGACCTTCGAATACGCATTCGAACCGGGGGTGATTTGGCGGCGCAATAGAATCCCGACTATTACCGTGCGCGGCAATCTTTACGGCGACATTCAGGCGCCCACGGTTTCCGCGAGCGTCGAAGCCGAGCTAGCCCAAATCAAGCGGGATTTACCGCTAGGCTATCGCCTGGAAACCGGCGGCGCCGTAGAAGAATCGGCCAAGGGCGGAGAATCGGTCGCCGCGGGTATGCCGTTGTTTTTTTGCACCGTGCTGACCGTGTTGATGGTGCAGTTGCAGAGCTTTTCCCGCGTAGCCTTGGTCGTGTTGACCGCGCCGCTCGGCATGATAGGGGTGACTGCGTTTTTGTTGTTGTTCAATCAGCCATTCGGCTTTGTGGCAATGTTGGGCACGATTGCGCTGTCCGGCATGATTATGCGCAATTCGGTGATATTGGTAGATCAGATCGATCAGGATTTGCGCGACGGCCTGACAGCAATGCAAGCCGTGGTCGAATCGACGGTACGCCGTTTCCGCCCTATCGTACTTACTGCGGCCGCGGCGATTCTGGCCATGATCCCATTGACCCGTAGCGCGTTCTTCGGCCCGATGGCGGTATCCATTATGGGTGGCTTGACGGTAGCGACGTTGCTGACCTTGCTGTTCTTGCCGGCGTTATATGCCGCCTGGTTTAAAGTGGAAACCGATCCGGTACCCTGAAGTTATACGCCCGGCCGCATCAATATCGAATTTAGGCATATTTAAATGCTTTTTTATTATTAAATTTTCAGCGCAGCCGTTGCTATAGTAGGCCGCAATTGTTACTGACTTAAGGATTGATGCCATGAATTTGCTGTATACCGCTTCCGGTTTTGTCGTCGGTTTGTTGGTCGGGGTAACCGGCGTCGGCGGCGGTTCGTTGATGACGCCATTGCTGGTCTTTTTGTTCGGATTCAAGCCGGCGGTCGCGGTCGGTACCGATTTGCTCTATGCCGCGATCACTAAAACCGCCGGGGTGTTCGTCCATCACGGCAAACACCGCTCGGTGGATTGGCGCATCGTGGGCTGGTTGGCGCTGGGCAGTTTGCCGTTTGCCGGCGCCACCTTGTACGTGCTGAAGCATTTGATGACGGTGGGCAAAGAAATCACCGGCATGATTACTTTCACTTTGGGAGTGGCACTGCTGCTGACCGCCAGTGCATTGTTGATTCGTAGCGTGTTGTTGAAGTTGGCCGCCAAGGCGCCGCAAGTCGACGACGAGCATAGCAATCCGGACAATGCCGGCCGCTTTTCGCCGCGTTGGGAAAAGATCGCCACGGTGCTGACCGGCGCGGTGTTAGGCGTGCTGGTTACCTTGTCGTCGGTCGGAGCCGGCGCGTTGGGGACGGTGGCCTTGTTATTTTTGTATCCCAGGATGAGCACGCTCAAAATCGTCGGCACCGATTTAGCGCACGCAATTCCGTTGACGGCGGTCGCAGGCTTGGGGCACTTGAGTCTGGGCAACTTTGATTGGCAGCTATTGGTTAGTTTATTGGTGGGTTCCATCCCGGGTATTTGGGTGGGTAGCCATTTGAGCGCCAAAATTCCCGAACAATTTTTACGCCCGGCGTTAGCCACCTTGCTGATGATAATCGGGGTTAAGTTCGTGTTGGTTTAATTAAAACGCCGCTGTTCTTGAACGAACAGCGGCGTTTTTTTGGCGGTTGCTTACTCGGCCGAACGGGATGCGCGCTTGCGCTCGTTTTCGGTCAACAACTTTTTGCGTAATCTGATCGATTGCGGCGTGACTTCCACCAACTCGTCGTCGTCGATAAACTCCAAGGCTTGTTCCAAGCTCATTTTAATCGGCGGGGTCAGCAAGATGTTTTCGTCGGAGCCGGCGGCACGAATGTTAGTAAGCTGCTTGGCTTTGGTCGGATTGACCACCAGATCGTTATCGCGGGAATGAATGCCGATCACCATGCCTTCGTAGACTTCGGTGGCGTGTTCTATGAACAAGCGGCCGCGCTCCTGCAGGTTGAACAGGGCATAGCCCAGGGCCTTGCCCTGCACCATAGACACCAACACGCCGTTGATGCGTCCGCCGACGTTGCCTTTTTTCATCGGCCCGTAATGGTCGAATACGTGGTAGAACAACCCGGAACCCGAGGTGGAGGTCATGAATTCGGTTTGAAAACCGATCAAGCCGCGCGACGGCACCATGTACTCCAACCGGGTACGGCCCTTGCCGTCCGGCACCATGTTCAGCAAATCGCCTTTGCGTTCGCCGAGTTTCTCCATGATGGCCCCCTGGTGCTCGTCTTCCAGTTCGATGGTGACCATTTCGAACGGTTCGTGCAACTCGCCGTCCACTTCCTTCAAAATCACTTCCGGTCGGGATACGCCTAACTCGTAACCTTCGCGCCGCATGTTTTCGATCAGAATGGACAAGTGCAATTCCCCGCGACCGGAGACCTTGAATTTATCCGGATCTTCGGTGTCCTCGACCCGCAACGCCACGTTGTGCTGCAGCTCTTTATGCAAACGGTCGCGAATTTGCCGCGAGGTAACAAACTTGCCTTCCTTGCCGGCGAACGGCGAGGTGTTGACTTGAAAGGTCATGCTGACGGTAGGTTCGTCGACTTTTAACGGCGGCAAGGCTTCCACCGCATCTTGCTGACATAAGGTGTCGGAAATTTCCAATTTATCGATGCCGGTGAAGGCAATGATATCCCCTGCTTGCGCTTGCGGTACTTCGACGCGTTCCAGGCCTTTAAAACCGAAAATCTGCAGTATGCGACAGCTGCGGGTGGCGCCCTCGCGGTTGATTAAGGCCAACGCTTGATTGGTTTTGACCGTGCCGCGCTGAATGCGGCCTATACCGATTACGCCGACGTAGCTGTTGTAATCCAAACTGGATACTTGCATTTGAAACGGGCCGTTCAAATCCACGTCGGGAGGACTGACTTTATCGACTATGGTCTGGAACAAGGGGGTCATATCGCCGCCTTCCACGCTGCTGTCCAAACCGGCGTAACCTTTCAAAGCCGAAGCATAGACGATGGGGAAATCCAGCTGTTCGTCGGTAGCGCCCAGGCGGTCGAACAAATCGAAGGTTTGGTCGATAACCCAGTCCGGACGAGCGCCGGGCCGGTCGATTTTGTTGATTACCACAATCGGATGCAGACCTAAGGCAAAGGCTTTTTGGGTGACGAAACGGGTTTGCGGCATCGGGCCGTCCACTGCGTCTACCAGCAGCAATACCGAATCGACCATCGACAATACCCGTTCGACTTCGCCGCCGAAGTCGGCGTGGCCCGGGGTGTCGACGATGTTGATGTGATAGCCGTTCCAATCGATCGCGGTGTTTTTGGCCAGGATGGTGATGCCGCGTTCTTTTTCCAGAGCATTGGAATCCATGACCCGTTCGTCGACTTTTTCGTGGGCGCCGAATGTGCCGGATTGTTGCAGCAATTGATCGACGAGAGTGGTTTTGCCATGGTCGACGTGCGCGATGATGGCGATGTTTCTAAGTTTTTCTATCACAGGAATTTAAGGGCTAAAAATGAAATGGGTCGGGTGGAATACAGGAGTAATCTTGTACCGCATCGCGGCGAAGCGGGCGCCGGCTATTATGCGCGGACAATTACGACAATCGTATGTTTTCGTATGCGCATTACTCTAAATGCAGCATGGCCGCACTTGGAAGACTATTATCGCAACCATGCCCCGCTACAGTACCGGCCTGGATTGGCCGCTGTACTTGCATGCCGTCATGAGGAGCGCCAAGGCCTATCCGGCGGCGGCCAACCGGCGTTACGACATAACATTTTCCGCGACGAACCGCGAAAAAGTTTGGCTCTTGGGTTGCTGGCTGTCGAATCGGCTGCTCCGGACGCGTTGGGAAGGCGCCCGAATCGGAAATGCTCAAGTCTGCTCCCAAGGCAGGCCGTGAAAACGCCAGCCGCCTAAAGTACCGCGGTGCTTGGCCTCGTCCAACGGTCCTTCAAAACCTTCCAGGATATTGACCAAATGCCGGTAACCGGCTACCTCCAAAGTCTTAGCGGCTTCCACGGAACGCACGCCGCTACGGCACAACAGCAAAACCGGAGCGTTTTTGTCGGGAGCATGCTTTTCGACTTGTGCGACAAACTCGGGGTTGACTTGCATGCCGGGAAATTCTTTCCAAGCAACGTGTATCGCCTTGGGCGGATGGCCCACAAAGCTATGCTCAATAGCGGTTCTAACGTCGATGAATACTGCCGTCGGGTCGTTTTGCAGCAGAGCCCAAGCTTGCTTAGGTTCGAGATTTTCAATCATGTCGTCAATCCAACTTTTGTCCAATGAAGCAGGCTTCGTTACGGTTGCCGCGGCCGAGGTCGCCTATGCCCTGGTATTCTTGGTAATACACCACATGCAGCGGAGCGAACAACCTGAGCAATTCGTTACGCTTTAACAAGTAATCCGGGTTGTTCGGGCCTATGGCATCGGGCTTATCGCGGGTGAACGTTTGATAAAACAGCAAGCCTGCGGGCTTTAAGGCGCTCATTATCTCATCACATAAGGTGCGGTCAAGAAATCGGCTAACCACGATAACGTCGTAACCGGCTTTCGGCCAGCTATGATTCGACAGGTCGTATTGCTGCGCGACTAGGTTCAATGCCAGTTGGGCGGCTGTGTGCTGCAAGCGGTCCGTGGCAACTTTAGAAATGTCCCAGGCGTTGACTTCCAAGCCATGCCGAGCGAGCAGAATGGCGTTAGCGCCTAAGCCGCAAGCAACATCCAGAGCCCGTCCGGCGCTCGGTAACAAATATCTGTGCGATGCCAAAACCTCTGCCGCGTCAGGCTCGATATTCTCCGCACTATAAATTCGATCCCACTTTTGCTGTATCGGATTCACGGCGGATCCATGCCGATACGGTGCGGCAGCCAGCCCTGAATAAAATCCAGGAACGAGCGGACTTTGGCGGACAAATACTTGCGGTGCGGATAAACCGCATAAATTTCCAACGGTTTAATGCCGTACTGATCCATTACGACTTGCAAACGCCCCAATTCGATATCGCGTCCGACGATGTATCGCGGTAGCATGATCAGTCCCAAGCCGTTGACGGCCGCGTTACGAATGGGGTCGGCCATATTGGCTTGCATACGGCCGGTAACGGTAATCGTTCGTTCGCCTAAAATGCCTTTAAAACGCCATTTGTTGCGCGGAGGGATCGCCCAGTTGATTAAACAGCTGTGGTCTTCCAGATCTTCCGGGTCTTGGGGGATGCCGTGATTTTTCAGGTAGTCCGGCGAGGCACAAACCACTAACGACGAACTAGCCAGTTTGCGCGCAACCAAGCTGGTATCATTCAGCTGCCCTAAATAAATGGCGATATCGACGCCTTCGTCTATCAAATCGACTTGACCGCCTTTAAGCACCATATCCACCGACAGGTCAGGGTAACTCTTTAAATACTCGGTCAGGCCCGGCGCAATATGCGTCGCTCCAATGACCGGCGGCGCGCAGATTTTCAGCACGCCGCGCGGTTCGGTCTGCAACTTGGTCACTGCGGCTTCCATCTCCTCGACGTCCAATAGAACTTGTTGGCAACGTTCCAGGTATTCCTCGCCGGCTTCAGTCAAACTTAAGCTGCGAGTCGTACGATTGAACAATCTTGTGTTCAACTCGCTTTCGAGCTGCATGATGTGTTTAGTAGCCATCGCCCTAGATATGTCCAGATCTTTGGCGGCTCCGGCAAAGCTGCCGGCTTTGGCCACTCGGACGAACACGGTCATACTGGTTAGTTTATCCATACGACATTCCCAATCGATGTAAAAATTGTTGACATTTTTATTATTTCTCTGTTGTTTACAATTTATTTTATATTAACCCAATTGTAAACGTTTTTTTATCCTGTATAGTATTAACCAACTGATGAACAAAGCAATGGCGCTTTGTCAAGATGACGCAATCTTAAAGAGGAACTAAAACTGAAATGAACGGCATAGGTAAAGATATTTTGGTCGGCGCATTGTTTATCGCGGGCACGCTTAGCTTCTTATCCGGTTTGTTTATCGTTTCGACGGTTTTATTCGCCGCGACCAGCATGTTCAGCAATATGAGCACTACGGCGCGTATCAAAGGTTAAGCACATCAACGAATTTGTAACTACCTCCTGGTGTTGTAATTCAAGCGGAATCTCCTCATAGCACTCTGCTTGGTTTTTACCTCCTTCTGCGCAAGCAGTGGGAGGTTTTTTTTGTCCGTCGTTTTAGCCAAGGCCACTCCATGTTATGATTTTTAGCGAACTTTGGTGAAGGAAGGGGTTATGAGCGATGTTTTACAACAATTGGCTGCCGTATTAGAGCAGCGTAAAGAACAAAGCCCGGACCAATCCTACGTTGCCGGCTTATACGCCAAAGGCTTGGACCACATTCTGAAAAAAATCGGCGAAGAAGCTACCGAAACAGTTTTAGCGGCGAAAGACGGCGATAAACAGAAAATAGTCTACGAAACGGCCGACTTGTGGTTTCACAGCATGGTAATGCTGGCGCAACAAGGCTTGGGCCCGGAACATGTGTTAAACGAATTACAGCGTCGTTTCGGATTGTCCGGCATAGAAGAAAAGGCGCAAAGAAATTCGCCCTAATCGTTATCTAACATTAAGGAGGGGATATGGGCGTAAGCATGACTCAATTGCTAATTGTGCTGGTGATAGTCATTTTAGTATTCGGCACCAAGCGCTTGAAAAACGTTGGTGGCGACCTCGGCGAAGCTATCAGAAATTTTCGTTCGGCGATGAAAGAAGGGAACGAAAACAAGTCGCTAACCGAGGAAAAAGGCGAAACCCTGGAAGGCGAAATCACCCAAAAAGAAAAAGACCAGGCTTGATTATTTATGTTCGATGTCGGTTTCTCCGAATTATTAATGGTTGGACTGATCGCGCTGTTGGTTATTGGGCCGGAACGCTTGCCGAAAGCGGCTCGAATCGCCGGATTTTGGCTGGGCAAAACCCGCAGCACGATTGCCAGCGTGAAGGCGGAAATCAAACAGGAGTTGCACGCTGAGGAAATGCGGCAATTGTTGCGCCAGCAGCAATCGATCGCAGACGAATTGCAGCAAGTTGCGCAAGAAACCCAAGCGGCGGCTGGCGAATTAGAAAACAAGCCGCAAAACGGCCAACCCTCCCGAACGATCGATGACCCATCAGCTTGACCCTATCGGCGAGCAGTCCTTCATCAGCCATTTAATCGAATTACGCGACCGTCTATTGCGGGTGGTATTGTGCGTGCTGGTGGTTTTTATCGGCACTGCGACTTACTCCAGCGAAATTTATCATTACCTTGCCGAGCCGTTGTTGGCGCATATGCCCAACAACAGCACGATGATAGCAATCGATGTCGCCTCGCCGTTTTTCACCCCGATTAAGCTGGCCTTCGTGGTGGCAGTATTTGCCTCGGTACCGTTCATTCTGTATCAATTTTGGGGCTTCGTGGCGCCCGGACTGTACCGGCACGAAAAGCTGATGATACTGCCGCTGTTATTGGCAAGCACCCTGCTGTTTTATGGCGGCGCGGCATTTGCCTACTACGTGGTGTTTCCGCTGGTATTCGGCTATTTGACGGCAGCGGCGCCCACCGGCGTCGCGGTGATGACCGACATCAGCACTTATCTGGATTTTGTGCTGACCTTATTTTTTGCGTTCGGCATTTGTTTCGAGGTACCGATTTTCACGATTGTACTGGTTTGGACAGGGATTACTACCCCCGAAAGCTTGGCGGAGAAACGGCCTTACATCATCGTCGGCGTATTTACCATCGCCATGTTTTTAACCCCCCCGGACGCATTGTCGCAAACATTATTGGCCGTACCGATGTGGATGCTATTCGAATCCGGCTTGCTGTTTTCCCGCTTGTTTGTCGGCACCGATCGAGAGCATTGACATGCAATCCTCCGACATAGCCGAGCGTTTTCGACACGTACGCAGCCAGATACGACATGCGACAGGCATTGCCGGCCGACCGGCCGCAAGCGTGCAATTGCTGGCTGTCAGCAAAACCAAATCCGCTGCCGATATTGCACAGCTTTATCGACTGGGACAACGCCATTTTGCGGAAAATTATGTGCAGGAGGCGCTGTTTAAGCAACAACAACTGGCCGCATTCGATATTAGCTGGCACTTCATCGGCCCCATTCAATCCAATAAAACCAAGCCCATCGCCAGTCATTTCGCCTGGGTACACAGCGTGGACAGATTAAAAATCGCCCAACGCTTGAGCGAGCAGCGTTCCGAGCGCTTACCCCCGTTGAACATCTGCTTGCAAGTAAATATCAGCGAAGAAAGTAGCAAGTCCGGCGTTAGTCTGGCTAACTTGCCCGAACTGGTAAGCGCGGTACGTCAATTGCCGAGATTGCGCTTGCGCGGCGTGATGGCCATTCCGGAACCGGAAACTAACTATGCAAAACAACGGCTGCCTTATCGCAGCTTACACCAAGCCGTTCAACAGCTTAACGATCCCAGTTTGGACAGCTATTCTTTCGGCATGAGCGGCGACTTGAAAGCAGCAATCATGGAAGGAGCCACCATGGTCAGGATCGGCACGGCGCTATTCGGCGAGCGCCGATAAGTTTCGAAACTCAGTCCGGTTTCCTGCGGTTGCGGGGCTGTAATCAGCAAGCGAAGCCGGCGGTAACTCCCGCTCTCGGTAGCCACGATGGGGGTTTTCAGGGATAATAGCCGCAATTTCGTCCCCGTTTTTTCTCATCAATAATGAAAACAAAGCTCGAATACCTGTTGCAAAACGCTATAGACGCATTGAAAGCGCAAGGTGTTCTGGATCGCGAACTAACCGTACAAATCGTGTTGGAACGGGCTCGCGACGCGCAACATGGCGACTTCGCCACCAATCTGGCCATGATGTTGGCAAAACCCGCTAAATCCAATCCGCGCCAGTTGGCGGAAAAGATTATCGCCGCACTGCCGGCCGACCGGCTGATCAGCAAGGTTGAAATCGCCGGCCCCGGTTTTATCAATTTTTTTCTGAATCCGGATTATTTATTCGATATCGTCAAGCAAATCCACGTTGCCGGTTCGACATTCGGCTTAAGCCAGTCAGGTCAAGGCAAACGGGTGCAAGTGGAATTCGTTTCCGCCAATCCCACAGGACCTTTGCACGTCGGGCACGGACGCGGGGCCGCTTACGGCTCCGCCGTCGCGGATTTGTTGGCAGCGGTAGGCTTCACGGTGGAACGCGAATACTACGTCAACGACGCCGGCCGGCAGATGGATATTCTGGCAACCAGCGTTTGGTTGCGTTACCTGGAAGAATGCGGCGAAGTGTTACCGTTTCCCGGTAACGGCTACCGGGGTGATTACATCCGCGACATCGCTCGCAGCTTGCATCAACGCGATGGCGAGTTATACCGCCGCGCGGCCGGTGCAGTCATAGCTGATTTGCCTGCCGACGAAGCACAAGGCGGCGACAAGGAAAAGCACATCGACGCATTGATAGACCGAGCCAAAACTTTGTTGGGCGAAGCGGATTATCGGTCGGTGTTTCAAGTCGGGCTGGACGACATATTGGCGGACATCAAGGACGATCTCGCCGAGTTTGGCGTGAGTTATCAGCACTGGTTTTCGGAACGCAGTTTGATGGAGGACGATTCGATACCCCAAGCCTTGCAACGTTTGGATTCCGCCGGATACTTGTACAAACAGGATGGGGCAACTTGGTTCGCGTCCAGCCGACTGGGAGACGAAAAAGATCGGGTGGTAGTGCGCGACAACGGCCAAACGACCTATTTCGCCTCGGACATTGCTTACCATATGAACAAGTTGGACCGCGGTTTCGATCAGATCGTCAATATCTGGGGGGCGGACCATCACGGATATATTCCGCGGGTCAGAGCGGCTATGCAGGCCTTGGGAGCCGACGAAACCAAGCTAAAAGTGTTGTTGGTGCAATTTGCGGTGCTCTATCGCGGGGACGAAAAAGTGCAAATGTCCACGCGTTCGGGGGAGTTTGTTACGCTAAGACAATTGCGCAACGAGGTCGGTAACGACGCCTGCCGCTTTTTCTATGCGATGCGCAAATCGGAACAGCACATGGATTTCGATTTGAAACTAGCCACCTCGAAAACCAACGATAATCCCGTTTACTATGTCCAATATGCGCATGCGCGGATTTGCAGCGTGCTAAGGCAACTGGACGAAAAACATCGCCCGCGCGACTTGGCCTTGGGAATGGGACATTTACGCTCGTTGACCGAGAGCCACGAAACCGAATTATTGACCGCACTCTGGAAATATCCGGAAGTAGTGGAGCGCGCTGCTACGCAGTTCGAGCCGCACCAGCTGATTACCTATTTACGCGAATTAGCCAACCAGTTCCATAGTTACTACAACGCTCACCAGTTTCTGGTAGACGACGACGGTCTGTGTAATGCCCGGCTAAACCTGATTTGCGCGGTTAAACAGGTTTTCGCTAATGCATTAGGTTTATTGAAAATAAACGCCCCAGAATCGATGTAATGGCCAGAGATTACAAACACCGCGTTCAATCGTCCGCCTATAGCGCCTCCCGGCGTCAAGCCGCAAAGCAGCCGCCATTATGGCGGCGCTGGTTGCTGGTGCTTGCATTGATTGCGGTTTTCGGCGCGTTCTTACACATTGTTAGCCGGAAGGTTGAAGAGTTGTTAGCGTCTCGTAGCGGCGAACCGGCACAAACCAACGTTTCCGAACTAAAAACGCCGGAGCAGCCCCCCGATCCTAAGCCGGTTGCGGCCGTGCAGCCGGTAGTCGAGCCGCGTTACGATTTTTATACCATCCTGCCGCAAGCCGAAACCGTAATACCCGATTACGAAATTCAAAGCCGGGTCAGAGAAGAATTGGTAGGCAAAAGCAAGGCGGTGCGCTACGTCATGCAGGCCGGCTCCTTCCGTGAGGGAGCCGAGGCGGAACGGCACAAGGCCAAACTGGCTTTATTGGGGATAGAAGCGCGAGTCGAGAAAGCCAAGGTCGGAAGCGCCATCTGGCATAGAGTCAAAATCGGCCCTTACGACAATCCGTCCAGTGTCGCCAAGATCAAGGAATTGCTGCAAAAAAACAATATAGGCGTCGTTGTGACCGAACAAGGTCAATAAGCTTTATTCTTGCTCCCGCTCCGGGGCCAGCCACTTTTCCAACACGGCATACAGCGTTTTGGGCAATATCGGCTTACAGATATAGTCCACCATACCCGCTTCCAAGCACTTCAATTTGTCTTCCTGCATGGCGTTAGCCGTCATCGCTATCACCGGGACGTTTTTACAGGCGTCCATTTCTTTTAGGCGTTTAGTAGCCATATAACCGTCGATCTCCGGCATTTGTACGTCCATCAATATACAGTCATAACGATGTTGGGCCAGCTTCTCCAAAGCAATTGCACCGTTTTCGGCGACATCCACTTGAATCAGCACTTTTTCCAACAGTTCGACCGCGACAATTCGGTTAATTTCGTTGTCTTCGACGAGAAGCACTTTGCGGCCTCGAAGCTGATGACTGTGTTTGGAGGCCATAGGCGAACCATTTTGCTGCCGAGCGTAGAGCACGCTAGCGAAGTCTGCAACGCCGAGTTTTACACTGAAAATAAACTTGGAGCCGACCTGCTTCTGACTGACTACCCGTATCGTTCCTCCCATTTGTTCGACGAGTTGTTTGCTAATCACCAAGCCTAAGCCGGTTCCGCCGTGTGTGCGGGTCACGCTGCTATCGCCTTGCGAGAAGGCTTGAAACAAGCGTTGTTGTTGCGCTTCGCTAATGCCTATGCCGGTGTCGCTGACACAAAATTGCAAACTAATATGCTGCGAAGTACGGTTCAATTCGACCACACTGATGCCGACTTCGCCATATTCGGTGAACTTGATCGCATTGCCGATCAAATTGATCAGGATTTGCCTGAGGCGTTGCGGGTCGCCGATCACCGCGTGTACGGTACCGGAAGCGGGGCAGCTCAGTTTTAAACCTTTCTGGGCCGCCAATTGATTCATCGTGGCGAAGACTTGCTCCAGAACGTCTTCCAGCAAAAACGGAATGCTTTCCAGCTTCATTTTTCCGGCTTCCATTTTCGAAAAATCCAAGATGTCGTCGATGATATCCATCAAGGAATGCGAGGCCGCTTCCACCCGTTCCAAATAAGTTCGCAACTTGTCGCTGATTTCGCTATTTAAACAGAGCTCCACTAAGCCGACAATCGCATTCATGGGCGTGCGAATTTCGTGGCTCATATTGGCTAGAAATTCGCCTTTGGTCTGGTTGGCCTGCTCGGCTTCTTGTTTTGCAATCTGCAGCTCGCGGGTGCGCAACAGCACTTGGTTTTCCAAATAGGCTTCGTTGGCTTGAATTTGCGACAACATGCTGTTGAAAGCCTCGGATAAATCGGAAATTTCGTCATTGCCGGCGTAGTCGGAGCGCTTGCTGTAATCGTGGTCGCGCTCGATTTGCCGAGCGATGTTGGCCAAATGCACGATAGGCGTCAGCAACGAACGCTGTAACCGCAATACGAAAACAGCGGCGATACTTAAAGCAGCGAAGACGATTGCGGCGTTTAAGGCCGCATTGCGAATCAGCGCATGGTAGGGTTGTTTTAGATCGGCCACCAAAACGATGTCGCCGATTTCCCTATTGTTCGCATCCAAGATAGGACGCCGGGTCGTATGGTTTTTCTGCAAGGCCTTAGGCCATAGGATGTGCCAGTTGGAAGTCGCTTTGGCATAGCTTGCAAAAATTTCTCCGTTCGCAGATCGAATGACGCCGGAGATTATGTCCGGATCGTGAGCCAAAGCATTGAGAACTTCCTGCGCGGTTTTTTTGTCTTCAAACACAATCGGATAGCTGCAATTCTGCCCGATCATATCGGCGGTCAGCGTCAATTTGGTGTTGAGCTCTTGGTGCAGATCGTTGAACTCGCGCACAGAGAGAGAGACCGTGGCGACGAATAAGGTCAAGATCGCCATCAACCGCAATGCTTTGGCTAATTTGTTGACAATCGAAATCCGAGGGCTGCAAGGCCTGTTCATTGCACTATTTCCGCCATACGTAGCAATTTGGAACTGAGTTTTAGACCGGCGCGCTTAACCGCCGCTAAATTAACGATCAGTTTTAGCTTGTTGTTGCGTAAAGTGAATTGAATCATGCCGCCGCGTTCGGCGAAATCCTCGCTGTCGCTAACCAGCAAGATATGGCGGGATTCCGCTTGATTCAGGATGTCTTGGGTTAAGGTATGCGGATCGCTTAAAAACAAAATTTGGCACCGAGCCATCTCCGGCAAGGGTTCGCTTACTGCTTGTACCGTAGAACCGCCCACTTGTTGGCCGTCCAACGCCGGTAAATAAGCGCGTAACGGGCTGTCGCCCCATAAACAGATAGTCACCTGGTCGGCTTTCGGCCATTCGGTTAATTCGACGAAGTGAAATAGATAGAGCGCTTTGAGCTGGTACTCCCGGCTGACCAATGCATCGTCGGCCGCTGCCGGACGGCTTAGGCAAACGCTGACGCTGAGTAGCAATAAGACAACCGAAAGCTTAGCGAAACGATTCACAGCTCAAGACTCAGAAACGCCAGGAAAATTGCGCCAACACGCTACGCTGGATCTGGCTGGCAACCGGTATGTACAAAATATCGCTAAATTCCGGGTGTTGATTGTCCAATAAGTTTTGCCCGCTGATCGAAATTTCCAAGTCTTTATGCGGATGCCATCCTAACCGTAAATCCATGGTGAAGTAGTCGGGAATGGCCATGTCCCGGTCGACCACGATTCTACCCACATAGCGGAACCAGGCATCCAATTCGATTTCGTTGGTCAGGTTGTATAAGGAGCGTAGCGACAAGGTATGGTTAGGGCTGGAATGCGGTTCGGTTAACTCGTCTCTGAACCAGCGGCGCGAGGTATCGTAATTCACGTCGAATCGATTGAGGCTATACGCGCCTTGTAAGCGCCAGGCGCTATTGGCTCGATAGTTGGCCGAGAGCTCCACACCGTAGCTTTTTACTTGCCGGCTATTGCTAACCGTTGCAGGATAGATTGGAACGTTGGTTGGAAAAGCCGGGGCAAAATCGGGGCTATTCAACGTTGTGCCGTCAAATTGAGTGCCTTGCATCCTGTCGTAAATGTTGTAGAACGCCGCGGTATCGATATCGAAGTTATGCAGAATTTGCCAGCGCCAACCCAATTCGAATGCCAGCAGGTTTTCGGTTTTCATGTCCGGATTGGCCTTCACGTCGACAAAATCGCTACTGCCCGGAATCGGTACAAACAGGCGAATACTGTGTTGCGCCCGATTGGGCAACACCACCGCCCGGGACACGGCTCCCCATAGACTGTGCGCCTTATTGGGCGTCCAAATCAAACGTAGGTTGGGTTCGGTTTCCCAGCCGGTGAAGGTAAAGTGTTCTACCCGATTGCCCAAGGTCAGTTTCAAATCGTCCAGGATGTCAATTTGATCCTGTAAATACCAGCCGACGTTGTATTGCGCGAATTTGGCCGGCTCGAAACCCAGTGTCAAACTATTTTGGAATTGATCGTGTACGGTCTGAAAGTTCAGGCCCCACAAAATTTGGTGGCTATCCAGTTTGGGTAGGCTGTGTTGGACATCGAGAACCGCGTGCGAACGGTCCATTTGTATCGTTCCCAATAGCCAATGGGTTTGGGTAAACGCAAAGTTGGTTTGGATAAGATGACCGCTATCGGTCGTATGTTTCCAGTTGCCTTGCAGGCTGCCGGTCATGCCGTCCCGACCGAAATCGTTCTGCACCCACAGCGGCGGCGTTTCGGAAGTAACGCCGATCAGATAACCGCGTTGTCGATAGCGGGCTAGAGTAGCTTCCAACGTCAATTGATCGTTTCGGCTCAATTGGCTGTCCATCCGTAGCGTGGCGTTTTGCGCGTTTCCGTTATCGTGCGTGTCGTCCGTGGCCGTCAGATCGGCACTGGAGTCTCGGTAAGCGGTATTCACGGTACCGCGCAAATAAGAATCTTCGGAAATCTTGGTGCCGTAGCGGACACCGCCGAAGCCCAACTCTTCGCTTCCGCCGCCACCGAACAATAGACCGCCCTGGGTGTCGCGGGCGGAGCGGGTAACGATGTTGACCGTTCCGTTAACGGCATTCGCGCCCCACAAGCTGCCGCTGGGGCCTCTTAACACCTCTATGCGCTCTATATCCCACAAGGATAAGTTCTGTTGCCCCCAATATACCCCGCTGACCAAAGGGTCGTAGATGCTGCGCCCGTCTATCATGACCTGCAGTTTGTTTGCGTACAAGTCGTTGAATCCGCGGGCGCTAATCGCCCAATTCCAAGCATTGACCTTCGCCACGTTCATGCCGGGCACCATGCGCAGCAGTTCCGGCAGCGTGGTTACTCCGGAGCGACGGATGTCTTCCGCGGTAATCACGAAAGCGGCGGCCGGACTGTTTTTGACGGATTGGGTCTGCCTGGATAAAGTGGAAATATCCAGCTCTGTCACTTCCTCCCAGCTTAGCGGCAATAGTTCGCTAGTCTCTTCAACGGCTTCGGCTTCGCCGGCCACTGCTGCAAAACCGGGTTTAATCGATAGACACGCCAATAAGGTGCCTGCAAGATAGACAACAGGGTACAACATTGCAATTATTGATCGGACAGTTATCTTGGGAAGCGGCGTAAGCCCTTAGTACGGAATTTTGACAGGTAATTAAGGCGGCACTCGGTTTTTTTAGACACGATCACGGCTCGCAACCCACTGATAATCAATATACCCTAGGATGCGTCCAAAGGCGCGCATCATTTCGATATTACAACCATTAGACCCAATAATAGGATATTTGTAACTATTCAGCCATGCCAGGAGCTATTCCCAGGGAGGCATTCCTCATCTGTTGTAACGTAGCTGCATTGAGGACTTCGTCCTCTAATGCGCATTCGGGCGCACAATCAACCGCGAACCGTGTGCGCTGAAAAAGCGTTTATTCGGCCGGCCAGCTTTGCAACAACGCCGCAACTTGCGCCGTATTCGGCATACCGGGCCTAGCCCCGATGCGCGTGCAGCAATATGCGCCGGCCGCGCTGGCAAATCGCAGCAGATCCTCCCAAGCCATCCCTGCCGCCAAGCCGGCGGCAAACGCGCCGTGAAAGGCGTCGCCGGCTCCGGTACTATCCAGCGCATGCACCGGCGGCGCCGACATGCGGCCGGTTTGCTCGCCGCGCCGCCACAACAAACCGCGTTCACCCAAGGTAATCACCGCAACCGGCGCCATCGCAGCCATTTGCGTCAAGGCGTCCCCCTCATCACCGGCCAATTGCAGGGCGAATTTTTCCGAAGCCAGCAGATAATCCACTTTATCCATCAACAAACGGGTACCGTCGTGTAATGAGCCGGCATCCAGCAGCGTCGGTACGTTCGGCAGCGCCCGGCTAGCGGCCAAGGCCAAATGCGGCTCGTGGCCGTCGCACAACACTACCTTGGCTTGCACGCCGGCGAAGGCGATGCGTTCGGCCGGCAAGGCTTGGGTATCGCCTTTGTAGTTGATCAAGACCCGTTTGCCGTCCGGTTTGACCAAAATCGTCGACAACGGAGTGGGCGAAGCACCCCGCACCAGCAAACCAAGGTCCACGCCCTCTACTCGCAATTCCCGGCAATGACTGTCGCCATAAACGTCGTTGCCTAAATAGCCGGCGAAACCGGCCTGATAACCAAGCCGGGCGACCGTCACCGCGGCATTGGCCGCCGGCCCGCCACCGCAACTCAGCAAACCGTCGGCAAACAACTTTTCGTCCGCACCGGGATGACGGGCGATCGAAAACACCAAATCGTAGCTGGCATGGCCGATACAGAGTACGTCACACGTTTTAGCATTCATAACATTTACCGCATATCACTAAAAACAGCGCACTGTATTCGGCAACCGCAATTGAGGAAAGCGCTTTTTCCCAACCACCACGTCCTCGGCCGAAACTAAAGCGGACGCGGCTTGATCAACCGCTGCCGTTTTTGTCATCGTATTGCGATAGCCGGCCGGCGGCGGTCCATGTAAAATGGCCGACCAGTTATCGACTGTCAACGCCCATCATGATCCAAACACCACCGCCCAAGCGTCACCGCGGCATTTATCTGCTGCCCAACTTGTTCACCACCGGCGCGATGTTTGCCGGCTTCTACGCCATTACTTCGGCGATCAACGGCCGCTTCGAGACCGCCGCCATTTCATTATTCGTGGCGATGGTATTGGACGGCTTGGACGGCCGGGTTGCGCGTTTGACCAATACCCAAAGCGAATTCGGCGTGGAATACGACAGCTTGTCCGATATGGTGTCGTTCGGCGCCGCCCCGGCCATCGTGATGTATTTGTGGACCTTATCCAGCATGGGGCAAGTCGGCTTGTTCGCCGCGTTCGTGCACATGGCCGGCGGAGCTTTGCGCTTGGCGCGATTCAATACCCAAGTCGAAGTGGCGGATAAACGGTATTTTCAAGGCCTACCCAGCCCGGCGGCGGCGGCAATTTTAGCCGGCGGCTTATGGTTTTGCGTGGAAAACGGCTATCAAGTGGAAAACTTCAAGTACTTGGTGCTCGTCGCCACCATTTCCACCGGATTGCTGATGGTCAGCAACTTTCGCTATTCCAGCTTCAAAGAAATCGACTTCAAAAACAAAGTACCGTTCATCGCCACGATCTTGGCGATGTTGGTCATCGGTTTCGTGCTGGCCCAACCGCAACGCATGCTGTTTTTACTGGCGGTCGGTTACGCCGCATCCGGGCCTATCGTCACGCTGATCATGCGCAAAAAGCGCTTGCAAAGCCGAAAATCCTGACTGCGTCATGGCCAAAGAGGACGCCAAACTCATCCAAGCAGCGTTGGAGCGTCATTGGGCCAAACATTTATCACGCTTGCAAGCCTGTCGCAACCAAGCCAGCGAATCCGCGGTACATAAACTGCGTATCAGTCTGCGCCGTTTGCTCGCTTTCATAGAACTACTGCAGATTCTGGCGCCCGACCCGGCGTTGCGCAAACTTAGAAAAGACCTTAAATCTCAGCTGGACGGCTTCGACGAATTGCGCGACACCCAAGTCATGCTGGCCGATTTGCTGGATTTGAATGCCTTGCCGGAGATAGCGCCTTTTCTCGCTTATTTGCGCGCCAACGAACGTCGTTTGTTAGCCGCTATCCCGCGACAACTCCATGTCTTGGACAGCAATTCGCAAGAACTGCTGCTAGCTAAAGTGCAAAAACGCGTTTTGCCGGCGCTACGCGAAATGAATCTGCCACGGGCTTGCTTAGCCGCGATAGACGCCGTATACGCGGTTGCCCTCCAGCGTTATCGTGCAATAGACGCCCAACAGCCGCAAACGCTGCACAAACTGCGCATCGCATTGAAAAAGTTACGCTATCTGCTAATTACCGCCAGCGAGCTGCTACCCCCGCTCCCCGACGGCCATCTGGCCAGCCTGCAAACCTATCTGACTTTATTGGGCGACATTCAAAATTCTTGTGTACGCCGGGAGTATTTGAATCGTTACTTCGGACACCAACCGCCGCCGGCATTAGCGGAAATATTTGCCGAGCGTCATCAGTTGCTGCTGGACGCGTTTTGGTTAGAACGCCCGAAAATTGCCACGTTTTGGCGACTGAGCGACAAGCACCCCTGGCCATGGGACAACAAGGGCATGCATTAAGGAATAAAATGATTAAGACGCAGCCACAGCACTGTTGCCGCGTCCAGCACTAAGAAGAACGGCCCGAATTCGGGCCGTTTCGCAGTCGGGAGCCGCTTGTCTGTGGCAAGCGCTATTTTCAACACAAATCCCTGATGAAGCAGGTAGGATGAGTAGGGGCCGTTTAACGGCCTAATCTCCCCCCTCCCGTCATCAGAGAGCAACCACCTTCTCGTTCGCCGCGCCAAAAGGCAATCAACGAACCAAATATGACTCGGGACAAGCTACGCCCGGTCACGCACGGCAAGATAGCGCGTTACGCGCTTCTTTTCTTGCCGGTCAAACCCAAGCCTAACAGTGCCGAGCCCATCAGCCAAACCGCGGCAGGCACAGGAACCGCGGCGATATCGATTTGCAAGGTATAGAAGAAGTCGGTACTGACACCGGCAAGACTTTCAAACCCAAAATCGTCATAACCGGCAACTGCCGCCGTGTAAGTGCCCGGCTCGGTAATTTCCCAAACCAGAAAGGCGTCGAAACCGGGACCGGCATCATCGTCATATGCCACAAGGCTTCCGCTCGTGTCGAACAACCCGACTATGGGATCATCGCCAAATAGCGGACCGTCCGGCGTAGTAACAGTCAATTTAAGCCAAGTAGGCGCAGTTATGTCGAAGCTGTAAAAATCCACATCGTCGTTATCGACTATCAAACCGCCGTATACCGAGCCGCGCACACCCAACACATTGATGACCGGATCGGCACCGGTAAGAGTACCCACATACTGCGCAGTAGCCACACTAGAGTTATCGGTGCCCAAATCTTCCAGTGCCGCCTGCGCGGAGGAAGATGCGACACCTAGCCCCACGGCTAACGCGAGCAAAGCTTTAGAAAAGTTCATAGAAACACCCTAACTACGAAATGTTTAAAAAATAGGCATCCTTCACAAAATTATCATCCTGAGCCTAATACTAGCAAAGATTAACCGTTAGTAAACCGATAGTTTTGATTAAAACAGCCGTCGCTTTCTGCGCTCAACCGGATGCAGCATTCGACATAAGCCTTTCCATCCATCCGGACTAACTCAAATCGGCAGGATCTACATCCAACGACCAATGCACTTGTTTCGCGCCTTCTAAACCGTCGATATGCTGCACCAGCCTATCCAGCAAGCCATGCAACGCCTTGCGGTTCGGGCTCTGCAACAGCAATTGAAACCGAAACTGCCCGGCCCTGCGCGACATCGGCGCCGGCACCGGTCCCAACACCTGGACGGCCGACAGCTGATTTTGCTGCGTCCAAGCGCGAACGGCGGCTAAAAAACCTTGTGCAGCTGCAGCCTGCTTGGCGTCCGCCCGCAATAAGGCATGGTGGGTGTAGGGAGGCAAGCCGGCCTGACGGCGTTCGTTCAATAACTCCTCGACATAAGCGGAATAACCGGCTTGCAGCAGAATCGACAGTAACGGATGTTGCGGGTGGCGCGTTTGCAGGATCACAGTCCCGCGCTGCTCGCCCCGCCCCGCCCGTCCGGCGACTTGCACGATTAATTGAGCCAATTTTTCCGAACTGCGAAAGTCGATGCTGAATAAGCCACTGTCGATGTCCAAAAGCGCCGCCAGGGTCACGTTGGGAAAATGATGGCCTTTAGCCAACATTTGCGTTCCCAAAATAATATCCGCTGCGCCGGCGTTGATTTGCTGCAAATACGTTTCCAGCGTGCCTTTGCGCTGGGTACTGTCCCTATCCAGACGGACGACGGTGTGTTCCGGAAATAAAGCGACCAACTCCTGCTCTATCCGCTCGGTACCGGCGCCTAGCGCCCGCATTTCTCCGGTTTTGCAGGCCGGACACTGCCGGGTCAACACGTAAGAAGCGCCGCAGTGGTGGCAGCGTAAGCGGTTTTCGGCGGCGTGTATCACCAAATTGGCATCGCAAAACCGGCAACGCGCCACCCAACCGCATGCATGGCAAATCTGCACCGGCGCATAACCGCGGCGATTCAAAAACAGCAGTACTTGCTGGCCTTGCTGCAACTTCGCCCGCATCGCCTGCAACAACCCTTCGGATAATCCGGCCTGTAAATAGTGATTGCGGATATCCAGGATTTGCATATTCGGTTGCTCGGCGGCCCCGGCCCGGCCCGGTAGCTCCAACAAGCGGTAACGCTGCTGCCGGACGTTGAACAAAGATTCCAACGAAGGGGTTGCCGATCCCAACAAGACCGGAATATGCAGCAACTTACCGCGCGCGACCGCCACGTCCCGGGCCGAGAACCTAAAACCATCTTGCTGCTTGAACGAACTATCGTGCTCTTCGTCCAGGATAATCAAACCCGGCTTGGGCATAGGGGTAAACAGCGCCGAGCGGGTACCCAGCATAATCCCGGCTTGGCCCCGTTGAAACGTCAACCAGGCCCGCGTCCGCTCGCCGTCACTGAGTTTGGAATGAAAACAAACGATGCCCGTGGCAAAACGTTGCCTAAACCGTTGTTCCAATTGCGGCGTCAAGGTAATTTCCGGCAGCAGTACCAAAACCTGCAAGCCCAGGGCCAATACCTTAGCCATGATCTGCATATAGACTTCGGTTTTGCCGCTACCTGTCACCCCTTGCAACAAGAACACCGAAAATCGGCCCAGCTGAGCGCTTACCGCGTCTATGGCTTGTTGCTGGGCTGGATTCGGCGCCAATGCCGGTGCCATGTCTACAGAGAATGCAAGGTTGTCTGGGACGGGCAGCCTGTGCACCCACCCCTTTTGTAACAAGACTTTCAGCAGCGGCCTGTCTTGCGCCAACTCGGCGGCGGTGACAACCTGCCGTCCGGCCTGCAAGCGCTTGAGCAATGCCAATTGCTTGGGCGCTCGCGTACACGTTTCCGCGGCCCGCTCGCCTTCTTGGGTTAACGCATAGCCGAACGCTTGGCTGAACTCGGCCATTTTTCCATGCCGCAGTTGGACCGGAAAAGCCGTCAACATCACTTCGCCTATCGGGTGGTGATAATAACGGCTAGCCCATTGCAATAGCTGCAGGTCTTGGGTCGACAATAACGGTTGCGTATCGATCGCTTGTTCAACCCGCTTCAAGCGTTGCCGTTCTATGGCACTGCCGGACTGGACGGCCACCAATACCCCCACTTTGCGCGACCGGCCGAAAGGCACCCACAACCTGATGCCCGGCAAGTAATCCTGACCGGAATCAGCCTCGGCCGGCAAATAATCGAACAAGCGAGGCAAGGGGACGGCGATTGCCACTTGCAGGACGCTCGTGTGCGATGCGTCACAATTAGGCATGTTTTGTGATGTACCTATAGATATTTGCCGGCTAAACCATTATCGGCATTACGAAACTCAAGTTACCCACAAAAGCTGTGGATAACTCTGTGGATGGCAATGGAATTACTAGGATTAGTGCCGGTTTTTATTACAATTTTTTTAAATTGACCATTTTTGCGACAATGAATAATATTGTTTATATTCAATTAGTTACATAAAAATATTTCGATCTGGAATCTCAAATTTTCGAAAACGGCGCAGCTTAAGCGCATGATCCATTTTTGTGCATAACATCATTGCCGGGCGTCGATTCGATACCGTTTAAAGCAATTCGTCCGCCGCTTGCCGTTTAGCAAGAACAATGGCCAACAAACTGAACATGGCCAACAACAGAAAGGCGATTAACGTCCAAGCCGGAATGCTCAAGCCCAAAAACGTCGCATCCACTTGCGCGCACTCGCCGGTTCCGGTCAACATCAACTTCACGGTATCGGTCAAGGGAAAATGCTTGAAAACATACTCCAAGCCGGGGCTGCACTCGGGCACTTGTTCAGGCGGCAAATGCTGCAGCCAAACGTGTCGGCTGGAGATGCTCGCGCCGATTAAGGCACTGACCGCCCCGCCAATCGCGTAAGCCTTGATTCCCTTGTTATGAAGGGCGGCAACCAGAAACACCAGACCGGTCGCCAAAATGGCCAAACGTTGAGAAATACATAACGGGCAAGGTTCCAATTCTTGGACGAACTGAAGATAGGCCCCCATGCCCAACAGCGAAATACAGCCCAAAAACCCGATTAAAAACCATATGCGCGGCTTAAACATTGCCAGATTCATCGTTCACGTCCTGCTTGAAAGCTCTAATTTCCCGCGAGGGGCCCAAAATTACCAACACATCGCCCGGATTCAAACGCCGCTCGGCTTGTTCCGCCGCCCAATGCATGCGACCTCCCTGACGTTTGTTCACCACTCCGACCAACACTAAATTGTAGCGGCTGTTTAAAGCCAAGCGACCGATTTCGACTTCCAACAGACTGCAGCGTTCCGGCACGACAACTTCGGCCAAATGCAAATCGTGGCGGCCGAACACGGTATGATCGAACAAATCGGTAATTTCCGGCCGGGTCAGCATCTCGTGTATTTTGCTACCACAAATTTGGTATGGGTCGATAATCTTATTCGCCCCCGCTGCCAACAGCTTTTCCGACGCGTCGGGATTTTCCACGATCGCGATAATTTGCAAATCCGGATCCAAGCCGCGCGCCGACAGGGTAAGAAATACATTTTCCGAGTCGTCCTCGAAACAACAGAGCAAGGCATCCACCGGGCCGCCGATGCCGACCGACTTGAGCTCTTCGTCGCTGCGAAAATCCAGCAAGCGTGCATCGAATCCCGATTCTTCGGCCTGCTGCACATGTGCCAACTGGTGATCGTAAACGATCATTCTATGGGTAGCGATGTCGATACGATTCATCGCCTCCCTGGAAAGCCGGTTATAGCCGAACACCGCGATAGCTTTCATGGCATTGCCTTGCCGCGCAGACGCCGCTGCACCAATTCGCTGCGGAAATGTTCGATACCGTATTTATGCCCCAACACTACCAATAGATCGCCTTGCCGCAGTTCGAAATGCGCTTCCGGGTTGAAATAAAAATGCTGCTGCTTTACCCGATATTTGTTCTTGTGTTTTAAATGAATGGCGTTGCCGCTAATCACCCCAAGCAAAGTCAACTTCCATTGCTGTAATTGCAATTGACCGATTTGGCGACGATCCAGAGGCGATTCTGCATCAACCAACACGGTTTCCATTGCAATATCGCCTTGCTGGCGCAACACCCCGGACAAGGCTTCGAACGCCACCGGCTGCCCCAAGTATTCGGCAACCAACAAGCCGGCCACTTGAAACGGCAAAATCACGCTATCCGCGCCGGCCTGATACAGTTTGTTCTGATTTTCCTGACGGTTTGCCCGGGATACGATGCGAATCGTCTTATTCAAATGCCGACTGGTCAAGGTAACGTACACGTTGACCACGTCGTCGCCGGTGATACATAAAATGGTGTCGGCACCGCGGCAAATTCCGGCGTTGATCAACACTTCGTTACGGGTGGCGTCGGCGCAGATTGCCGGGTAGCGGAGTTTTCGGGCCAGCGCGACGTTTTGTCCATCTTTATCGATGACCACGAAAGTTTGGCCGTCCTTCGCAAGCTGACCGGCAACTTCCTGCCCAACCCGCCCGAAGCCGCAGATAATCACGTAACCCTTACGCCGCTTGAGCTCGGTTAATATTTTGTTTTCCCGCAATTCCGGCATCTTTTCGTTGAAAGCGGCAATCAAAATCGAGGTAAAAAATGCCAGGATACCGATGCTGGTAAAGATCAAGATGATAGCGACCAGCCGCCCCCCCGAAGTGTGCGGGGTTATATCGCCGTAACCCACCGTCGCCAAGGTGACGATGGCCCAATAAAATGCATCGAACAAATTGCGAATATCCGTACCGGCTTCGGGATATTCGAACACGTAAATGGAAACCGCGGCGATAAACAGCAAAAAACCGGTGAATATCAAAAGGCTTAACAACTCGAAGCGCCTGCCGGCTAGCACGTCCGCGTACAAGCGGATGCTGTCGGAGTAGCGAAACAGCTTGAATAAGCGAAAGATCAGAAAAATCCGCAAGATGCGTAACGGCCGATAACTGGGCAAGATCGCCAGCAAATCGATAATCGCGAACGGCGACACCACATATTCGACTTTTTTGAATAAGGCTTTGCCCAAGGCCGCAAAAATCCTGAAGCGGACGTTCAGGTAAGCGGCTTTTTCGTAGTCGGCAATAATGATTTCGTGGCTATCGGAATATACCCAAAGCCGCAACAGGTATTCTACGACCAGCACGATCAGAATACCCCACTCGATCAGGTCGCCCGGTCCGCCGGACGGATAACCGGTTTCGTACAACAGCAGGTAAACGCTGAGAAACACCAGGCAGATCATAAAGCTATCGAAATACGATTTAGCCTTACCGGCCGGATTCTCCAAAAAATCCCAACAAAAACGCTTTATGGCTTGGTAAGAACCGGACGCTTTCAACGAATAGGCAAAATAGACGACAAGGCGACTGAGCATGCGGTTATTTTTTGAACGAAACGACTTTGGTGAGCGGGCTTAAATTGATTTCGTCCAAGGCGCAATAGCGGCCGGCATTCAACACGAAACAAACGGCGTCCGCCACATCCTGTACTTGTAGCGCTTGCGCCGGCGCGCTACCCGGCCGAAAGGCAAGCTGATCGAAAAACGGTGTATCAACCATGCCCGGATTCACTAACGACACCCTGACCCCGGTTCTACCGCATTCCTCCCGCAATGCCTGAGTAAATCCGCGCAACGCAAATTTGCTGGCGCAATAAATGCTGCCGTTGCGGCTACCGGATAGTGCCGCTTCCGATCCGATATAAACCAGATTCGCGTGCTGTTTTTGCTTCAGCTGCGGCAGCAGCCAGCGGGTCAAACAGGCTTGCGCCGTGAAATTCACCGTCATAAGTTGCTCGATCTGCTGTGTGGACATCTGCTCCAACGCGCCGAACCTACCGTATCCGGCGGCAAATATCACGCCGTCCAAGCCGGGATAATCGTCGCTAAGCTGCTTTGCCCACCGTTCCACAGCCGATAAATTCGCTAAATCCAAGCCCATCGCCACGAAGCCCGGCATATCCGGCCGAAATTTCTGCGGCTCCCGGCTGGTGCCTATCACCGTATGTCCCTGTATCAATAAGCGCCTGGCTACCTCGCGGCCTATACCGGAGCTGGCCCCTGTGACTAAAAGCGTGCGCATCAAGCCCGACACGGAAAAAAAATCTCGCTAGACAGGTATTCCAACAACATCTGCCGGCAATCCTCGAACATCGCCTGTTCCAAATCCGCCCGGTACGACACCATGCCGGCTTGCGCTTGCAACGGACCCGAGAATAGTCGCTCTTGCGGATACAATTTGTGCATTTTTTTAAAATACGCCTCCGGCAAACGGAACACCCCTAAGCTGACCGAATGCAAGCGAGCCGGATCAATCCGTGCGAATACCTGTTCGAACAATGCGCGGTATTGGCGCCGATAGTCCTGTTGATAGATCAAAGGATCGAAACGTAAACCGACCTGCCAACCTTGCCGCTGCAATTTAGCCGCCGCCTCCAGTCTTTTGAACAAAGGCGGCGCTTTAGCTTCCACTTTCTCGGCCACCCCCTCCGGCGACAGACTAAAGGCCACCACGCAACGCGCCACAGGCTCGCGGGCCGTCAAGCTTCTGATTTGCGTGCTTTTGGTGCGCAGTTCCAACCAGGCGTTCGGCAAAGCATCGAATAGAGGCAAAAAATTGTCGGCAAATCCGGTCACCGGCTCCAAGGCCAAACTGTCACAATCGTAACCCGAGAAAAAATACACCGGCTGCTGCGGAGTTTGCGCGCAAATGTCGCGGATCTGCTGCTGAAAATCCTCGTAGTTCACAAACAGCACGTAATTGGCCGACTCCAGCATCCCTTGCAAAAAACAGTAGCGGCAGTCGTACAAACAATTCAGCATATGGGAAAAATAATAATTGCGGCTGCCGCCTATGCCGTAGCCGGGTGGCGCCGGCAGTACCCATTTGTGATGTTTGCGGGCTAAAATCAAGGCTGGCCGGCGTTTCTGCAAACGAAAGTTTTGCGCCTTCGGGTTAAACACCTCACCGTAACGTTCGCACTCGACGATGCGGGCTTGGGCGAAATTTTTTCTAATCGCCAAGGTCCGCGGATGCTCGGCAACGGCGGCTTCGATATAAAGTGTGTCTATCATGCCTTGGGCGCTTGCGGGTTTCGGGCCGTCATTATAAATGAGGATGGGTTGAACGACCCGATCCTGTTAGAATCACGGCTTTTAAGTTCCTTACACCGATGCGTTTAATCCGGGGTATCAACCGCTTAGAAGCACTGCAGCATGGCTGCGTACTCACCATAGGCAATTTCGACGGCTTGCATTTAGGCCACCATCGCGTAATCGCCCGACTGGCGGCGCACGGACAGCACCTTGGACTACCGACGGTCGCGATGATATTCGAGCCCCAGCCCTTGGAATTTTTCCTCGGCGACCACGCCCCGTCCCGCTTGACCCGTTTAAGAGAAAAAGCCTTACATTTCGCCAAACTGCCTATCGATTATTTGCTGGTGCTGCCTTTTTGCAGCACTTTGGCGGATATCGACGCGGAGCGTTTCGTCCAACACATTCTGATCGACCGGCTCAACATCAGACATTTGGTGGTCGGCGACGATTTCCATTTCGGCAAAGCCCGCCGGGGCAACTTTGCGCTGCTAAAACATATCGGCGAACAAGCCGGTTTCAGCGTGGAAGCGACCGATTCCTTCGAATTAGACGGCTTAAGAGTCAGCAGCACTCTGATTCGGGATGCGTTGGGAGAGGGCGATCTTGCCACCGCAAAGCTGCTGCTGGGCCGAGATTACTCGGTATGCGGCCGCATTGCGCACGGAGACAAACGCGGACGAGAGCTAGGCTTTCCTACCGCCAACTTGAAAATGTTCCGCAAAAATACACCCTTGGTCGGCGTGTTCGCAGTGACCATGAGCGGCTTGGACGGCAAAGCATTACACGGCGTCGCCAACCTAGGCACCCGGCCAACCGTGGATGGTGTCAGCAAACCGGTGTTGGAAACGCATTTGTTCGATTTTGACCGGGATATCTACGGGCGCTATGTGGAAGTGCATTTCAAAATGAAACTACGCGACGAAACCCGTTTTTCGTCGTTGCCCGCGTTGAAACAGCAAATCGACATAGACATCGCCCAAGCCCGGGCTTTTTTTGCCGGTTGCGCCACGTGAGCATGAACGACAATACCGTACCTTCGCCCTGCGTGCGTAATTGCTGCCTGAACGAGGAAGACGTTTGTTTGGGCTGTTTTAGAACCTGCGCGGAAATTTGCAGTTGGTCGCAAGCTAGCGGCGAACAAAGACGGGAAATCTTGCGCAAGGCTGCACAACGACGCAAGCTGGATGCACTAAAACGCGGCATTCCCGGAAACAAGCATTGAAGGTATGCCGGTGCCATGCGCTATTTTGCAGACCTGGGCATCAAGTCTTATCACTGTTGCGCTAAGCTCTTGAAAGCAATTCTATTTGCAATGCACCAAATTCGGCTGTGTCCACACCGTACGCGCCAGTTTGACAATCTCCGCCGGCCGCTTGGGCCAAGCGACCAATCAGTGTTACGCTATCCCTAGCGTTTTACTTGGTTTTCACCCGATTTTTTTATTTAGGAGTCCGCAATGACCGGCATTGACAAGGCTGATGTCGAAAATTTACTTAAAACTTTTATCGATCCCAATATGGCCACCGACTTGGTCAGCGCCAAGGCGGTAAAACAAATCGCCGTCGCAGGAGCAGACGTCTCGGTAAAAATCGAACTGGGCTATCCCGCTAAGAGCTATATAGAGGAGTTGCGCCGGCGTCTGCAGGAAAAATTAGCTTCTCTGCCCGGCGTCGGCCAAATAAGACTGGAAGTCGACGTTAACATCGCCGCCCATTCCGTGCAAAAAACCCTTAAGCCATTACCCAACGTCAAAAACATCATCGCCGTGGCATCCGGCAAAGGCGGGGTCGGCAAGTCCACTACTTCGGTTAACATCGCTTTGGCGCTAGCCTCGGAAGGGGCAAACGTCGGCATTTTGGACGCCGACATATACGGCCCCAGCATCCCGACCATGTTGGGCGTGTCCGGACAACCGGACACTGTCGACGGCAAAATGTTGTTGCCGAAAGTATCGTTCGGGATTCAAACCATCTCCATCGGCTATCTCGTCGATCCCGACCAGCCTATGATTTGGCGAGGTCCGATGGTCACCGGCGCACTACAGCAACTACTCACCCAAACCCAATGGTCGGACTTGGATTACTTGATCATCGATTTGCCGCCGGGCACCGGCGACATCCAACTGACTTTGGCTCAGCAGATTCCGGTCAGCGGCGCCGTGATCGTAACGACTCCGCAAGACATCGCGCTAATCGACGCGCAACGCGGCTTGGGAATGTTCGAGAAAGTCAACGTGCCGATTTTAGGCTTGGTGGAAAACATGAGCATCCACATTTGCAGCAACTGCGGACATGAAGAAGCCATTTTCGGCCAAGGCGGCGGGGTGGCGATGGCCGAGAAAAACCACGTGGAACTGCTAGGTTCGCTACCTCTCGACATCAGCATCAGGCAATTGGCCGACAGCGGCCGCCCGACCGTTGTCGCCGACCCGGACAGCCGAGCGGCACAAATGTATAAGGCCATTGCCCGGAAAATGGCCGCTAAACTGGCACTGCGCGCTAAAGATTACAGCGGAAAATTTCCGAACATCGTCATCCAGAATACCTAGACTTAAACCGACGGTTGCCTCCGGAAATTCCGCGTAAACAGCGCACGGCTATGGACGCCTGCTTTAGATCAATACCAAATTGTCTCTGTGGATTAATTCGGCATCGTCGGCATAGCCGAGCAAGGTTTCGAACTCATTGCTCGGTTTGCCGGCGATTTTGAACGCCTCGTCAGCGGAATAATTGATTAATCCTCTGGCAATTTCCCGGCCCTGCAAATCCCGACAGGACACCAAATCGCCGCGCTTGAAGCTCCCTTGCACGGCTTTGACGCCCACGGCCAACAAGCTTTTGCCGGCATCGCGCAAGATTTTCACCGCCCCGTCGTCTAACGTCAGATTACCCTTGACCTGCAATTGCCCGGCCAACCACTGCTTACGGGCAACCAACGGCTCCAAGGTCGGAACGAGGTAGGTCCCTAAATCTTCGCCGGAAAACACCCTATCGATCGCCTTCTCCGCTTTACCCGACACAATGACGGTCGCCGCTCCGGAACGCGCGGCCAAACGCGCCGCCCGGACTTTGGTAAACATGCCGCCGCGCCCCAGGCCGCTGATGCTGTCTCCGGCCACTTGATCGAGCAATGGTTCGGCAACGCTAACGCGCGAAATCAATTTAGCATCGGGATTCAAGGTCGGATTCGCGTCGAACAGACCTAATTGATCGGTCAAAATAATCAATAAATCGGCTTGCACCAAATTCGCCACCAACGCCCCCAAGGTGTCGTTGTCGCCGAAGCGAATCTCTTCCGTCGCGACCGCATCGTTTTCATTAATGACCGGCACGACGCCGAAATCCAGCAGTGTCAATAAAGTACTGCGCGCATTCAAGTAACGCTGCCGGTCGGATAAATCGTCGTGAGTCAACAAGACCTGTGCCGCCAACAAACCGTGCAGTTGAAATTCGTCCTCGAAGCGCCGGACCAAGCCCATTTGCCCAACCGAAGCCGCTGCTTGTAATTCATGCAAAACCTTAGGCCGCGCTTTAAGCTTTAATCGGCTCATCCCTTCGGCGACCGAACCGGACGACACCAACACGACGTCGACGTTTTGCCGGCGCAGACCGGCCATTTGCGCCACCCAATCCGCGATAGCCGCTTTATTTAGCCCCCGGCCGCCGTCGGTTAATAGCGAGCTGCCGATTTTGACGACCACTCGCTTAGCTTTACAAAACTCAGTCCGGCTCATCGTTTTTTACCGCCTGTAGCGCCGCCTTTTGTTGATCCAAAAAATCCATGATGGCGAACATCAAGGCTTGAGTGCCTTGGTTTTTGAGTGCGGAGATTTTAAATACCGGCCCTTGCCATTCGAGTTCTTCAATTATGGCTTGACAATGCTGCTCCAGTTCGTCGTCCGGCACGTTGTCTATCTTGTTCAACACCAGCCAACGCGGCTTTTCCGCCAGTTCGTCGCTCCATTTTTCCAATTCACGGATGATCTTACGCGCGGAGGAAACCGGCGTTTCTTCGCTCTCGTAGGGTGCAATATCCAGCACGTGCAGCAACAACCCGGTCCTGGACAAATGCTTAAGAAACTGCAGACCCAAACCGGCGCCTTCCGCCGCACCCTCGATCACGCCGGGAATATCGGCAATCACGAAACTACGCATGTCGTCGATACGGACCAAGCCTAAATTAGGGTGCAAGGTCGTAAACGGATAATCGGCTACTTTAGGCCTGGCCGAGGAAACGGTACGGATCAAACTGGATTTACCGGCATTCGGCATGCCGAGCAAACCGACGTCGGCTATGACCATCAATTCCAGGTGCAACAGCCGATGCTCGCCCGGTGAACCTTTGCTGCACTTTTGCGGCGCTCGATTGATACTGCTTTTAAAGCGGGTGTTGCCTAAACCGTGGAAACCGCCTTTGGCAACCAACAAGGTCTGGCCGACCCGAGTAAGATCGCCGATCTTTTCGCCGGTCGTCGCTTCGTAAACGAGGGTTCCGGGAGGCACCGGAACAAAGCAATCCTCGCCTTTGCGCCCGGTGCAATTTCTCGCCATGCCGTTTTGGCCGCGCTGCGCCCTATGTACCGAATGGTAACGAAAATCCACTAAGGTATTGACGTTCTCCGTAGCGATTAAATAAACGCTACCGCCGTCGCCGCCGTCGCCGCCGTCCGGTCCTCCCAGCGGAATGTATTTTTCTCGCCTGAACGAGACGACGCCGTTACCGCCATCGCCCGCCTCTACCCGTATATCCGCTTCGTCGACAAATCTCATGTTACACCGCTAGAAAACAAAAAAGCCCCGCTGAATAACGAGGCTTTCTGCATCGATTGTGCGCGAGGCACAGTCTGAAAATTTATGCTGCAACGATACTAACGAATTTGCGGTTATTCTCGCCTTTTTCAGCGAATACCACTTTGCCGTCTATCAGCGCAAACAAGGTATGGTCCTTACCGATACCAACGTTGTCGCCGGCATGAAATTTTGTGCCGCGTTGACGCACCAAAATATTGCCCGCTTTAACCACTTGACCGCCGAAACGTTTAACGCCTAAACGCTGAGCATTAGAGTCGCGCCCGTTTCGGGTACTACCACCTGCCTTCTTATGAGCCATTTTCTAACCTCGATTCGTTATGCGGAAATGCCAGTAATCTGGACTTCCGTGTAATATTGACGATGCCCCATTTGTTTCATATGGTGCTTACGTCTTCTAAATTTTATGATTCTGACTTTTTTGTGTCGGCCTTGAGAAACGACAGTCGCCGTTACTTTACCGCCATCGACAAAAGGCTGCCCCACTTTAACCGTGTCCCCGGACTGCACCATCAACACTTTATCAAACTCAACGCTGTCGCCTGCGCCCAACTCGAGTTTTTCAATTTTTAGGGTAGTACCTTCCGCGACACGATATTGTTTACCGCCTGTTTGAATTACCGCATACATCAGCGTAAGCTCCGTCAAGCATTGCAATTAAATAGAACAGACTATTATATTTTTGTTATTTCAATAGGTCAACGCGAAATTGCGGTTAAAATACAGCTAATTGAGCTCGCTCCCCGCGAGTGGAACACGGGTACTATTGACACTATTGAACAATATCAATAGGATTCCGCCCATTTTAGCCCAAGCCCGCGCTACCGGACGACGAAAATCTCCACATGACAGCCACCAACTCTACGACCTCTCCGGTCACTATCGATTTCGAATCGATCAAAAATTTGACTGCGACGGAAACGCAAGCGACTGATCGGTTGATCATAGAAGAGCTTAGTTCGGATGTTGTTCTCATCAACCAAATCGGCCACTACATTATAGGCAACGGTGGCAAACGCCTGCGTCCGATGCTACTGCTGCTCGCCGCCAAAGCGCTCGGCCACGTGGACAAGCACCACCTCACCCTAGCTGCCGTCATCGAATTCATTCACACAGCCACCCTGTTACACGACGATGTGGTGGACGAATCCGTGTTGCGTCGCGGCAAAGAATCCGCCAACGCGGTCTGGGGCAATGCGGCCAGCGTATTGGTCGGCGACTATTTGTATTCCACCGCCTTCGAAATGATGGTTCGCACCAATAACATGCGCGTGATGGACATCATGTCCAAGACCACAACCGCGATTGCCGAAGGCGAAGTCCTGCAATTGTTAAATTGCAACAACCCCGACACCACCGAAGAAAAATACCTGGACGTCATCGCTAGAAAAACCGCCATCCTATTTAGCACGGCAACCCGGTTAGCCGCCGTAATCTCCGGCAGCAATAACGCAATTGAAGAAGCACTCGCCGTCTACGGCCAGCAACTCGGCGTCGCCTTCCAATTAATCGACGATGCTTTGGACTACAAAGCCAACACCCAGGAACTCGGCAAAAACCTCGGCGACGACTTAGCGGAAGGCAAACCCACTCTACCGCTTATATACGCAATTGAGCACGGCTCGCCGGAACAGGCACGGACAGTAATAGAAGCGATTAAAAAAGGTTCGCGCGAAGCGTTTAACGCTGTTTACCAAGTCGTCTTAGCTACCGATGCAATCGAGTACACCGAGAAATGCGCGGAACGGGCTGCGGAAAAAGCGATTAGCGCTTTAGAAATCTTGCCCGAGTCCGCATACAAAACCGCCCTGATCCAATTAGCGCATTTTTCCGTGCAGCGGGATTATTGATCGCATCGACTTGAATTCCGCACATCTTGCAACACTGCAATCCTCGCAGCTTAGACATCGCCCGCCGCCCCTTCCTCCGCCAACAACCCTCCAGCCTGTTGGATGAGACAGAGCAGCGCGGCGTGCTGCTTTTCGATTTTATCGAGCAACTCGCCCAACAAAACCCCCGCCTCACCCTCCGCACTCAGATCGCACAATCTTGCTTCCAGCGAACTCATCACGTCGTTATCCACCATCCCATCCAATTCGTCTATCAGCGGATCGAAGCGCATTCGCTCGGCAAATTCCAACTTATCGATTTGCGCGGCACATTCTCGTAACTTCTCACAAATCACCAGAATCCGCCTAACACAGTCCGTCATATCCTGAAACTGGGAAAGCCCATTGACTAATAAATCCAGCTCGCGCGCGGCTTGATCAACATGTATCAACCATTGTTTAAAACGTTTTTTTACCGACTTCATGCCAGCCCGACCTCGACCTATTCGAAAAAAATTAGCTGATAACCAACGCCTGTCCCAGCAAAAAAGCATTGCAAACCAACCCTGCGCAAATTCCCGCAAAGCAGGCGCCCGCGACTTGAAAACTCATCTGTTTCTTAAGAAATTTAGCAGCTTATCCAGTACTAGAATACTTGCAATTATGCGTTCAATCCATTACCTTAACCCTCCAACCAAAGGCTAGGGGTGCTTGTGCCGACTGTCGGCAAAGCTGAGAAAAACCCTTCGAACCTGAACCGGTTAATACCGGCGTAGGGAAGCCAAGCCCTTCCCTGCGCTCACGACTATTGATTTTTGGAGACACTGATGAGCGCTGTCCGCAACGACATTACTACCGACACCGGCAGTAACATTAGAATCGATTCCTACCCCGCATCGGAAAAAGTATATCTCGAAGGCAGCCGCCCCGACATCCGAGTGCCGATGCGCAAAATTCATTTATCCGACACCCCTGCCCACTTCGGTGCAGAAAAAAACCCGCCGATATACGTCTACGACACCTCCGGCCCCTATACCGATCCGAATTACCCCGTCAATTTGCACAAAGGACTGAAATCCGTTCGGACCGCGTGGATCGAAGAGCGCAGCGATACCGAACAACTTATTTCGCCCAGCTCCAAATACGGCCAAGAACGGCAAAACGACCCCAAAACCTCCCACTTGCGTTTCGAGCACATTCGCCTGCCCAGACGAGCCAGACACGGTCATAACGTCAGCCAAATGCATTATGCGCGCCAAGGCATCATAACCCCGGAAATGGAATTCATCGCCTTACGGGAGAACCAAAATCTGGAAGAAATGCGCGACCGCTATCAAGGCCAACACCCAGGATTTTCTTACGGCGCCAATATTCAGTCTTACATCACCCCCGAATTCGTCCGCTCCGAGGTGGCACGCGGACGCGCCATCATCCCGGCCAACATCAACCACCCGGAACTGGAACCGATGATCATAGGCCGCAACTTCCTGGTCAAGATCAACGGCAACCTGGGCAATTCAGCACTGACCTCGTCGATCGAGGAAGAAGTGGAAAAAATGCTGTGGGGCATCCGCTGGGGTGCCGATACCATCATGGACTTGTCGACCGGTAAGAATATCCACGAAACCCGCGAATGGATTTTGCGCAACTCACCGGTTCCTATCGGCACCGTGCCTATCTATCAGGCGCTGGAAAAAGTCGACGGTAAAGCCGAAGAATTAACTTGGGAAATCTTCCGCGACACCTTGATCGAACAAGCCGAGCAAGGCGTCGATTACTTCACCATCCATGCCGGCGTGCGCCTACACCACGTGCCACTGACCGCCCGCCGCTTGACCGGCATTGTCTCGCGTGGCGGTTCCATCATGGCCAAATGGTGCCTGGCTCACCATACCGAGAGCTTCCTCTACACCCATTTCGAAGAAATCTGCGAAATCATGAAGGCTTACGACGTGTCGTTCTCGCTGGGTGACGGCCTGCGCCCCGGCTCGATCTACGATGCCAACGACGCCGCCCAGTTCGGCGAACTGGAAACCCTGGGCGAGCTGACCCAGATCGCCTGGAAACACGACGTGCAAACCATGATCGAAGGCCCCGGCCACGTGCCGCTGCAAATGATCAAAGTCAACATGGACAAACAGCTGGAAGATTGCTTCGAAGCGCCGTTCTACACCCTGGGCCCTTTGACCACCGACATCGCCCCCGGTTACGACCACATCACTTCAGCCATCGGCGCCGCCAACATCGGCTGGTACGGCTGCGCGATGCTCTGCTACGTGACCCAGAAGGAACACCTGGGCTTGCCTAACAAACAAGACGTCCGCGAAGGCATCGTCACGTATAAAATTGCCGCCCATGCCGCCGACCTGGCCAAGGGCCATCCCGGCGCGCAGATTCGCGACAACGCCATGTCCAAGGCCCGTTTCGAATTCCGCTGGGAAGACCAGTTCAACCTGGCGCTGGATCCGGAAAAAGCCCGCTCGTTCCACGATGAAACGCTGCCCAAAGAGTCTGCAAAAGTCGCCCACTTTTGCTCGATGTGCGGCCCGCACTTTTGCTCGATGAAAATCACCCAAGACGTGCGTAACTACGCCCAAGAACGCGGCATGCAGACCGAAGAAGCCCTTAAACAAGGCATGCAGGAAAAATCGGAGGAATTCTTAAAAGACGGCGCCCGCATTTATCGAGAGGTCTAGCCGCCGACAAAATCCTCAGCGATGTCAACTTATTTAACATCAGCCGACCGAAAAAACCTATAAAACGTGACAAGCCGGCAACAAAAACTATTTTTTAGCCACAATTAGTATGCATTTTGGCCACAACCTTCAGCCAGCGCCCCTAAAACAAAGTAAAAGTGTCGGATATTTTGACACTCATCTCATTTTAATGTGGTAATACATTGATAAGTAGTTAACAATTTTTAGGCTTAAAATTTGCTTCAGACCAACCGGGAGAAAAGCATTTAATGGCATTCGTATAAGATTCAAGCTTCTACGCAATTTAAATGCCTTTTTCCCATATCCCTTAATACTTAATGCAACTCTTGAAGGTGTTTACTTATGTTCTCTAAACTCAAAGCGAGCATGGTACTGGCGCTAGCATTAGCCGCCAATATCGCTCAAGCCGGTGTATGGGCACCAGCAGCCAACCCGTTAGTAGCAGCGGACTTACAAACCCTTTACCAATTGCCTAGCAATGCGGAATTCGGGATTTTTGAAGATACCGCAGACGTCTCTTCAGCCGCACCGGTATTAACCTTTATCGGCGGAGCCGAAATCACTTTCGCTCAAAGCGGAAGCGACTATACCGTTAGCGCCAATGGCTCAGAAGGAACTTTATCCGGATCATTCATGTTCCAATTCGGCTGGAATAACAATGGCGTTTGGGAAACCGAAACCTCCAGCGCGCAACTGACTGCAGACGGCTTTTGGCTGTTAGCATTCGGAACCGGTCAAGGCAATTTGGTTCCGTTGTTAGCACAAGTAACACCCATGGGCGAAGTCGGCGAAGTACCGCTACCGGCAACCGCATGGTTTATGGTAACTTCACTGTTCGGCATGCTGTTCGTAGGCCGCAGAAAAGCTTAATAAGCTGATTAACTCGTGACTGCGAGTTATTAAAGCCGGTTAACCGAGCACTTTTGGTTAACCGGTTTTTTTTGTCCAAAATACGTATGGCCTATCTATTCTCGCAATCCCGTTAAATTAGACGTCACGATGCGCCGCATCATTTCGATTGCCCACCGAATCCGCAACATCGGTTTTCTCCCTCGTTTCCTTGGTGTAACATCTGCGCCACCCAATTATTGCCGCTCGCGTGTTCAGCTTTTAGATTCCTTCTATGCGCATACTTAATCTGTACTTCAAAAACATCAATTCGCTGGAAGGCGAGAGCCGCATTCATTTTGATAAAGGCCCGATTGCCGACAGCGGCGTGTTCGCGATTACCGGGCCGAACGGCTCCGGAAAGTCGAGCATACTTGATGCAATGACCCTAGCGTTATACGGAGAAACCTATCGGCTAAACAAGCCTGCAACCCACGTCGTCACCAAGCACGCGCAAGAATGTGCCGCGCAAGTCGAATTTGCGGTTGAAAACAGCCGCTACAGAAGCGCTTGGCGCATAGACCTCGTCAACCATTTAAATGAACAGATTGACTTAGCCCAGCCGAGCATGCAGCTATGGGAAATCACCGGCCAGGAGGTATTGCTCGCCGAAACGCCTAATCAGGTGCGCAAGCTAATCGCCGAATTGACCGGGATGGATTTTCACAAATTCAGCAAATCCATTGTTCTACCCCAAGGGGATTTCGCCGCGTTTTTACGCGCCCTGGATAGCGAACGCATGGATATTTTGGAAAAGATCAGCGGATCATCCATCTATTCCGACCAAATTAAACAACTGGAAGCCAAGCATGCACAGATAAGCCAAACCCTTACCCAACTAAGGCAAGACTTGGCGGCCCTACCGCTAATGAGCCAAGCGGAAGTCGATGCCGCAATCCATGACTTAGAAGACAACCAAGACGAAGTTGCCGATTTAAAACAAAAACAGCAACGATACCAAAGCAATTTGGCACAAGCCCTGCAGATTGCCGAGCTTGAACAGACACAACAAAAACTGCACATCCAGCAACAGACATTAACGACCGACTTACACCTGCGAGAATCTCAATTAGCACAGATCGATCAACACGCCGCCGCACTACACTACCGTAGCGACATAGAATTACTGGACCAAAAACAAACGCAGATCAGAACCTACCAAACCGAACTCGAGCAAATTCGTCACGAATTAACGCTTCTACAAGCCAAGCTTGCCGCGTCAAACGCCACAGCAGCACCGCCCTTGTCCGAGAAATCGTTGGCCGAACAGCAACAAGCCATAGACTCACTAAAACTTTCGGTCAGCGAACTAAAACTTGAATTGCCTCGCC
Source organism: Methylomonas rhizoryzae (assembly GCF_008632455.1). Classification (NCBI taxonomy): domain Bacteria; kingdom Pseudomonadati; phylum Pseudomonadota; class Gammaproteobacteria; order Methylococcales; family Methylococcaceae; genus Methylomonas; species Methylomonas rhizoryzae. The sequence continues at coordinate 4,335,711 of NZ_CP043929.1, forward strand.
AACAGGAATTAGCCGAGTCTATCCGCCAAGCGATACACAATAGCCAAAATGCACAAAGCGAATTAGACCTCTGGCTGGATAAGCACTCGAGCGATGCTGTACTGGTCGAACAATTTCCCGATGTTGTCCGCTTACGCAATTTACGCAATGAACTCGTTGAACTCGGCAAAAAACAAAAAAACCAGACTAATTGGAGCAAAAATACCGGGGCTTCATTGCAGAAGACAAAGGACTCCCTGCAAAAGCTACAAGCCGAATTGAAAGACTCGACCGCCAAGATAGAAGCTGATCGGCAAACCTTGGCCGAATTAGCTCAAGGTAGACCAATCGACAGCTTGCTCGACTTGCAACAAGAACAGCAAAACCGCGTCAATGATTTCTTAGAGTTGATCTCGCTAGCAAACGCCACAGCCAAACTCACCCATAAAGGCTTGCTGAGCTGGCTAGGCATCAAAAAGCCTGCCGAAACCCCGCTGGACGCCAACCTGCTGGTGTCTCGCGTCGACGAACTGCACATAGAAATCGCCCGAGAAGAAAACATCATCAAAGTCTTGGAACGCGCCTTGCGCAACGAGGCTCTGGTCAAAAAAATGAGCGCCGAAAGAGCCAAATTGATCGAAGGCCAGCCGTGTTTCTTGTGCGGCTCTACAACTCATCCTTATGCGCAAAAGCCGCCGGTCTTTACCGATGCCAAACAAGCGCTCCATGATCAACGCAACAAAATCCAGGCCTTAAAATCGCGTCTGGAGCAGGCTAACGCCCAGCTCATCAGCACCGAAAAACAAAATTTCCGCTTAAGCGCCAAACAGAAACGTTTGCAACAAATGCAATCACAATGGACGCTATTGGCTAATCGCTTGAACATCATGCGCGCCGAAATGCATATCGAAAATTTGTCGCTGCAAAAATATTTACTGGCGCATGAAATGGAAGAGCTGGACAAAATAAACGGCACGGTCAAGCAACACCAAAGTTTACAGCGCAGCATCGCCAAGATGCAGGCCGATGTTGCCGCCAAACAAGAACAGCAACAAAAATTGGTGCTCAGCGTCACCGAGTTGGAAGCCGCATGGGCCAATAGGCCTGCGGATTACGATGAAGTGGAAAAGCGCTTCACAGAATGCCGGCTGGAAGAACAAGCATTAAGTACCGCGCTTAAACAACAACTGGCAACCTTAGGCGAAAAACTGCCGGGGCGCGGCAAAGAAAACTCCTTGTTCGATCGTCTCAACGCCAGACGCCAGGATTACCAAGTCTATCAGCTCCGAAAACAAGGAGTCCTCAAGGAAGTCGCCGGCTTGCAAGAACAATTGCGGGCCGGCGAAAACCGCATAACGCTGTGTCAGCAGCAATTACAACAATACAGCGAGAATTTAAATAGCCAAGAACAGCTAGGCATTCACATCGCCATCATCGAAAAACAAAAACTGTTGATCGCCCGCGAACACGAATTGCGCATCGTACAAATAGAACACAACACCATCTTGGAAACCGTCGCACACCGACTTGCCGGCACTTCCATTAAGGACATCACCATGTTGCGAGAGCTACTCGCGCTCATTGCCCGGCAAGCCGAAATTCAAGCGGCCCACGACAACCTCAAGGCGCAGCTTGACGAAAATGCCGAGCGCCGGGTAGGACTGCAAACAGAATTGGCCGAGGCCTATGCACAGGCAAGCGATTTGCCGGCTCCGCAAGAGCTTCAACACGAACTGCAACAAATCGCCAATCGGATCGAGCTATTCGAGCACGAAATCGTCCGCTTGGAGCAGAAACTCGAAAAACAAAATACCTATCGCGATCAATTTGAAAGCTTATCGCGACAATTAGAGCAGCAAAGTAAACTTTACGAACAAACCGGCAGCGAATTGCAGGCTATTCAGGACGATCCCGCCGGTTTCAAGCAACGCATACGGCAAATACTGGCAGACCGGCTATTGGCGGAAACCAATCGCATCTTGGAACGGTTAAGCGGCCGCTATTTTGTCCGTAGCGGTGTCAGCGAACACGGTTTGGCTTTGGAAATAGAGGACAGCAAGCAACAAAACGTGCGCCGCTTGCCGCAAACGCTTTCGGGCGGAGAAAGCTTTGTCGTCAGCTTGGCTCTGGCACTCGCTTTAGCCGAAATCGCCGGCAACGGTAAGTCGATCGACTCGTTCTTTTTGGACGAAGGATTCGGCAATCTGGATGCGGAATCGCTATACCTAGTGATGTCCACGTTGGAGAACCTAAAAACTCACGGTAAAGTGATAGGCGTTATTTCCCATATCGACGGCGTGAAAAAGCGTATCAAGACCCAAATCGAATTGGTTAAAAAACCCAACGGGCTTAGCGAATTGAAAATGGTCGCTTGATCCTAACGACCATGAAGGTCTGGCAAATGAAAGGTAGTTTGGCATAGTCGCGACGATGGCCTTGCGAATCGCGGCTATGTGTCGTTCCCACCATGACTTTCATAAGCAACAATCAAGACCACAGTAAAGCCGCTATAGCGAGCCCTGACACCTCACTGGACTAACATCCAAAGCCTTCTCAACCGCCACAACCGTCCTGCTATTTAGCCACAAGTCTTAACCCGCCCATACGCAAAAAATCCCTACAAACTTACATTTGTTTTTTATTTGTTCTTGGTTTATGCTTAACATAAAGAACAAATATAGAACAATAAATGAATCTGACTCGCAAACAACAAGACCTTTTCTACTTTTTACTGAACAACCTGGACAACTTACCTCAACCCTTAACGCTAGAGGCATTATGCTCGGCCATGGGTTTGAAATCCCGCGGCTCACTACACGGACACATCAAAGCCTTGATAGACGCCGAGCTATTGGAGGCTCCGGAACGTAAACAACGCGGCATCCGTTTAACCGAGCGCGGAAAGTCTTACGCCAAACCCAAACCAAATACACAAGAGAATCGCCTGCCTTTGGTAGGGGTCATTGCGGCCGGCCGGCCCATAGAGGCTCTGGAAAACATCAGTTACATAACCGTCCCGCACCAATTGCAGACGGAAAAACCTTGTTATGTCTTAAAAGTTAAAGGCGACTCCATGATAGAACAAGGCATATTCGATGGAGACTGGGTCATTATCGAACAACGCAGCCACGCCAGAAACGGCGAAATCGTAGTCGCGTTGATCGACAAATCCGACGCAACCCTGAAAATTATCGAGCAATATCCGCACGAAACCCTATTAATCCCCGCCAATCCAGACTTGAACGTCATGCGTTACCGCCCCGAGCAAATCGAAATTCAAGGGGTATTGGTCGGACAAATGCGTAGCTATGTCTCTCACCATTAGGAGCTTCCTATGAAAACCCACTATGTGCACATGCGAGATCAAAAAGCCAATCAACAAGCCATGCAATGCCGACAAACCCGGCAATCGGCAATCAACATGCTGGAAGACGCCACCGTACTGGCCGTACTCTGGGGGCTGATGTTGCTGACAGGCGCACTTTAAAACACAGACATGTATCAAATCACGTTCTACGTCCCTGCCAGTCACTTGGACAAGGTCAAACAAGCCTTGTTTAGCGCCGGCGCGGGACGTTATCGCAGTTATGATCAATGTTCATGGCAAACTTTAGGCCAGGGCCAATTTAGACCGCTGGCCGGCGCTCAACCCTATTTGGGCGTAGCCGGACAGCTCACCAAAATTGCCGAATATAAAGTGGAAATGATTTGCGAATCGGCAAATTTACCCGCTGCACTGAATGCCTTGTTCGCAAGCCACCCTTACGAACAACCCGCCTACGCCGTACAGAAAATCTTGCAAGCTTCCGATATCGCCGACTAATCGCATACGTTATTCACCGACACCGCGGAAAATGCAATCAGTGCTCGTCTTCATTTTCGTCCTCGTCTTTGATGATTGCCTGCAGCGACAAGCCGCCGTCACCCGCCGGCTTGTCTTTAGCAGCCGTCGCAGAGCCTAAACCCTCGCTTAAATTGATTTTCAATTTCAAGTTGTTAGGTGAATCGGAATTGCGCAAAGCCTCCTCCAAGGAAATCACTCCACTTTTATATAGTTTCAGCAAGTGACTATCGAAAGTCTGCATACCGATATTTTCGGATTTTTCCATGGCCTCCTTGATGGCATGCACGTCGCCCTTTTGAATCAAATCGCTGACTAACTTGGTTCCCAGGAGGATTTCAATAGCCGCCACCCGTTTTCCTTCCACCGTGGGTACTAAACGCTGGGATACAAAAGCTTGCAAATTCAGCGACAAATCCATTAGCAGCTGCGGCCGGCGTTCTTCAGGAAAAAAATTGATAATTCTATCCAGGGCTTGGTTGGCATTATTGGCGTGCAATGTCGAAAGGCATAAATGCCCGGTTTCAGCGAATGCCAATGCATGCTCCATGGTTTCCTGGCTGCGAATTTCCCCGATCAGAATCACGTCCGGCGCTTGCCGCAAGGTATTTTTCAACGCGTCTTCGTAACTCAAAGTATCTACCCCGACTTCACGCTGGTTAACCAGCGATCGTTTATGCGGGTGGACGTATTCGATAGGGTCTTCAATGGTAATGATGTGACCGGAAGAATTACCGTTGCGATAATCGATTAATGCTGCCAACGATGTCGACTTTCCGGACCCTGTGCCGCCTACAAACAAAATCAGACCGCGTTTTTCCATGATTTTGTCTTTCAAGATTTGCGGCAATCCTAGCGCGTCGGCATTAGGAATATCGACTTTAATGTTGCGGATGACCAAGGCATGCGTATTGCGCTGCTTGAAAATATTGACCCGAAATCGGCCGATGCCCGGCTCGGCTATCGCCAAGTTCATCTCCGGCTTATGCTCGAAGCTGGCACGCTGGTCGGCATCCATAATGCTGTTTGCAATCTCGCGCAGCCGCTCGGCGGTCAATTTAACATTTTCCAACGGCTTCAGCGTTCCCTGAAACTTCGCGGCAGGCGGTGCATTTTGAGTCAAATACAAATCCGAACCATCGTGTTGAACCAATATCTTCAAATAGTCTTTAAATTCCATAAACCAACCTAGCGCAATACACCCATTGCGCTTAAGTTTAGAGTAAAGCCATTAAAGTTGAAGCAAGGTAAGCTGTCGTGGAATGGCGTATAATGTTACTTTTTTACAACACCTTGGCGTTTTTGTGGTTATCGCTCAACAAAAAAAGGCTGTAGCACTGATTTCCGGCGGTTTAGATTCCATGCTGGCCGCCAAAACCATCATGGCTCAGGGCATACATGTCGAAGGCATTAACTTTTTCACCGGCTTCTGTGTTGAAGGTCATACTCACGCAATACGCAAGCAGGACGAAAACAAACCCAAGCGCAATAATTCGTTATGGGTCGCCGAACAACTGGGCATCAAGCTCCATATCATAGACATCATAGAAGAATACAAACAGGTCTTGCTCAATCCCAAACATGGTTATGGCGCAAATATGAACCCCTGCCTGGATTGCAAAATCTTCATGGTCAACAAAGCCAAACAATGGATGGCGGAAAACGACTTCGACTTCATCATCACCGGCGAAGTCGTCGGCCAACGCCCGATGTCGCAACGCAAACAAACCATGCCTATCGTTGCGGCCGAATCCGGCGCGGACGATTTATTAGTGCGACCTTTATCCGCGCAAAATTTGCCGACTACTTTGCCGGAACGCCAAGGCTGGATCGATCGTACAAAAATGCACGGCTTTAGCGGCCGTTCCAGGAAACCGCAAATGGCATTGGCCAAGCAGTACGGCTTTTCGGATTACGCGCAACCGGCCGGCGGCTGTTGTTTTTTAACGGACGAAAGCTATTCGCTGAAACTGGTCGATCTCTGGCAAGCCCGCGGAAAGCGCGATTATGAACTGGACGACGTCATGCTGTTAAAGGTCGGCCGTCATCTGCGGCCACGGGCGCACTTCAAAATCATTATCGCCCGCGAAGATGGCGAAGCTCGCTTCATGAGCGGTTATAAAAATGATTTCATGAGTATGTATTGTACTAGCCACCGCGGACCGCTAGCCTTGATAGACGGCAATCCCAGCGATGACGATCTGCAGTTGGCCGCCCGCATAACCGCCCGTTACGGACAAGGACGGGAGGCGGATTCAGTCGAGGTCGCGGTACGTAATCCTTCAGGAGAAGAGCGGCACTTGCAAGTTAAACCATTGCCCGCCGACGAAATCGAGCAGGGTTGGTTCATATGAATCAAGAAACGTTAAACGCTCACCGCTTGCTCTGTCCTTTGCCGGTCATTCGCACTCAAGACAAAGTAAAAACCCTGCAAGCGGGCGACCGGTTAACCGTGCGCTGCACCGATCCGGGGGCCATGCACGACATTCCAGCCTGGTGCCGCATCAACGGCCACAAAGTTCTGGAAACCAAAGCCGAGAACGGCGAATATGTAGTGGTATTGGAAGTTGCTTAATTTATGTCGAATGGGAGATGACATGGCAGTAGGACTCTGTGATTTTCCAACTATGCATCCGGTAGCGGGAATCAAACTCGGTACGTGTAACGCGGGAATCAAACAAACACAACGAGATGACGTTTTAATCATTCAAATGGCTGAAAACGGCAGCTGTGCGGCAGTATTCACGCAAAACGCCTTCTGTGCGGCTCCGGTCATTCTCGCTCGAGATCATTTGACCATGGGAGCGCGCTGGTTGCTGGTCAACTCCGGTAACGCCAACGCCGGCACCGGCAAGCAAGGGCTACAGGATGCTTTTGCCTGCTGCGCAGCGGTGGCGGACGAAGTGGACGCTATAGCCCAACAGGTATTGCCCTTTTCTACCGGAGTCATCGGCGAGCCGCTGCCCGTGGACAAAATTGCCGGAGCAATACCCAAGGCGGTGGCCAATCTCGATGAATCACATTGGGATAAGGCCTCCCGAGCCATCATGACCACGGATACTTTCGCCAAAGGCGCTTCCTGTGCCGTCGAGATCGCCGGCCAAAAGATAACGATCACCGGTATCGCAAAAGGCGCCGGCATGATACATCCCAACATGGCGACTATGCTCAGTTTTGTCGCCACCGACGCGACGGTTGAACAATCCGTCTTGCAACACATTTTGTCCGAAGCGGTTGAACAATCATTTAACCGTATTACGGTGGACGGCGACACATCCACAAACGATGCTTGCGTTTTATTGGCATCCGGCTGCAGCAACGCTCCGGAAATATTGCCCGGCACGGATCACTACGCGGTATTTTCCGCAGCCGTCTCGCAAATACTCAAACGCCTGGCCGAGTTGATCGTACGAGACGGGGAAGGCGCGACCAAACTGATACGGATTGCGGTGGAGCAAGCGAAAGATGACGCCGAAGCCGTATTAGTGGCCAAAACGATTGCCCATTCACCCTTGGTTAAAACCGCATTTTTTGCCAGCGACCCGAATTGGGGGCGCATTTTGGCAGCAGTCGGCCGAGCCGGCCTTGTCAATTTAGAGTTAGAAAAAGTACAAATTTATCTGGGTACGGTTTGTATCGTCGAAGCCGGCGGACGCTCACCCGGCTATACCGAACAAGACGGGCAACGCGTAATGGATCAAGCGGAAATCGCAATTACGGTGCGGCTTGGCCGCGGCAACGCTTGCCAAGAAATTCTTACCTGCGATTTTTCCTACGATTACGTCAAGATCAATGCCGAATATCGCACATAAATGTTAGATCCTGCCCCGTTGCATGTCGCTGTCGGCGTAATACGCAACCCGGACGGCCGAATTTTGTTGACTCAACGCGCCAAGAATGTTCACCAAGGCGGCTTATGGGAATTTCCCGGCGGTAAGCTGGAGCCGAATGAGTCTCCGGAACAAGCCTTATACCGAGAACTGCATGAGGAAGTCGGTATTGAGGTCCATCACGCACGACCGTTACTGAAAATCAAACATCGATACCCGGAGCTGGCGGTTCTGTTGGATGTGTGGCAAGTAGTCGGATATTCAGGAACGCCGTACGCGCGCGAAGGTCAAGCAATGGCCTGGGCTAAGCCCGACGAACTTTCCGATTACAGATTCCCTGCCGCTAACTATCCGATCATAGCAGCCGTGCGCCTACCCGATCGCTATGCAATTTTAGAGGGCGTAAATTGTTCTTCGATTTCGGACAAACTGGAATTATTAAAAAAGCAAGGCATCAGCCTGTTGCAATTTCGTTGTAAATCGGCCCGGACATCAGAAATTAGCCAGCTCCATCATCAGGTCGCTGCTTTTTGCAAAAGCAATGCTATTACCTTGCTTGGTAACTCCGATCATAACTTCGAAGCACACGATATCGACGGCATTCATCTTACGGCACGCCGGCTGGTAACCCTGAATCATCGCCCTCGCGGTTTCGACTGGGTTGCTGCATCTTGCCATAATATTGGGGAACTCGAACACGCACAACGCATTGGCGTGGATTTTGCTGTTTTAGCGCCCGTCATGCCTACCCCAACCCATCCGGACGCGCCTGCGTTGGGTTGGTCGGCTGTAAGCAGCTTAGTGGCCGAAATTAATATTCCGGTCTTCGCCATGGGCGGTTTGAAAGCGACCGATCTACAACGGGCAATTGCGGCCGGCTGCCAGGGTATGGCCGGTATTAGCGCTTTTTTAACGGCCGACAAATTCACTCAGAAGCCTGACCGGAGCTATTGAGCTCGGAAAATTCGACCGGTTCGCCTGGAATTTTATGCGCCTCGGTGGCCCAATCACCTAAGTCGATCAATTTGCAACGTTGGCTGCAAAACGGCTTATAGCGCTGCTGAGCAACCCAAGGCACCTGTTTTTTACAAGTCGGACACGACACAAAAAACAGGTTTTGCTCGCTCATCTTCACACGGCACAGCGCGCCAAATTGAATACCACGTCCTCTTGAGTTTGTACCGGACGATTCTCATCGGTAGACGGAAGCAAAAACCGAATACTAAACCTGTGCTTACCGCCACTGATTTCGGCAAAACAACCCGCCGCTTTAGGCACACCCACCCTAAGCAATTGAACCGGATGATTTTTATCCAACGCTAGTTGAAAAAATCCTGCGTGTGCAAGCTCTTGCCGCGGAACGCAACTTTGCCGGATGAATCCCAAAATCAAATCGATAGCCAATTGAATATCAACAAACGGCTGAGTCCAGGTTTCTAAATCCTTCTGCTGCTGTACCGCATCTTGTTCCAGCCAATAATGAAAAGCGGGCAAGTCAAACGAATAGGTCCCACCCGGGATTGCGCTACGTTGGGAAATACTTTGAAACAATCCGCTTTCTAAAACGCTAATGCCGATTTTACCGCTGGCATTATATAGTTTGCGGCTCGCCTGGCTCAGCTGGTCCAGTATGGTTTGCAACTTGTGGCGATCAACTTCCTCGCTCTGACTTAAATGCCCAAGCACTTTGGAATGGCGCTCCAATTCCTTGATTAATTCCGATTTCAAATCACTACGGCCGAAAATCGTCAGAATATCCAGCAAAGAATCGATAGCAGCCCTTTTATCGAATACCGAACCACCCGCCATAAAGTGGTTGAGTTGTTGAAACAATTGTTCCAAACGCATAAACACCCGAACTCTCTCGTTCAACGGAAATTCGTAGATCGTTTGTGTATTCAAGCCGGCGTAGTCCTTAAGTTGGCTAATGCAAGGTAAAATTGATGCAATTTTTTCACGCGGTCGGCAAGCAAGCTTTCGTCACCTGAATTTTCTATTACGTCATCCGCAGCTTGAAGCCGGAGCTGCCGGCTGGTTTGTACAGCCATAATTGCGCGCACCTGCTCCGGCTCGACATTATCGCGTTTCACTACGCGTAATACTTGCAACTCCTCGGAACAATCCACAACTAAAATGCGATCGATGGAAGCCAAATGACGCGTTTCCAATAATAAAGGGAGAGCGATGATGTAATATCCGCACTGAAAACTCCCTAGCTCCGATTCAATCTGCTGGTAAATTGCGGGGTGCATGATAGCATCCAGCGCTTTACGACGCGAGTGGTCGGAAAAAACGATGTTTCTCAACTGCAGCCTGTCTAACTCGCCGTTCGGCAAAATAATGCCTTCTCCAAACAGTTGAACTAGGCTATTCAGCAATGGCCGCCCCGGTTTCACTAACTCCCTAGCTACCAGATCAGCATCAATAACCGTTGCGCCCAATTGCGCAAATAAGCGGCAAACATAACTCTTGCCGCTGCCGATACCGCCGGTTAAACCGACCCGTAACATTCTATAAACCTGTAATACCTAGGTAGAATTGGTTGATTTCCCTACCGTAAATTAGCGCCAACCAGCCGGCCCCCGCCAGATAAGGGCCAAATGGGATGGGTCGGCTAATATCCTGTCGTTTCAACACTATCGAAACAACGCCGATAAGCGCGCCAACGAACGATGCAAGCACAATGATCAACGGCAAAAATTGCCAACCTAACCAAGCTCCCAACAACGCCAACAACTTAAAGTCGCCATACCCCATACCTTCTTTCCCGGTAAGCAATTTGAATAGCCAGTAAATACTCCAAAGGCTTAGATAACCGGCTATCGCTCCGATAATGGCGCTGTGACTGTCGGCATAAAGGGAAAACAAACTTAGCAATAAGCCTAACCAGAGCAGTGGCAGGGTGATGGAATCCGGTAGTAATTGGTGATCTATGTCGATAACACTTAACGCGATTAGACTCCAGGTCAGCAATAAAGCAAATGCCAGCGCTATTCCGTATCCAAAATGAAGGGCAACCATAGCGGACGAAATCGCGGTAAAAGCCTCTAATAATGGATAACGCCAAGTAATGTGTGCGGAGCAATTGGCGCATTTACCGCGAAGCAAAAGATAACTCAAGATAGGAATATTTTGATGCGGTTTGATTTCGGCTCGGCAACTTGGACAACGCGAGCCAGGCCAAATCAAGTTGAAAGCCTCGGCATCCTGTTCCGGCGGTAACTCCAAATACTCCAGACAATCTCTGCGCCAAGCCTTTTGCATCATCAGCGGGAGCCGATAAACTACGACATTCAAAAAGCTACCAATCATTAAGCCCAACACGAATGTCAGGCTCACCAGCATTAGCATGGATTGCTGCAAGGTTTCGACTAACATACTCGAATTTTGTAAAGAACCGGCCTTGAAATAATTGGAATTTTGCTTTGCGGCAGATTATGCGAACACGGCCTAACCAACCGCCGCCCCCAATTTGAAAATAGGCAAATACATCGCCACGATAAGCCCCCCGACTAAAACCCCGAGCACCGACATAATGATAGGTTCCATCAAACTGCTGAGATTATCGACCAAATTATCCACCTCCTCTTCGTAGAAATCGGCAACTTTATCCAACATACTATCGATGGAACCGGACTCTTCGCCAATGGCTACCATTTGGATCACCATATTAGGAAATAACCCCGTCTGAATCATAGAGAATTGCAATTGCTGACCGGTTGCCACGTCATCGCGCATTTTCATCACGCCGTCGTAGAACAAAATGTTACCGCACGCTCCTGCAACGGAAACCAACGCTTCTACCAGAGGAACACCTGCGGCGGACATGGTCGATAGCGTCCTGGCAAACCGCGCAATAGCGGATTTTTCCAAAATCATTCCCACCACGGGTATTTTCAACAACGTTCTATCCAAAAAGTGATTAAAAGGCCGAGAGCGTTTTTTAAAAAAACTAAAGGTGTAACCGGAAGCTCCTATCACACCGACAATAGCCCACCACCATTCTTGTATCCATCGGGACAATTCAATGACGAATTGCGTAAAAGCGGGCAAGTCGGCGCCAAACCCTTTAAACAAATCTTCGAAAACCGGTACCACAAAAATTAAAAGCACCGCAGTCACAATGCACGCAACCACCAAGACGGCTATCGGATAAGTTAAAGCCTTTTTTACTTTTTTACGAATGGACTCGGTTTTTTCTTTGTAGGTTGCAATCTTATCCAATAACGATTCCAACACACCGGCTTGCTCGCCTGCGTTCACCAGATTGCAAAACAAATCGTCGAAATATAGATTCTTTTTAGCCAGTGCCTGCGCTAAGGTATCGCCACCTTCAATATCGGCCTTAATGGACAACAACATTTCAGACATACTCGCGTTATCGTGACCTTTGCCGATAATGTCGAAAGATTGCACCAAGGGCACTCCAGCTTCCAACATAGTGGCTAATTGCCGGGCAAAAACCGCAATATCAGCACTGGTTATTTTCTGTTTTTTGGGCCCGAACAACGGCTTTGGCTTGGGCTTGATTTTAATGACCCTAACCCCGGACTTTCTTAACTCCGTCCGTGCAACCGCTTCACTTTTAGCGCTAAAAAGCCCCCCGGTCTTTTTGCCTTGTTTATCCAAGCCCTCCCAAAGAAAATCAATTTGATCGCTTTCTTTTGCCATGATTTAGTCCTTGGTTACGCGGTCGACTTCTTCCAGCGAGGTAATACCTTGCCGCACTTTCAACAAACCGGAAGCCCGTAAATCGTTGATACCTTCGGATTTTGCCAATTCAGCCATCTCCATCGAATTTCCGCCGCGAAGAATTAACGCCCGCATTTTTTCACTGATGGGCAACACTTGGTAAATCCCCACCCTACCTTTATACCCGTTGTTACAATGTTCGCAACCGACCGGCTCGTATAATTTGAATGTACCGATCTCCTCCTCGTTAAAACCAGCCGCTAACCAAACATTTGCAGGAAAATCGGCTTCCTTTTTGCAATGTTCGCACAACCTTCTCGCTAAACGTTGTGCCATAATTAAATTGACGGCGGATACGATATTGAACGGCTCTATGCCCATTTGCACCAAGCGGTTGATTGTCTGCGGAGCATCGTTGGTGTGCAGAGTGGACAACACTAAGTGTCCCGTTTGCGCGGCTTTTACCGCAATACTTGCAGTCTCTATATCCCTAATTTCGCCCACCATTATAACGTCCGGGTCTTGACGTAAAAATGCTTTTAGCGCTTCGGCAAAAGTTAGTCCTGCCTTGGGATTGACGTTTACCTGATTAATACCCTCCACTGTAATTTCGACCGGATCTTCTGCAGTGGAAATATTTCGTTCGACGCTATTCAGCAAGTTTAGCCCCGTATACAAGGAAACCGTCTTACCACTACCGGTGGGCCCTGTAACCAAAACCATTCCATATGGCTTATGTATGGCGTCTAAAAAATATTTTTGTTGCGCGGGTTCAAAGCCCAATTTTTCTATCCCGATTTGCGCACTGGTAGGATCGAGGATCCTCAATACAACCTTTTCGCCAAACAAAGTCGGACAGGTATTTACCCGAAAATCAATGGCTCGCGTCTTCGATAATTGCATTTTGATCCGCCCGTCCTGCGGCACACGGCGTTCTGCAATATCCATTTTCGACATGACTTTGATGCGGGAAATAATTCGGTTAGCGATCCCGATTGGTGGGCTTGCGATTTCAGCAAGGATACCGTCCGCGCGAAATCGGATCCTGAATCGCTTTTCGAACGGCTCTAAGTGGATGTCGGAAACCCCTTTTTTTATCGAATCCAATAGAATTTTATTGACGAAACGAACGATCGGCGCCTCGTCGATGTCGGAAGACGATACGTCTTCCGCCGGCTTTTCATCGCCGCCGGAAATATCGATATTATCTAAATCTTCGTCAAGTAAATTCCCCATTGTCGTATCAACCGCTTCCAAAGCAGCATCGATACAACGGACTAACTTATCTTCTTCGACGAGAATATTTTCGGTATTTAACCGCGTATGAAACTTGATTTCATCCAGAGCCTGGAAATTTGTAGGATCTGCAGTTGCAATAAACAAACGGTTACCGCGTTTGAATAGAGGTAACGCATGATGTTGACGAATTAGTTTTTCGCTGACTAATTTGACCGGAATCGACGTGAGGTCAACTGCGTCCAGATCCAGCAGTGGCACCCCAAATTCGCTAGACGCTAATTTGGCGATAGTTCGACTATCGACTTGCTTGTTGGCAACCAGATAGGTTACCAGTGGTTGTTTTTGTTTTTGGGCCTCTTGTGCGGCTACAGCTGCAGCGTCTTCGGTTAGCAAGCCTTGTTGGACTAAACATTTTGCTAAGCCACTAAAATGGATGTTAGGAGGAGCCGTCACCATATTTAAGTAATTTCTTCTAGTTGTGGCGTAACTATAGATGATTCAAGGATTTTGTCTACAGGTCTCACTGAGCACCGTCGCTATCACATAACAATCAACTACCCCAACAACTGCATAATTAAGCGCTTTACCGAACCCGGCTCAAAGGGCTTGTCCAAGATCGCCGATACACCTGCTTTTTCGATTGCCGCTAATCGATTTTGATTTTGCTCACTCGTTACCATCATAATAGGTACCATGGCTCGTTCAAAATCCTTCCGCATAGCCTGAACCATCTGCACACCGTCCATTTCAGGCATATGGTAATCGGTAACTATCAAATCGAAATAATATTCTCGGTAAAGTTGCAGACCTTGTTTGCCATTGGAAGCAGTCATTACACGTTCTATTCCAATATTGCTCAATACCTTGCGAATGTATTTAAGTGAAAACTCGCTGTCATCCACTAATAATACCTGCAAATCTTCTATATCAAAGTGTTGTATATATAGCTTTTGAGGATGTAGATATTCCACTGTAGCATATAAGGCCGTTTCCAACTCTCCCTGAGTAAAGGGTTTAGGTAATATAGCAATCGCACCAGCCTGTCTTATCGGTTCAAGATACTTAATGTTTGTTTCGCTCGAAATCAGCAAATAAGCCATATCGTAAGACTCGCTGTCCTTTCTTATAGCGTGGACTAAATCCACGCCCGTCATATCGGGCAAATACATACTACTAATAATTAAATCAGGTCTACCATGCTTCAATTGTGCCAATAATTCACTTCCAGTGCTTATATCTGTTACCGACTCAATTCCACAACTTCGTAAATGTTGTTTGATAATGAGAGCTTGGGTATGCGAAGGCTCGACTAAATAAATATCCAGCGTGGAAATTTCCTGTTCGTTCATATAGCATCAATGTCGGATTCGGTATAGTGTCAAACCAATTTGCACTTGTTTTACGAAGTGATTAACGATCGAGAAGTCTTCTATCGTCAATGGCCGATGGTGCACACCTCTATCACAATAAATCAATCCGATTGGTTTCATTTCGATTTGCACCGGAAATACAAAGCACTCATGTTTACCCATATGCTTTACAATTTGTGCCGTATAAAGCGATGGGTGTTCTTGCGGTTTGGCCCAAAAACCGTTTTTACTTTCTAATCCATGAAAAAGGATGTTTCGACCAGACTCCTCGTTTGTAAACTGAATCTTGTTAGAACCGCTAAGCTTGCTCCATCCTAACGATATTTTCTCTATTACTGAGGTCCTATTTTTATTTAATATCATAAACAGCGTCCTATCCATGTTAACGCCTCTATGAACACCCTCCAATACCATTTCTAGTAATATATTTATATCGATTGCCCCACTAACGTGCAACGCGATTTCTTGTAATATCTGTAATTGCAGATTCTTATAATCAAACTGTGTTTCCGATATTTTAGGCTCGATTTCCGTTACAGCTATTGATTCTTTACTAATATATTTCGAAGCATCATGAGCTCCAAATTGCTGAGCAATTTCAACTGCTTTTAAAGTACTCAAACTAACTTTAGCTTTAACTTGCTCTTTGGACAAATCCGATAGACCAGCCAATTCTTGCACACAATCCATTAATTCTTTAGACTCTTCCCCGATTTCTAAAGCCCCGCAAAGCTTTTCACTTAGCCTTACCAATTTAACTCTAATATCGTTAGTATCTTTGTTCGTCATAGCCGCCTCTATTAATCCACCAAGTCGCCATGATTGATTTAATTTACCGCCCAATTCCTCCAGAGTGAATCCCAAAACTCTTTTCTCAGCATCCAAAGAATTAACACCGACCTTAAGTAACTCTTGAATTTTCGCAGCAGCAGGACTATTCGAGCACCAAAAAGCGACTTTTCCAACATTCATCAACAAAGCAGCGACAAACACTTCCTCGGGCGATTTATCTCCCATTGATACGGCTAACTCTCTAGCCTGCACAGCGGAATGAATTGCCTTTGCGATTTCTCGATTTGCACATTCCTTATTAGCCGATGATAATATTGACTCAAAAAAAGAACATGCCAGCGTCAGCTCCCTGATCAATTGCATACCCATAATGACAATCGCTCGAGACACAGTGCCTATCTTTTGTCTCGAGGGGTTGTAATAAGGGCTATTGCTTATTTTTAGCAACTTAGCAGTTAGATTTGGATCCTGCAAAATTATAGAAGCCAACTCCATAGCCCCTTTATTGTTGTCGTCTAATGCCGAATAAATTTGTCCTGCGGTATGGGAAAAAATCGGCATTTTTTCAACTTGTAATGTATAGACCCATTCCTCTAGGCTCTGCGGGAGCGTGGATAAAGAGTCATGCCGCTTCATTATAAACTTCGAATTTTGATGACTTGCTCTAACAAGCCGGCATGAGACAGTTTCAACGTTGCGAGCTTTTCTCGCTCTTTAACAATTACCTCAACAGGTGCCTTTTCTACGAACGATGTATTAGCTAATTTTCCTTCTATTCTGGGAAGCTCTTTTTCAATCCGTTGAATTTCTTTTTCCAGCCTTGCCAATTCAGCAGACTTATCGATCAATCCGGCAATTGGTATCAATACCCGTAATTCACCAATTAATGCAATTGCCGCTTCCGGCGCATTCTCATTTAATTCTAAAATCGTGATGTTAGCTAATCGTCCTAATTTCAGTAAATAATCTGAATTCGCTAGCAACAGCTCGTGATCTTTTTCAGTGACGTTCTCCAATAGTATATCGAGCGGCTTTCCTGGAGCGATATTCATCTCCCCGCGAATTCGACGTACCGCCAACAAAAAATCCATGACCCAAGAAATGTGGATTTCCGCCTCGTTGTCCAGCAAGTAATTATCGGCTTCCGGGTAGGGTTGTAACATTATGGTAGGTGCTTTGATTCCTGCTAGCGGAGCTATCCTTTGCCAAATTTCCTCAGTTATGAAAGGCATGATAGGGTGAGTCAGACGAAGTAAACATTCGAATACACTCACTAGCGTTTGCCTAGTTCCTCTACGCAACAATTCGTCTTCAGCCTGCAATGTTATTTTAGCCAGCTCCAGATACCAGTCGCAGTATTCATTCCAAGTAAACTCATAAATTGCTTGCGCCGCCAAATCAAACCGGTACTGATCGATTGCATCTCTTGTTACGCCGATTGTGCGATTTAATCTCGATAATATCCAACGGTCGGCTTGGCTGTATCTACAATCGACATTATTAGCTGCGTTTTCTTCTCCTGCCGTATTCATTAATACATAACGCGCCGCATTCCATAGCTTATTGCAGAAATTACGGTAGCCTTCCGTTCGTTGTAAATCGAATCTTATATCTCGTCCGGTTGAAGCCAATGAAGCAAACGTAAATCGCAAAGCGTCTGTTCCGTAGGATGGAATGCCATTGGGAAATTGTTTCCGTGTGGCTATTTCTATTTTTGGCGCATCTCTAGGCTGCATCAAGCCAGTGGTACGTTTTTTTACTAGCGTTTCAATATCGATTCCGTCAATGATGTCTATAGGATCAAGCACGTTGCCCTTTGACTTAGACATTTTCTGGCCTTCCGCGTCTCGAACCAGACCATGAATATATACCTCACGAAAAGGCACATCACCCATAAACTTTAGGCCCATCATGATCATCCTTGCCACCCAAAAAAATATGATATCGAACCCGGTCACCAACACACTTGTCGGATAATGCTCAGCCAACTCGGGAGTTTTGTTCGGCCATCCCAGTGTCGAGAAGGGCCAAAGCGCCGAGGAAAACCAAGTATCCAATACATCACCATCCTGCTGTAGCGGATAATCGTGACTCAAATTATGCCTTTCTCTAATTTCCGATTCGCTTCGACCTACATAGATATTGCCTTTTCCATCATACCAAGCAGGGACACGATGACCCCACCAAATTTGCCGGGAAATACACCAGTCTTGGATATTGCGCATCCATTCGAAATAGGTATTTTTCCAGTTATCCGGTACGAATTTTATTCGGCCGGACTCTACTGCTTCTATAGCGGGCCCTGCTAACGGTGCAATTTTGACGTACCATTGATTAGTTAAGTACGGCTCAATAACAGCTCCCGTCCTATCCCCGCGTGGCACCATAAGCTTATGATCAACTATTTTTTCCAATAAATTCTGTGCCGACAAATCGGCAACGATTTGCTTCCTAGCTTCAAAGCGATCTAACCCGATGTAGCCTGATGGAATAATCTGGTATTCGTCGTTATCGCGTATGGTCGCATCGGGCGTAAAAACATTAATCAATCCGCCATAAGGTTGTTCAGATATTGCCAGTGTTTGCTTATGACGCCCCCACACTTCGTAATCGTTGAAATCATGTGCAGGAGTAATTTTGACGCAGCCCGAACCAAACTCAGGATCGACGTATTCATCTGCAATAATAGGAATAAGTCTTCCGGTCAGCGGTAATTCTACCAACTCGCCAATTAAATGTTTATAGCGCTCATCACCTGGATGCACAGCAACGGCAGAATCGCCCAACATCGTTTCCGGCCGTGTTGTCGCCACCACCAAGTATCTGGAGCCGTTGGATAATGGATAACGAAGATGCCACATTGAGCCATTTTCTTCTGCCGACAGAACTTCCAAATCCGAAACTGCCGTATGTAATACAGGATCCCAATTTACTAGGCGTTTACCGCGATATATAAGACCCTCTTCGTACAATTGAATAAATACTTCTCTGACGGCATCGGACATTCCTTCGTCCATCGTGAACCGCTCTTTTGCCCAATCGAGCGAAGACCCCATTCGCCTTAGTTGGCGAGTAATCATTCCGCCGGATTGCTTTTTCCACTCCCAGATTTTATCTACGAATTTATCCCTACCAAACTCATGACGCGTCTTCCCTTCTGCGTTTATCAATCTCTCCACGACCATTTGCGTTGCTATTCCGGCATGATCTGTTCCGGGTTGCCATAGAGTATTGCAACCTTTCATTCTATGGTATCGACTCAACGCATCCATTATTGTGTCCTGAAACGCATGCCCCATGTGCAAGCTACCGGTCACATTCGGTGGTGGAATCATGATGCAATAAGAACTCCCATTGCGGTTCGCAGCAAAGTATCCTGCTTCTTCCCATACTTGATACCAACGTTGTTCTATTGCATGAGGCGAATAAATTTTATCCATAATTTTTTAATACTTATATAATATAAATAAGAATTCAGAATTTTTATTAAATTCACACACTCAACTAATCATCAAGCCACATATATTCAAAGCATTAGCATTATTTTCCTTATATATCTTAAAGCTCGACAATGGCTAAACAGCTTTCAATTATTGCTTTTTAATACAAATATAAATAATACAAAAATCGAACCTAGAAATAATACCTACCCTTTAAAACAATCAAGTAGCCCTACCCAATACGATTTACTTAGAAATATCCGAATCTCATTCAGAATTGTAACCCGCACATTCCGCACACTGAAGACGCAAACCAATCAGTTACATATCTTAATATTGGAGCACCATTTGTTTTTGAAACAATCAAGATCGAAAGCCTCCCTTTATCAACCTCCAACAATCATCGCTTTATCAGATTTCGTTTTTATTCTTATGTTTTGAGCAGGGCAGTGAAATACTCAAATTTAGTACGTACCTTTAATACACAAGTCAACATGCGAGTACTCGCCAAGCCTTTGTTCACCTGACCTAAGCAAAACTTGCGTATAGCGAGACAAGTAAAACTTTTTATAAATTTTTCGATTCTTTGCCGTGCAAATGCGATTTTCGGAATAAGCAGGCACACTTATCTATCTTGTATTTTAGTTAAGCTCTAGTAGTAATTTTAAAAAACCTTATCGCATCATTTTGCCTGTTTTTGCTCGGAAAGGGACTCTTCCCCTGCAGTTACGATTCCATTTAAACATTCAACAACACTTTGCGCATAATTTGCTCGCGCCTCTGCTAACGATTTTGCAGATCCGAACGCAACCGCAAGCTCTTTTATTTCACCCACAGGGTCTGTTGATTCGGCTAACTTCATCATTCTAATATAGCTTTCATATGCTTCTTTTTTGCGTGGATCCAACGGTGTAAAACCGGGCATTTTACTACTCGTTTCCATGACGACACATTTAGCCATCTCATTTATATCAACTTTATAATCCATTACATCTTGATCTTTTTTTAGCTGCTCCATCACTGCGGCTTCATATTCGCTTTTCTCTTGGCATCCTAATAACCCCAATAACACAGCAACGACAACTATTTTTTGCATGATTTTGTAATCCATCCGGTTAAATACAATATTCATTTATTTGGTCTACAACAAAAAAAAGCCCCCGCTACCTAGATGGTAGCGGAGGCTTATTCTGTCCTAATTGACTATTAGAACACCTTCATTTATTAGATGAAAGTTGGAATCAGCGGAGCGTCAACAGTTACCATTTGACGTGTTCCGTTTTCATCCCAGAAGAACAACAAACCAGCGAAACGGCTATCTGGGTCGTAGATCAAGTCAGCCAGACGATATACTTCCCAAGCAGCGTCAGAAGCAGTAACTTCAACGGTGCGGGTTTCGCCTGGAGCAAGCGGACTGTTATCGCTAACGGTCAAACCTTCTTCAGCCAACAAGTCATCTGGATAGTTGGTATCGTCTTCGTGAACAGCAGGATCCAAGAAGCGAACACCTGCAGTGTTGAACTCACCCAAACGTACTGCTGAATCACCGTTATTGGTAACGGTTAAAGTCATTTGCATTGCACGACCAGGTACGCGATAAGTCGCGTCGTCAACTTTAACTGAAACAGTTGACTCAGGCATTTGGTAAGTTTTCATGCCACGCAACAAACCAGCTTGCAGTGGAGTGGTCACAGGATACTTTTCGTTGGTAGCACCCATTGACGCAGCAACGATAACCATGGTACCAACACCGAACAACATACCGACTTTTTTATCGCCAGAGCTGATCAGAGTGTCTGCTTTGCCAGTGCTTACAGCAATGTGACGTGGAACGAACATTGGGCGTTTGATCCAGAACAGCAACCAAGCGAACGCAATGCCAAACCATACTGCGTGCCAGAAGTAAACGTTATCCAGCGCGTATTTTTCCAGATCAATGGTTTGACCGGTCAAAGTAGTTACTGGGTTAACGAATTGGCTCATTGAACCGGTAATGGTTACCCATTTTCCTGGCCCGATGATAGGACCACCGCCCTCAACGTTCATCATAGAGTGAACGTGCCAGTCACCTGGACGACGTGCTTTCAACAGTACTTTGAACTCATAAACTTCGCCCAATTCCAATGAAACTGAACGAGGAACCAACTGACCACCAATCCAAGAACCTGCACGGATAAATACAGGGCCTGGGATACCTACGTTCAAGAAGGATACTTCCGGTTTATCAACAGTTTCCGGCCATCCTGCAAAAACCAGGAACTTACCAGAAATAGTCATGGTTTCGTTCACAGCCACTTCTTCTTTTGACCAGTTCAAGTCAAACCAGTGGATAGTACGCATACGCATGAACGCAGCCTGTGATTTTTCACCGTGAGCAGAAGCTGCTGGCGCGTAGAACATCGCTGCTGTCAATGAGATCAGCAGGGCGACAAAGGACAGTTTTGCAACTTTGTCTTTAATTATTTTCATATTTCCTCCTCTATTACTAGAGAACCTTGTAATTTTAAGATCTTCTGGCAACAAACCAAACATGCCAGTCGTTTATCAACAAAATCTTCGAATTAAGAAGCGTCGTCGGCGATAAAGTCGGTTTTAGAAAACCAACGACCGAAGAAGTGCCACAAGAAGTAAATGATGATAGAAACGAATCCAGAGAAGAACGCTGATACAGGCGCAACGTCTTTACCGAAAGTTCTTAAAGTACCTTTCTCTACCATACGGATGTACTCAGGAGTACCAGTACGTACATAGTGATAACCTTGCAAGTCCGCCAAAGTCATCATCATGCCGTTGTACTCTACAGGCACGTGCAGAGGAGCGATAACCGGCCAGTTACCTGGATAGAACAACAGACCGTAAGCCAAACCACCAACTACCGCTGTCAAAGTCATGCTGCTGCCCAGCATCAGAATGACGTCCAGAACGATTGCACCTGGCAACAAGTTTGATGGGAAGCAGATGTTTACTGGGAAATATGTCCAGCCCCAGAAATTGAAGTAGCGGTTAATCCACTCACCAACCATCAGAGCAACCACAGACAAGGTTGCACCAACTGGTAAACGGTATCTCCACCACAAGCAAGCTTGAACAGCCGCAGGGAATGTAATGGAAACGATAGGTGCTACAGTAACCCATAGACGTCTATCTTTCCAGTCGGTCCAGAAATCCCAGTCACCACCGGTCAACATGTAGTGAATGTGATAACCGCCCAAAACTGCTGTAAACAGTGTAAAGAGAATCATCCAGTCAAACGCACGGGAAACTTGCACCGCTTCCGCACGTGAACGTACAGCTGATTGAGATGCGCTCATTAGCTTACCTCCTAAAGAATTAAAATTATTTTTTATTACTTTTCTTACCTTATCTCGTCCTGCCTATAAAAGCAGGACAAGAAAGGAGATAGTATTTTACTTTTACAACTTAACTAAATTAAGCCAAGTCTTTTTTCAGCAATTTCGCAATTGCCATTACTTCAGTGTTCACAACACCCATTATAGCCAGAGCAGCCCAACCAAAGAATACGAAACCGTAGTGCAATGGAGCAACAAACAACTCTTCCATAAACCAGAAGGTGTGACCCCACTCATTCAAACCAACGTTTGGCAGAATCATGAAAGGTCCGATAACTGCAACCAAGTACATCAAGTGCAAACCTTCATGATAGGTTGGCAGCCTGGTTTTTGCATACATGAAAGAAGCAGTACCAGTGATGATGTAGATTGGGTATGACAGATAGAATTCGATGATATGACTTGGAGTGAAGTCGGTATCACGAACGATTGTTTGGTGCCAAGTACCATCTTGCTCGGTGAAGTAAGAAGCACCCCAGTAGATTGCCCAGCCGTAGCACACCAACCAAATCCAGTGTGTGAAATGACGGCGCAGTTCTTCACGTGGAGTGATTGACATCACTTTACGATCACGAGTTTTCCAGATATAGCCATTGATACCTGCGAAAAACAGTACTTCCAGAACGATCTCGGTATATAAGAAGTTCATCCAGTATGTTTCAAACTCAGGCGCGAATGAGTCAAGACCAGCGGACCAGCCATAAACGCCTTCATACCAACGCACCCAGGTGTAAAACACTTGATAAAGAAGAATACCTAGAATTAGGTTTCTTTTGTTCAAAAGCGGTGCTTCCGCAGCATCAGCCTTAACTGATTCAGTTGTAGCAGCCATTTCTACCTCCTAAAAGATTTAAAAATTTCCGGAAAATTCCGAAAGCTCTTTTTATACATTTCCATCTATCGAATCGTAAAGTTTACGACCCACTTCCATCCCTAAAAGTGCCACGCAGTCTACCATCTCACTGATCCTTGTCAAGACAATATTCATCGTTTCTAGGTAAGATTTTTCCGATTCACCACATCGGCGAAGAATAAGCCATACCCCCTATATCAGACATCCATCTTTCCGACAGAAAGCCATGTACCGGCTCACTCCGAATCAGCCCTACCCTCTTTACACCACTTTCCTTCAATCAACTATTGATATTCAGCCTCCGCCCCCCCGGCAGGATCGACGGTTTTTGCGGCCAAATTTCATGCAACCCAAAAAGTACTTGACGCCCCTTCGCCCGACGACACTCGACAACATATGTTTTTGACGTAACCCAAGAGATTTCCTAAAAATACCCACCCATATCAAGTAAAATAGCCCTCCCTTAATACAACCGGCTAAGTCGCAAAAACTCAGCTTCCCGGAGCAGCACGGTAACCCGCTGTTGCCGCCTTAACCAACCACCGTGCCCGACCATTCTCCGCTCAATCAATACGCGCCCACTCCGTCTTGTAGCCAAGTCAGTGCGGAGTCACCTGTGCGGCACCTAAGGTCGGACTTCTTTCACCAACAATACCGGAATACAACGCATAAGCCCCAAACCGCATTTGATGCGCCCGCCCTAATTTCTCTTTGCTGAAGTCAATTGCAAATTGCTCGGTCAATTTTGTACCATCCCAACTATAGGCTTTCAGAAATTGCTCGTCCTCTTGACCCTTTTTATCCCAGTTCGCTAACAGAGAAGAGGTAAAATACAATCTCTTACCATCCCAGCTCGATGAGACCATATTCACTTGACTGGCAATCTTCTTCTCATACACTTGCTTAGGATGAAATGGATCAGTTATATCGAATTGCCGAGCTTTACCATCCATAAACGTATTGACCCATAAGGTTTTGTCGTCACTAGAAATGGATATATCAACCGGCAACGGCACCTTACCCGGATCACCGACATCGGCAACCTCTTTTGCCAGCCACTCCCCAGTAGCTTCCTGATAAATTAGCCAGATCTTGGATGTCAATGCAGTACTGGTAAAACAGTAGTTGTGCGCATCATTCCAAGCGCAACGAATTTCTAAAGGCGCCCCCGGCACATCGAAAATTTTTTTAGGCTGTCGAGTATGTAAATCCCATTGAACCATAGTACTCCCAAAACGCTTCATCGCTTCCGCATCGCCCAACATCTTGCCGAAATCCATCATGTAGTTCGACCAGCCGGTAAACGATGAAGTCAACAACAAATTTTTACGCGGCAAAGCGCGAACATCGTAGTTATAACCATCGGCATACTGCCCGGACTTTACGGCACCTTGTAAATCACCATCCGTTGGCAGCCAGTGCGTAGCAACATATTCACCACTATTGCTGTACTCTACAAGCGCTGTTCGCCCGCCATGGTCTTTATTATTCGACAAACCTGTAATAACCATCCGTCCCGGCAATGCGTAAAAGCTATGCGGCCCCACCACCCCACCGGTTTTAGTCACGAAATCACTGAGGGTTTTTACTAATTTGGGCTTTGCAGGATCGGAAGCCACATCAAAAATAAAAATTTTGCTGGTATCTAAACCACCTGCCCAAAGATACCTGCGATCATCCGTAAAATCAGAATGGTGCGCTTCGTTACGCCCTCCTACCGATAAACTAGCTATTACTCTTCCGTATTGTTTTGATTTAGGATTTACATCTACGGTCACCAACTTGTCTTGCTCATCACCAACCCCTTGTTCACCCAAGGTCCAGACATATACAAAGTCTTCCTGCCCGGTAATCTTTGCCATATACGGTGACGCACAAGTTTCGTCGGCATGACCGGAAACACTAATACAGCCAAACGCAAATGTTATAGATAACGCACTGAATTTTAATTTCATATTAATTTCCCCCGTTTAAAAGATTTTTCTCCTCCGAGAAAAAAGCGTGAGTTTCATTGCCTAATGTCACGTAGCAAACAAATAAATGCCCCATCACTCTTTTGACAATGATTCAGCAGTAGTCGGATCGATTATAGTTTTGATCTCTTCTATGCGATTTACCGGAAACCCTCCAAGCTCAGCATGCCGCCGTATTGACTTCTCGTCATCGGCAATATAAATACAATAAACCTTATCTCCCGTAACAAAGCTCTGCAACCACTGAATATCCGGCCCCATTCCCTTTATCACGTCACAAGATTTCTGCGATATTGCTTGCAAATCAATCGCAGTCAACTTACCCACTCCCACGATACCCCGTTCTATGATGTATTTTGGCATTACACACCCCTAATAAATGACCGGTCGTCTAAAAACAACCGAATAAAACCCCCGCTTTGTCGGTACTTAACTAGCATCAAATTTAATACACCCTGACAGCAAGCATTTTCTACGATAAACACCGACATTAAACTTGCTTTAAAAGCCTCAATAATCCTAGATTTAATTTTTCAACAAACACAGCTTCAACAACATATTCTTTGTTATTCTTAAATCCGTGACTCCAAGGCCTAAAATCACTGTAACTTGTTGAATAAAATACAAATACTCGTTTTTATGATTTCACCCAATCCGATCAAAAAGCAATTTATATTCAATAAGTTACGAATAAAGCCACTACTTCATATTATTTATTGCATTGCTTT
Source organism: Methylomonas rhizoryzae (assembly GCF_008632455.1). Classification (NCBI taxonomy): domain Bacteria; kingdom Pseudomonadati; phylum Pseudomonadota; class Gammaproteobacteria; order Methylococcales; family Methylococcaceae; genus Methylomonas; species Methylomonas rhizoryzae. Next base: position 4,361,798 of record NZ_CP043929.1, read on the forward strand.
CACTACGAAAGCATTCCATAAAATCGGAAAGATCATTATCACTAACTTGAATAATGACTACATCAGCAGCTAAAAACCTAGCATGTTGCTGATAATACTGCCATTCTCGATCTATGCTATACCCCGACATACCTGCATTAATCACCTGCTTTTGATACATCGCTTTATTCAAAATCGAAGTATATATATCTTCATTAGAAATGTGTGCACCGTAAGTAAAGGAATCCCCCAGCACTAGCACTCTCGACTTATACGAACTAATCACTTCATCCATCCTGTAGCCTTGGGCATTTGTGATCAACCTATATGGACGGCCCGACATTTCCACTCGAATTTTATTCGTATTTCCTTTAAATAAACCTTTGCTTTTATCGATTTGCAGAACTTCAAGATTTTTAGTTGAAGCCGTTTGCAAATATTCAAATAATCTTTTAGCTATTAATTGATGCCCTAAGCGAGACATGTGGTTGTCGCCAGGAAGCAAATATATTAACTCAGATTCATACCTAGAAAACTCACCAGACATATCAATTAGCTCAACTCCAACTTGTTTTGCTAATCGATAAAAAACATTTTTACACTGCAGCCCTTGAACGCCGTAAACTGGTATATATATTACAACAACTCCCGCTCCGGACTGCTTTATGGCGTCGATCAATTTATTAAAATAAAAAGAATAATTACTACTTATCGACTCAAGCAGTTCATTACTGTCAGCACACAATTTTTGTTCGATCTGCCGTCGACTTAATATTGACTCCTCTGCAGCGTTATCCATTGCGAGAAGCCCTCCGCTAACGACCGACCAAAGCAATGGCCTTCCTGGACCCACTTCGAATTGATAACGAACATAGCCAAGACCAAGTTCTATAACTATAACCAGCGCCGAACAAAAAAAACTGAGCCTAATAATCAAGGTCTTGATATACAACTCCTACTAAATCAGGCAATTTATTTTTTACGCACCATTGTCTTATTTGCCAAAGCATAACTCGCATTAAGTATCGGGCGCTCTATAGTCAGAAAAAAAGACACCCCTCCAATAACCGCACAAACAAATAACAGCACGTAACTAATCCAAACGGGAATACCATTCAAAACGCCTGCAAATGTCATAATTTTGTAAGCAATTCCAATGAATAGCAAATGCATCAAATATATAGAATATGATGATTCTCCGATTAAGACCATAACCCCCGGCACTCGCAGGTAGCCCGAGCGCTCGCATTCGACTAAACTCATTAAGATAACCAACGAAAGAATGCCGTAAGGTATGCGGGCGTAAGATTTGGTTCCATCCAAAGCATCAATATTCTCATACATACCGGTCACTAAAAAACCAAAAATGGATATAATCAGCAAAATCATTGGAACTGGCAACTTGTATTTTGATAAATAAAATCCGGCAAACAAACCTAATATAAATTCAAAATTCCAAGCCGAAATAAATAGCCCCATAAATGGATTATCCGGCTTAAGTAGCAAACCTGCCGAATATGCCAATATTGCCAACATCCAAACCACCAACAATGCAACACCCACCCGGAAAGAAATAATCACCAATGAAAACAAAAAGTAAAATAATATTTCGAAGCGCAATGTCCACGCCACACCCAGTGTTTCCAGTTTCGAGCCGGGCATAAGGGTAGCATCCCATAAAAAACCCGGAATTGAATAATTCTTACCGCTAAAAACATTTACCGTCAATAATATACACATTGCCACCCAGTATATTGGATATATTCTTGTAAATCGCTTATAAATATAGCGCCCAAGCTGTTTGGGCCGGCCCAAATCTCTTTGGTGCGCATAAAATATAATAAAGCCGCTTAATACGAAAAAAAAATCGACTCCAGCTCGACCGAAATGAAACAGTCCATCTAACGGAAGATAGCCTACATCCTGTTTTAGATGGTTTGCCGCATGGTGCAAAACTACCAACATCGCAGCCACACCTCTTGCTGCTTGTATCCCATTGAGCTTTTGTTTTTGGACCAACATGTCATACCTACCTAAATTCGGATGCGCCTAATTACATTTTAATTCGCAAGAAACGATGTTCACACCTGCGCCTCCAAATCAATCGGCGTTGCTAGCAAATATCTCGTCAACTTTTAAAGTAGTCATCCAACAACTCGCGACACACTTCCCGCAAAGGTTGTACGGACTGCTCAACCTTCATGCGCAATAGAGCCCCCTGCCAACCGTTCAGCATTAAATCCGCCATACTTTGAGCCGATTTATCGACTCGCACTATGCCCTCACTCTGCCCACGCTCCAACGCGGATCTCTGCAACGCACTATACCGATCCACCGCCTCCAATAACGCATCTCGACACAACGAACTGGTATCGCCGATTTCGCCCATTAAATTACCTAACAAGCACCCTCCTTTAAAACCGCGCAGTTCTACCTCGACGATGAGCTCGTTATAGTAGGTTTTCAGTGCCGCTAAGCCATCTAACTCGGAATTGTGTAAGTGCTCATTCAAACGCAATATGAACGGCTCGATGTAATGCTGTATAACCTCTGCAGCAAATTGTTCTTTGCTGGGAAAATAAGCATAAAACGACCCTTTGGGAATCCGCACTGCATCCAATATCTCTTTTAAGCCGGTAGCATGGTAACCCTTCTCCAAGAGCAAGCCCACCCCCTGATCTAATAAACGATCTTTTCTAATTTGTTTTGCTATCGATTTTGTCATGGAACAATTATATGACCGGTCGTCTTAATTTGCGAGATTTTTTCGCAACCATTCTGCGAGTATTTCATCTTGTGCAGAGCAACACCACTTACTTGACCATCGTGAAATTGGGACCTCGGCATCGTTGAAATCGTTTTTGTTGTCCACCACAAAGACTTTCACGTAACGGGCGTGCAGCAGTTCAACCTCATAACCCGGCTGTTAAATCGACCGCGCCTAATTATGCGAACCGCGCAGGTTTACAGCACAATCAGGCTCGGCGGCAGTCGGGCAGTGGCGCCAATGAGGCAGCTCTGAGCAGGGGCCTGCATGGAATTGACTTAAACGCCAGAAGCGCGTACAACCAACCCGCCCGCACAAATTGCGATAAATCGCAAAATTCGGTTCTATCGCTTGGACAGCCGGTAGCCGGCGGGCCAACCGCAAGGTTACTAACCGGACAACTTTTAGGGGGTATCATGAAAAATCATTTCGGCCTATTGCTCATCGGCTGGTTGGCGGCATCAGGTAGTGCGCTCGCCGCCAATCAAACGGTTTACGACTTCGAGCTGAGCGGCGCTGCAGAGGTGCCCAGCGTCTCCACACCGGCTACGGGCTCAGGTTCGGTATCATTCGATTTGGATCTCAAGACCATGCGCATCCAAATGACGTTCGACAATCTGACCGGCACCACAACCGCCGCCCACATTCACTGCTGTACCTTGCCGGGCTCCAACACCGGCGTGGCCACCATCACGCCCACGTTCACCGGCTTTCCGCTGGGCGTTTCGTCCGGCAACTACGACTTTACTTACGATTTAACCCAAACCGCAAGTTATAGCGCCGGCTTCCTCGCGGCAAACGGTGGAACTGCGGACGGGGCAATGGCCGCTCTATTAACCGGCGCAGACAACGGTCTGGCGTATTTCAATTTGCACACCTCGACATTCGGCGGCGGAGAAATCCGCGGCTGGTTACAACCGGCGGCCGTGCCGCTTCCGGCCGCGGCATGGTTGTTTGCCGGCGGATTGATCGGGTTATTGCCGCTTAGGACCGGCAAACGGCCTACTTAAGCGGCTTATACCCCACTGGTAATAGCGCGGTTGATCTCACCGACCCTTCTGCTACAAACGGAGCAAGCGCCAGGAATTTGTCACGCCTTTCTGGCCACGATGGCCAACCAAGGCTGTTCATGCCTGGGTTTGCCGGCGGGACGATAGTAATGACTCAGAATGTCGAAACCGGCGTCGGCTAGATAACGGCTGCCGGTTTCGAATTCGACGAAATACCCGTAACGTTGCCCGGACCAGCCTTCGCCGCTGCCGCGCGGGTTAGACATAAACAAAACGCCGCCCGCTCGCAATGCCGCATGTAATTCCATCAACACCCTAGGCAATTCACTACGCGGCACATGAAATAAGCTGGCATTGGCAAAGATACCGTCGAAACGCTGCTGCGGCAAATCCAAGTTCAGAAAACTCTGGTGCCATATCGAACAAGCGGTGTAAGCGCGCGCCATGCGGCAAAACGCCTCGCTACCGTCCAGTCCGACCGGATTATGTCCCAATGCGCGAAAATGTTTGACGTCGCGGCCGGGGCCGCAGCCCAAGTCCAAAATGTCCAACGACTTGCCCGCCGGCAGCGCATCTAAAAATGCCGTGTAGTTTTGCGAGACGTCATGATCTTGCGTACCTTGCCAATACGATTCGGCGTTTTGGTTGTAATGTTGCAGCGTGGATGCTTCGATATGCGCCAACTCGTCGCTAAGATTTTGCATAGCCACCGTATCTGAAATTCGGGAACGCCAGCCATCATATCGTGTTTCGGCTTGAAAAGTTCGGTATCTCCCGTTATCGAGGCAGCCCGGCCAACCGGCCGGACATCAGCCCAATTCGAACGAGGTGACGCCGTACACGCCGGACAATGCAAGCTGCGGCGCGACGCCTTTGTACATGCGAGCGGTTTCGAAAACGCTGTACATGGCGTGGCGCTCGGCCAATGCCACGGCCTGAGCGTTGCACTCGGGCACATCCATAATGATCGGTTCCGACGCATTTAGCTTGGCTTTCAGCGTCAAAAACAACGCCTCGGCGATTGCCGGCGAGTCGGCGAACAGAGGGCCGACTTTATAACCGGAACGGCATTTACGTAATACGCCGTAACCTAGAAGGTCATGGTTACGCACCATTCCGCACGCATAAGACTCCGGCTGTTCGAACCAGCGATGCAAAAATGCCGGGCGCGCAGCCGGGAAATGACGCAAATCGTAAGCTTCGATCTGCGGCCAAGCCAGCGCCGACAGCTCGACCAAATCGGCTTCGGCCGGACAATCGCCGCCGCCGAATCCGGCATAGCGGATGTTGCGATAGGCAAGGGAAAATCCGGATTTTCGATAATTGTCCTGCTGCTCGACCACCCCGTCCAACCCGACGGTACACCCGGCCAAATAATCCAAACCGGCTTGCCAGATTTCCAAGCCGAAGCCCAGCCCGCGGTATGCCGGCTTGACAATGTAAAAACCCAAGAAGCCGAAAGCGCCGTATTTGACTGCCGACAAGGTTGCAATCGGTTCGCCGTGCAGCAACCCGAGCAGAAATCCCCGGCAATCGGCCGCATAAAAACAATCCGCGTCGTACAAACCGGGATTCCAGCCCTCGGCAGCCGCCCAATCTAGGGCAATGTCGAGTTCCGGCCTAGTCATATTACGGATTATGAATGGATTTTCCGGCATGGCCTGCTCCGTAACGTATGGGGAAGCAGACACGCTGTCACGACAATCGCTTTACGAATCGCCACGGAGCGGCTGCCCACTTTAACTGGCACAAATATCTGTAGATACATCTGACCGCCAGGATCGCTACTTTTCGATATTCAACCGAGTCAACGCTTCGATTGTAGCGCTTCCCACGCATCGATCAATTTAACGGCGTCGGAAAAACCTTGGTCTGCGTGCTTCAATAATTCCAGCCACCCCTGTTTGATCAACTCACATTGTTTCTTGGTCAACATCCAGGACAGCGGCGGTTTGTTTTGTACCTGATTTAAGAATTGTTTCCCGTTGTAGGAAAGCGATACTTCGAAGAACTTGGATTTAGGAAAGGAAATCTTGAAATCCTGAATATCCACCATCCCTTGCCATTTTTTGATCAAATCCTGCACGTCATCGTAATTGCGCTGGCCTTGGGTGGAGTTTCGTGCGTCCAGAATCGTGAATATCGGCCCGAATAACGCCATTTTCCAGCCTACTCGTTGATCTTTTGCGGTTTGCAACGGTGCTTCGTCCGGAAACGCCCGTATTTGCACGAATAAGACGTTTTTGATCGAACGCCCCTGATCGTGTTCCAGAATTTTCTCCAGAAAGTCGATTGCGGCCACGATACCGTAGTTATCGAAATAGCCGCCGTCGGCGACGTGAAATATCTTTTGATTCGGTGGCTGCCGGCTGTTGCGGGTCACCGGCGTCACGTAGGGGAAGGTTGCGGACAACAAGGCGGCGGTACTGGCGTCGATGTCGCAACCGGGATACAAGCCGTTGAATTCGACGCCCTCTACCGGTTTTAAGCCGAAGGACATCGGACTAAGCGAATAGCGGCGGCCGTCTTCGACTATCGTCGCGTTGAAAACCGGGATGGGCATTTTGCCGCGCAACACAGGATCGACCCAACCGCGCAAAGTTGATTGGGGCTTGTTCAGATGACTCTTCCAATCCAGGTCGACTGCTTTGCCGCGATCGCGCGGTTGGGTGGTCAAAAACGGCAAGCCTAACAGCCGCCATAAATCCGGATACACCAGTCCCCAACCGGTAGCCCCCAAACTTTCCTTGGTCGATGCATCGAAGATTTCCGCCAGTTTATCGTGAGGAGGCGCGCCTAAACCGTCGTCGAAACGATCCAAAAAATGCAAGGCCCCGACCGAGCCGCCGGATACCGAGCTGATCAGTCCAATGGCTTTGGTAAAGTCGGGGCCCAGTCTTTGCTGCAACCGGATCAACACTTGCGTCGTCCAACCGGCCGCTTGAATGCCGCCGCCACTGGCGCAGATTACCACCAAAGTCTTTTCCGCCCCCTGATGCGTCAACCTGGCTTTTACCGCCGCGAACAAAGCTTCCGTGGCCGGAGGAGAAGTCGGACAGGTTTTCAGCTCGTAATAATGTTCGACTTTCCACAGATAATACGCCAGCGCCGAAAATGCAAACAAACACAACAATACCGGGACGCGATAAAAGTCCAACCAAAAGGTTAGCAAGCCGAGTACTAAGGTAAAGATTTGCAACAAGCCCAATACGTAGGAAATGACCGGCAGCTGCCTACCATCTCCGGTGGGCGGACGATAGCGAACCAGGCCGATCAGATAGAGCGCTGCCGCGACCAGCAGATAGCTGGCCAGCACCGCGTGCCCTTCGGCAATTTCAATGCCCTTATTGGTATCGATCAAATAGCCGCTCTGCGCGCCTTCCGGCAACAACCCGGCCAAACCAACCAACCATTGCCGAGCGGAATCGAAAACCGCCAGCGAGCGCAACCAGTACACGGCAAAGAAAAACGCAAGGGATAACAGCGCTCCGGCAATCGCCCCCCGGGTCCGCTCGCTGGAAAGCATTTCTTGCGAATACGGTCCGGAAGCCCAGTACGCGGTAAACGCAGTGGGCAAGGCCAATAAAGCCGCCAGGACATACGGCCATGGCGACTCGGAATCGGCCAAATCGCCCAGAAAATCGACCCCAACCAAACTAAACCGCTCGTCGGCGTTAGCGCCTATCACCGCACCGACCAGTACGATACCGAGGCCGACCGCCGCGGCCCCGGCCGTGACGAGAGCCAGCTTCCACCAGCGATTCAACGCAAAGATATTACCCAGCATCGTCGGCAAGCCCAAAAGGCAGATAACCGGTAGAAACAGCAAAAGCAGTCCGCTGAGGATAGGCACCCGTAAATGAAACAGATACGGCAAGGTAGCGCCGCCGTAACCGATTAAAACTGACAATACGGCGACGGCCGCTAACCAGCCCAAAAACGCCGGCTTGTTCGAAAAATCAATCTTCATGCATCGCTCTCCGTGTTTAACTTGCTGGATGACGGCTTCTTACGGGCTGAGGACCCACAATTCGCAGTCGTTTAGAAATTGCGGCTTTACCGCGAATCCGCTTAAAAGCAATTCTGCACAACACAAATGGACTAGACGAGTAACATTTCGTACTAGTACAAATGTACTGCTACACCCAGCAAGGTTAGATCTAAAGATATTCGTCGCTGTCGAAATTCTGACTCCGTGTCAAACATTGTGTCATCAATGCCTTAAATTGCCGTGTTAGCTCGTCCACCATCAAAGATGCCGTGCACAAAGCGCTAGGCGCCAGCATCTCCCCAACCATCACGTCGCAGTTGAACGGCACCAGCAAGGCTTCGCCGCGCGGCAGGGCCTTGCCCAAGCCGTGCATGACCACCGGAATAACGGGGATTTGCGGCCGGTCTTCCAACAGGTAAAACAACCCTTTCTTCAGCGGGCCGAATTTTTCCGGTTCGCCGCGGCTACCTTCCGGGAACAGAATGACAATATCGCCGGCGTCCAAGGCCGCGTGACAAGCGGCGAACAATTGGGCTTTAGCGGCCTTGCCGCTCCGGTCTATCGGAATGATGCCGATGCAGTAGCGAGCCAGCCAAGCCAGCACGCGGTTGCTCAAAAAATAATCGGCTGCCGCAACCGGACGGATTTTGTGAATCAAATGCAGCGGAAACAGGCTCATCAGCACCAATGCGTCCAGATGACTATTGTGATTGGCGGCAATGATAGCCGGGCCGCTTAACGGCAGACGCTCGCGGCCGCGCAGATTGAGGCCCAGCAGCAGCAACACCAAGGGCTTGACCAGCAAGCAGAAAAACAACACCTTAACCAAGCGCACGCTACCCCTCAATACGCCGTGTAATAAACGTAATGAAAAAACAGCGGCGCGCTGTAAATCAGGCTGTCCAGACGATCGAGAATGCCGCCGTGGCCGGGAATCAGACTGCCGCTGTCTTTGATCTGCAGATCCCTTTTGACCGACGACAGCACCACGTCGCCGAAAAAGCCGGACACGGCAATCAACGCGCCGGCCAGCAAACCTTGCTGCGCGGTCAACGGCGTCAACCAGGGCGCGCAACCGGCCGACACCAAGGTTATCGTCGCCACGCCGCCGAGAAATCCGCCCCAGGTCTTGTTGGGGCTGACGTTGGGAATGATTTTGCGCTTACCGAAGGTTTTGCCCCACACGTATTGGCTGACGTCGTTAAGTTGGGTCATGAACAACAAAAACAACACCGGCCCGAACGGCCCGGCGGCGGGATTTTGCACCGGCAAAGTCAGCAAGTAGGCAATGTGGCTGATCGCAAACACCATCAGCATGACCGCCCAATGCAAAATCCCTGCGGAACGGATGAAGCCGCGGGTATCACCGATCAACACCATGCGTATCGGCAAAAACAAAAACACGTAGACCGGAATGAATATGATGAACATACCGTACCACTGCTGACTAACCCAATAATATTGAAGCGGTATCGCCAGATAAGCCCAAAAGATGACCCGCCTATCGGTCAGCCGGATCGGCACGATGGACAAAAACTCTTTTAGCGCCAAAAAGCTGAGAAAGCCGAAGAAAACGATAGCAGGCGTTTGCCCCAGGCTAAGCACCGTAAACAACATCAACACCATCCACCACCAGGAGCGGATGCGCAAATTCAGTTCGCTATAGTCTTTGCTTACATTTCGTTTGGCCAACCAATGACCGATTGCCGTGGCAACGAGTAAAACCGCCAGAGACGCCGCCATGGCGTACAAAGCATGCGGAGCGTTAACGATTTGCATGATTTTGCAGATAGTCGTATGCGGCCTTGCTGCGTCTATACAGGGTCGCCACGCAACCGACCGCCATTGCCGCTAAGGCAAGCAACATGGCGTAGTTGCCGCTGCCGAACAAGTTCTCCAAAGTGGTCAACAAGCAGGCGCCGGTCAACAAGGCCATGCGGTGCTGTTTGGCCATGGGCCCGGCAAAGTTGACCGGTGCGCCCAGACTCGCCGCCAGTGTGCGCACATAGGCGGTGGAGACCGCCAACAGCGCTACGCACCAACCCAAGGCCGGCGCCCAATCCGGCGCCGGCACGGAGTATCCGGCCGCCACCAGCAGCAAGGCGTCGGAAAGTCGGTCGGGCATGTCGTTGAACAACTCGCCGGCCGCGGTTTTCTTGCCGCCTTCGATGGCGACCAAGCCATCGAACAAATTGCACAGCAAACGGCCCTGGATGCCGACCGCCGCCGCCAGCGGCAGCCACCAGGCCATTTTGCCGCTCTGTCCCGGCAAAGCCAGCAAACAAACGCTGCCGAGCACGGCAAAACCGATGCTGGCCAGCGAAATTTGATTGGGAGTAATGCGCTGCCGGCTCAATAGCCGGGCGATACGCTGAGTGATTGCCAGTTCCCGCACGCGCAGGTAACGGCGATTGCTTAAATCGGTCATGCCAAATCCGGACAAGAGGGTGGTACCAAACGCGGATGATAGCGCAAAGTCAGCCACTTAAATCGAATACGTCCCTCTTCTACACCCAAACGGGCCATACCCGCATGTTGCAAAATTTTCGCTATGGCATATCTTTAAATGTGAATATGCTAACGTTTCTGATAGATTCGTACCGTTTTAGCTCCACGGCAAGCGACGCCCTGTGAAAAACGGACACTCGACTGACGTAACTTCTTGCATCGAGTGCAGATAAACTAACCCTTCGTTGGACTTCAATGGATTATTGCAGCTCTTTCATACCGACCTACGACTTTTCCACCGATGCCAATCAAAAAGTGTTACAGCAAGTTTTACCGCTGCTGGAGCGGCATCAGATTGCCGCCAATCCAATCAACTATGCCATTTGCTACGACTATATCGTCGGCAGCAACACCGGCCTTAGGAAGGTTGTTTCCGATTTACTCAAAGAAAACAAGCCGTTGGATCGATCCACCAGTTTAGAGATTTACAGCACCCACATCTGTAGCGCGACGCTGGCTTCTTTCGAAAAGCTCAACGCCAGTTTACGCCAGGTACTGGATCAGGCCAGCAACGCGATTAGCGACACCTGCAGCAAAGCCGAAGAAACCAACGACAGCTTCCAAAAAAAATCGCAGATCTTGCAAAGCCTGTCCACCCGCAGCGACATTAACTCGCTGTTGCAAGAGATCATCACCGAAACCCATGCCTTGGCCGCTACCAGCCAAACCATGCAATCCCGGCTACTGGACGCTAATCGGGAATTGAGCCAGTTGCGCACCGAGCTCGATCAAATGCGGCAGATAGCCGTCACCGACAGCCTGACGGGCTTGTTGAACCGGCGCGCATTCGATCAAACCTTGAACGAGGTACTCGCCCATTTTTCGGAAGCCGAATCCACGTTTTTAGCCTTGCTGGACATCGATCGTTTCAAGCGAATCAACGACACTTACGGCCATACCATAGGCGACAGCGTGATCCGCTTCGTCGCCAGTTTGATGAGGCAATACGCGCAAAGTCACCACCACACCGCCCGCTACGGCGGCGAGGAATTGGCCATCATCATGCCGGGTACCAGCCGCGACGATGCATTGGCGATTTGCGAAAACATCCGCGCAACACTGGAAAAAAGCCGGCTGAAACGCAAAAACGACCAACAACCGCTGGGCGTCATTACCGTATCGATAGGGCTGGCCGAATTGCAAGCCGGAGACGATAGCGAAAGCTTCATCGACCGGGCCGACAAAGCGCTGTATACCGCGAAAACCAGCGGGCGAAATAAAATCGTCATTTAAATGCTCTACCACGCCACAAGCTCCGGTACTTCGCGCATAGCGAGCTAAAACCCGGATTCCCGTATCAGCACGGTGACTATCCGGTTCCAAATTTTCTCGATCGGGCTGATGGCCGGGGTGTCCAAGCGCACGCTGCCGCGCAATACCGCAGGATGAGCCAAGGCCGGCATGGCGGCGTCGGCTTGCGGGCGTAAAAGCATGCGATACACGGCAGCTTCCGGGACCAACTGCTGCTGCGCATCGATTCTGGCCGCGATCTCGCCGCCGTTCACCGATGCCAGCAAGGCCGGAATCCGCGCGCTATTGCCCTGCTCTATCGCCTGCACCGTGCAAGCGATCCCCGGCAAATCCGGATCTTCCGGATAGAATATCGCGGCGGTTGCGCCGGCCGCCTGCTGCAAATCGGCTTCTTCCAGGTACACTTCGATCAACTGACTGCTCAGATCAGCAACTATCATCAACGCCTGTCCTTCCGCCAGCCATTGTCCCGCTTGGACCGTATCGTTCAAATCCAGCACGACCCCGGCAAAAGGCGCGCGCATCTCCAGTTGCCGCCGTTGCAGCTGGTAACCGGCTTGTTTGCTACTTGCCGACTCCAATTCTTTTAACCAAATCCGGCGCCGCGTCGCCAAACGTTGCTCCAACCCGTGATAAGCCAGTTGCCGGTCTACCATGACGCGTTCCAGCGCGCTGTGCTGCGCCTGAAAATCAAGCTCGCTGGAACTGAATGCGGCCAGCAGTTCGCCTTGCGCCACCCGGCTTCCGGTCTGCAGTTGCCAAACGTCCAGACGCCCGGCCCGCGGCAAATAGATTTCGGCATAGCGTTCGGCTTTCATCAAGGCCGGTACGTTGACGTGATCTTGCCAGGGAATCAGCAACAACACTAAAAAACCCATAGCCAGCGACAAGCTCAGCCGGCTGCGCGGGTTACTCCAAGTGGCAACGGACAAGGATTTCCAGGTTCGCATTTCCGTCCAAATCGGCCGGACGATGAACCAGCCGACTTCCACCACCAACAAGGCTATGCCCAATAATTTGAAAAAAAAATGGTAGACCAGCAGCGCTATCCCCAGGAACAGCATTAAGCGGTACAGCCAAGTCGTCCAGGCGTAAGCGACGAATATCCGCTGCATGCGCGGTGCGAGCCGCTCGGGCGGCACTTCTTGGCACCCGAACAACAGCCGGCGCAAATGCCAACGCGCGTAGGCAAAGCTGCGCGGTTGCAAATTGTCCACTCCCAACCAGTCGGCCAATAGGTAATAGCCGTCGAAACGCATGAACGGCGATAAATTCACCGTCAAGGTGATGATCCAGGTCGACGTTGCCAACAAGAAGGCGCCGCTGCGTAGCGGGCCGTCCGTCAAAAAACACCACGCCAACGCGGCTAGCATCGCCAAGCCCAATTCGGCCGCCATGCCTGCCCCGGCCACGGCCAGGCGCTGGCGGCGATTCTGCAATTTCCAGGTTTCGCTGGCGTCGGTATACAAAACCGGGTACATCACCATGAATGCCACTCCCATGCTGGGAACCCGGCAGCCGTAGCGGTGTGCGGTCAAGGCGTGGCCGAGTTCGTGCAGTATCTTGGCCGCCGCCAAGGCCGCGCCGTACTGCAGCAAACCGGACCAATTGAAAAAATACGAAAACGTTGTGATGAAGCGTTCCCATTGCCGAGAGATCAAAAACAAGGCCAGCAATGCGCAACCGCAAATGCACAGGCCGAAGCCGCGGCTGTAAACCCAAGCCACCCGCGGATACAACCACGCCAAAAGCCGATCCGGTTTAACTAAGGGAATTCTAAAAAACAGATAATTGTGTAGCAGCCATTGCTGCCAACTTAATTGCTGCAATCCGGCTTGTTTACGCAAAAGTTGTATGCCGCCGTCGCCCTGCAGGCGCAGCAAATTGTTGACGAGCAGAAACTGACCCAGCGTTGCGACCCGCTCGGCATCAACCTGCAACGTGGTCTGAGCGTTAATCGCCTGCACGATGGCTTCTGCTTGCCGTAAGCCCCAACGACTCACTATTTCGAAATCGACCCAACCCAAGCGGAAAAATCGGTTATTAGCCGGGTCGTGCAAAGTCCAGGTCGGGGCACCGTCGGCATCGCGCGGGCCGGCTGTACAATGCAACTCCTCGCGCAAAGGCGGCAGTAGCTCCTGCGTCGAATTCACAGGCCCAGCCATTGTCTAGCAGCCGCCAACGGCCGCCGAAACAGGTAATAGAACAAGCTCACTCTAGGCCCGTACAGCTTGGCGGTCCCCTTCAAACCGATGCGCGGGACCTGATCTTGCGCCCGTAACCGGGCTTTCACCCGATAAGCCAGGGTTTGATCGGCTCCCGCTTCGGCTTGGTAACTGACCGAATATACTTCGGCATCCAGCGGATGTTGCGGATCGACGTTCAAAAACATCACCGCTTGCGCACCGTCGGCAAACTCGATGTAATCGGCAACCGGAAGACGCATTTCCAATTCAGCCTTGGCCGGGTCGGCCAGCATCAAAATCCGTTCGCCTAAAGCCACCGGCCGGCCTATCCAGTCGTGCACGTCGCTGAAAATCGCAATGCCGTCGCGCGGCGCTTTGATTTGGGAGCGCTCCATTTGGTCTTGCATATAAGCCACTTCGGCGGCGTGTTGATCTATGCGGCTTTTCAAAACGGCCAATTCAGCCTTGCTGTCGGGATCGAACATGGCTTGCTGGGCCGACTTGCGGTATTCGGCTTCCGCCACCGCCCAGGCTTTGCGGGCAATTTCCAAACGGTTGGCAATATCGGTATTGGTCAAGCTCAACAGCAATTGTCCACCGCTTACGTTTTGATTGGGCAGCACCGAAAAACTGTCGACCACGCCTTCCAGCGGAGCGCGCACCACGACCGGCTCGGCGGCTATCACTTCGGCCGGCGCCAATACCGACTGCCTGACCGGCAACAACATCAAGGCGGTTAAGCCCACCAGCCAATATTTTAACGAACCCGCGCTTATGGATTTTAGCCAACCCGGCCGGGTCCTATGCAAAGCCTGCCAAGCATGGGCGTAAGCATCGGCCAATTCCGCCAGCAACACACTGTCCGCCTCCTGCCAAGGCTGCTCTCTGGCCAGCAGCAAACCGCCCCAAGCCCGGCCTTGATACCGTAAAGGCAACCATAAACCGAACGGCGGCAGCCATTGCGGCCAATCTTGCCGCAAACGCTCCGGCAAATCCTGCGCACCTACGGCTTGGGCAGCCCCCGAAAACCGGCCGGAGTCGCATGTCTGCGCCACACCGTTCAGCCAGACGATGTAAGGCGCATTCGCCTCCAACTGTGCCACCCCGGACACGGCTTTGACCGCTCGCGCATCGGCAATCCACAAGGCGGCTTGCCGGTAATCCAGCAAACTGCGCGTTTCATTGACCATAATAAATGCCAACTCGGCCGCGTCTTGTGCGCTGCGGGCTTTGCGTTGCAATTGCAATAGTAACGCCAACCCCTGCAACTGACGTTGGCGGGGGTCGTTTGGATTGACGCTCAACTTAGTTGGCCTTTTCCGGAAATTTTGCCTGACCGCTCATGCCCGCCAGCAACTCGGGATGTTTTCCTTTAATTTTGCCTATTACCGCCACGGTTTGACTGACGGGATCGATGCGAGCACCTAGGGTGCTCACTTCGGCCGGATACTCCTGATTCAACTCGTCGATGTGAATTTGAAACTTTTGCCCGGCTTTCAACCAGCTGAGCCAGGGTGACGGCACTATCATGCGGATTTCCAATTGACCGTCGTCCAAAATGTCCATGATGGGGTCGCCCACTTTTAAGTGCTGATACTGGTGGGCGTGCAATTGCGCCACCCGGCCGGAAAACGGCGCACTGATCCGGCATTTTTTCAAGCTGGCTTTATACAAAGCGATATCGGCTTTGGCTTCGCCTAATTTGGCTTCGGCCACGTCGACTTCCAGGCTGCTGATGGATTCCAGCTGCGCCAGACGCGAATTGACATCGTAGGTTTTTTTCGCGCCGTCCGCGGTGGCCTGCGCCTTATCCAATTGCGCTTTTTGAATAGAGCAATCGAACTCGACCAAAAGCTCGCCGTGCTTAAAGCGCTCACCGTCCCGTACCGTCAATTTTTGAATCACCGCAGCCAACTCGGCGGATAAGGTCGTCGTATTGATGGGTGCCAATTGCACCCTAACTTCCGGTTCGGATACTGCGGCCGTTTCGGGATTTACGGCTTGCGCACCGGCATCGCCGGCCAGTACCAGCCCCAGCAAAACTCCGGTATAAGCAATCTTGTGCATCAAGACTGCCCCCCTTGGGCGGAATCGGATGTTTCCGGGGCTAACGGATCGTCCGTGGCCCGAACCGGGTAATGACCTTGCCGCCATTCGTTGTCGATGGCTTCCAGCTCGCCGGCCAAGGTATCGATGCTATCGTCCGGCGCCGTAGCCGGCAGAGGATCGAAGCCCAACGAAACATATAGATTACCCAAGGCCTCTTGCGATTCGGCATAGGCTTGGTGGCGTTGCAATTCGGACAACACCGAATCCACCGACACCCGTATCCGCTCTACCGCGCTCATGGCCTCGGTCAATTCGCTGTTCAGCACGTGATGGTGTATTTTCTGATTGATGTCGTCCAACTCGGCGCTACGTTGATAGAGTTTGTGCGCTAGATCGAACTGTTGCTGCGACAAATGTACCTGGGTCAAGATCGCCATGTGGGCGGCCAAACGCCGCGAGTGAGCCAGTTCTTCCTGGGTTTCCGCGGTAGCGATAGCATGCGGTGCCGACAGCAATTCGAACAGGTTTTTGGACATCTGTGCGCCGATTTCCCCCCAATTTTGATTCAGCAGGTAGGAGTTGGAATCGTAGTTGCCGCCCAGTTGCACTTCCACACCCGGCAACAAACGCAACATGGCTTTCTTGACTTCGGCCGAACCGATGCGGGTTTGATACATTTCCTGACGCAGCTCCGGCCTGAGTTGCAGCGCCAAGTCGCCCATTTTGTCGACGTCGAGCTGCGGCGCGGCGATTTGCGGCCAGCTGCCGTTTAAGTCGTCGGTCAAGCGATAATCCTGGTTCGGCGGCAAATTGATCAGGCCGGCCAATTCGGCTTTGGCCATTTGCTGTTGTTCCAGCAAACTTTCGAGTCGGCGCACAATTTCCAGCAAACTTTTACGATAGCGCAGGCTTTCCAGCGGGGGGCGCAATTTCTCCGCTTCCGCTTGCTCGGCCAGGCCCAACGCGTGTTGCGCTTCGGCCAACACCGGTTGGATTTTGGCGGTCATCCGTTGTGCGCTCAGCGCGCGCCAATAGGCACTCCGCACGTCTTTCATCAAGTTGTGGCTGACTTTGCGCCGGCTTTCCGCAGTTACCAAGGCTTTGTTGCCTTCCTGTTGCGCCCGATAATAACTGACGCCGAAATCCAAAATATTCCACCTTAAACTCAAATCGCCCAGGTAGCGGCTGCGGTCTTGCGAGGTAGAGGTTTCCAGCGACTGGTTACCGCTCCTGATCGAACGGCTGGACGACGCATTAAAGTTGTCGCGGCTGCGATAACCCGCCGAAGCGACCACTTCCGGCAACAAGTCGAATCGCGCCAAAGTGGCTTGTCCTTCCGCTACCGCCCGCTCCATCATTTTGACCCGGTGATTCAAATTGTATTTCAATGCCCTCGACATGGCTTGATACAAGCTCAACGGCGCTACCAAAGGTTCCTGCCGGTCGAATAAACGCACTTGATCGCTGCCGATTTGTGCTTGGCGCTCTTGCTGGGTCAAGGGCGACGGCGCCAACGAACAGCCGTTCAGGAAAACGGCACCTATCGCCGCCGCTAACGCCCGCCTGGTCAACTTCGGCCGGACAATGATGGAATAAAATGCTCGCATGTCGAGTTCCTTATTGGGATTAAGTTATGCTGCGTCGTGGCGGTCGGCGAAACTTCGAGCCAACTGCTCCAGAAAGGTTTGTGCGTCTCGATGTAGTTGCTCACTGCCGAAACCCTGCAGTTGTTCGGTTAACGACGGCCTTCCGGCAAACGCAGACAGCCGGTCGCCGCCGAGCAAATAGCCTTCGGCCGAAGAACGAATTTGTCCGTTAGTTCCGCGTCCGCCGCCTTGACCCTGATGCTGTCCTTGTCCCCGGCTATCGCCTTTGGGCTTCACGACAATGGTCACCACGCTCTGGTTACCCTGCCCGTCCGTTGCCAGGACTTTGACCACGGTCTTGCCTGCAGCAAGCCCGTCCAGTCCTTGCTGTAAAACCCTTAAGGTACCGGTATGCGGATCTATGCCCAGCCAAGCGGGCAACGGACTACCATCGGCCAAACTTGCTTGAAAACTGACGCCGGAAGCGGTATCCAAACCGAACAGTGCTTCCGCCGGCAAATCAAATATCCCGCCATCGGCACTACCGAAATCTAAAGTAGCCTCCATACTCAGCGAGCTACTCAGTCCCAGGCCGGAAGACAGACCGCCGTCTACCCCGAAAGTGGGCGCGGTGCCGAAGCCGAAACCGCCCCCAAAGCCACCGCCGAGACCGGGTACCGCTCCACCGCCTAATAAACCGGCCAAACCGCCGCCGCCAAAACCACCTAAACCTCCGCCGGTTCCGCCACCTAAACCGGCTCCACCCGGTCCGCCTACTGAAGTACCTCCACCCAGTACGTTAGCCAAGCTAGCACCCGAGCCGCCCAATCCCGGCAAACCGGCATTCGCCCCCCCAACGCCTGGCGTACCGCCCGGCTCACCGATAATCGTGATGATGTTAGACCCCGCTCCGCTGCCGGCTGCGCCGTTCGTGCCTATCACACCGGTCGACGAGTTGAAATCCACTGTTTGGGTTGCGTTAGTAACCACCTGTTCCTCAATGTGTATCGAAGCGGTGAAATTCGTGCTAACGCCGCCGTTACTATCCACAACTCGGAAGGTAAAACCGGTATGTAGCGTTTGGTTCTCGGCCGGTACAAAGCGCAACTGCCCGGCACTGATATCGGCCAATTGGATAGTTTGACCGACAGTCACACTAGCACCGTTCAAGCTTATGCGGCCACCGCTAGGTATTGCGGTAATCTGGATAGCTTGCAAGCGATCGCCGGCATCCGCATCACTAAACGCAAATTCGTCAGCGGTGAATACGTGACTAGCGCTAGCGCTGACCGTAAAGCTGAAGCTACGGCTGGTAGGGATGTCGTTAGCGGCGGCAATATTTACGATATAAATCGCCGTCGAGCTCAAGCTGCCGTCGCTGACCGTTACGGTAAAGTTTTCACTGGCATCAAGACTCAAAGCATTGACCGCATCGTTATTGGGCGTAAAAGTGTAAGCGCCGGTCACGGTATCGACCGTCAGGGTACCAAAGTTGCCGACCAAGCTGCTGGTGGTGCCGGAGACGCTACCGCCGTCGATGCCATAGACTAAGGTGTCTCCCGGATCGCTATCGGCGCCGACCAAGGTCCCGGTATCGTTGCCAAAGGTATCGTTTGCCGCCGTATCCGTATAGTTCGCCGCCGCCGGTATCGCCAAGGTCGGCGCATCGTTAGCGGCAAAGACATTGACGGTATAAACAGCCGTGGCCGTGGCCGTGCCGTCCGACACTGTGATGGTAAAGCTATCGATACCGTCGCCGCTCAAGCCGTTGATTGCCGCGGCGTTGGGCGTGTAGGTATAGGCGCCGCTCTCGGTATCGACCGTCAGGGTGCCGAAGTTGCCGACCAGTGTACTGGTGGTGCCGAATACACTGCCGCCTTGAATACCGTAACTCAAACTGGCGCCGCCGTCGCCGTCCGAACCGCTCAAGCTGCCGGTATCCTCGGCGAAACTGTCGTTTCCGGCGGTATCGGTGTAGCTGGCGGCCGTCGGCGTGGACAGCACCGGGGCATCATTGGAACCGCTCAAGTTGACGCTGTACACGGCAGTCGACGTGCTGTTGCCGTCGGACACGGTGACGGTGAAGCTGTCGCCGGCGTCGCCGGTCAAGCCGTTGATCGCCGCCGCATTCGGGGTGTAGGTATAGGCGCCGGTCACGGTATCGACCGTCAGGGTGCCGAAGTTGCCGACCAAGCTGCTGGTGGTGCCGGCGACGCTGCCACCTTCGATGCCGTAGCTCAGGCCGTTACTCTCACCGTCGGACGCGCTCAAACTACCGCTGTCGGCTGCGAAGCTGTCGTCGCCGGCCGTGTCGGTGTAGCTGGCGGCCACCGGCGTCGCCAGTACCGGCGCGTCGTTGCTGCCGCTCAGGTTGACGCTGTATGTCGCGGTCGCCGTGCTGCTGCCGTCGGATACCGTAACGGTAAAGCTGTCGCTGGCGTCGCCGCTCAAGCCGTTGATTGCCGCGACGTTGGGCGTGTAGGTATAGGCGCCGCTCTCGGTATCGACCGTCAGGGTGCCGAAGTTGCCGACCAAGCTGCTGGTGGTGCCGGCTACGCTGCCGCCTTCGATGCCGTAGCTCAGGCTGTTACTCTCGCCGTCGGACGCGCTCAAACTACCGCTGTCGGCTGCGAAGCTGTCGTCGCCGGCCGTGTCGGTATAGTGGGCGGCCACCGGCGTCGCCAGTACCGGCGCGTCGTTGCTGCCGCTCAGGTTGACGCTGTATGTCGCGGTCGCCGTGCTGCTGCCGTCGGATACCGTAACGGTGAAGCTGTCGCTGGCGTCGCCGCTCAAGCCGTTGATTGCCGCGGCGTTGGGCGTGTAGGTATAGGCGCCGGTCACGGTATCGACCGTCAGGGTGCCGAAGTTGCCGGCCAAGCTGCTGGTGGTGCCGGCGACGCTGCCGCCTTCGATGCCGTAGCTCAGGCTGTTACTCTCGCCGTCGGACGCGCTCAAACTACCGCTGTCGGCTGCGAAGCTGTCGTCGCCGGCCGTGTCGGTGTAGCTGGCGGCCACCGGCGTCGCCAGTACCGGCGCGTCGTTGCTGCCGCTCAGGTTGACGCTGTATGTCGCGGTCGCCGTGCTGCTGCCGTCGGATACCGTGACGGTGAAGCTGTCGCCGGCGTCGCCGCTCAAGCCGTTGATTGCCGCGGCGTTGGGCGTATAGGTATAGGCGCCGCTCTCGGTATCGACCGTCAGGGTACCGAAATTACCGACCAGTGTGCTGGTGGTGCCGGATACACTGCCGCCTTGAATACCGTAACTCAAACTGGCGCCGCCATCGCCGTCCGAACCGCTCAAGCTGCCGGTATCCTCGGCGAAACTGTCGTTTCCGGCGGTATCGGTGTAGCTGGCGGCCGTCGGCGTGGACAGCACCGGGGCATCATTGGAGCCGCTCAAGTTGACGCTGTACACGGCAGTCGACGTGCTGTTGCCGTCGGACACGGTGACGGTGAAGCTGTCGCCGGCGTCGCCGCTCAAGCCGTTGATTGCCGCGGCGTTGGGCGTGTAGGTATAGGCGCCGCTCTCGGTATCGACCGTCAGGGTACCGAAATTGCCGACCAGTGTACTGGTGGTGCCGGATACGCTGCCGCCTTGAATACCGTAACTCAGAGTATCGTCGGCATCACTGTCGAAGGCATTCAAGTTCCCGCTATCGTTAATAAAGTTGTCGGTAGCTGACGTATCACTGTAATTGGCTGAGGCTGGTGTACCTAATGTTGGAGCATCGTTCACCGGATTGACGTCTAAGGTCAGGGTGTAGGCGCTGGTCGAGTCGCTTTTGCCGTCGCTGACTTTGAATTGAAAGTTGGCGTAGCCCGTGCCGTTGCCATCCGCCGCCGGGCTGAATTGCAGTTTGCCGGCCACAATGTCGGCTACGGTTATGATTTGGTTGAGCGTGACTGCGACGTCGTTTAGGCTCAGACTGCCCGCCGCCGGCAGGCCGGTAATGGTGATACTTTGCAGGCTGTCGCCGCTGTCGGGGTCGCTGAAGGCGAAGTCGCCGAGACCGAAGGTGTAGGTGGTGTCTTCGTCAAGGCTGACTGTGCGGTCGCTGCCGGTCGGCGCGGCGTTGCGCACGACTTGGACGTCGGCCGTGGCTTGGCTGCTGCCGCCGTCGCCGTCGTTCAGCGTGAATTGGATCGTGCGGGTGCTTTCGGTGGCGGTCGCGTTGTCCAGGTTGCGGTAACTGATGCTGTGCAGCAGGGCGCTGACGGCTGCCGCGTCGGCGTTGGCGTTGAGGCCGATCACCAGGTCGCTGCCGCCGCTGCCGCCGCTCACGCTGCCGATGACGCTGCCGCCGTAGCTGACGCTATTGCCGTCATAGCCGATTTGTCCTGTACCGTTGCCTTGGTTGCGGATGGACAGGACGTCTTCGCCAGCCACGCCGTTGGCGCTGATCGCGACGGTCAGGCTGCCGCCGGCAAAGTCGCCGGGATCGAGGTCGCTGACCAGGGCGTCGCCGTTTTGGTCGATGAGTTGCGCGATGCCGTCGCTGGCCGCGTAGTTTAGGTGGTCGCCGTCCAGGCCGCTGATGCCCGGGGCGTCGTTGACGGAGAGGACCGTCAGTTGGCTGCTGCTGTCGCTGCTGCCGTCGCCGCTGCCGTCGTTGACGGTCAGGGTGAAGTGGGTGACGACGCTGGAACCGGGCGCGGTTTGGTTTTCGGTCGGGGTGAACACCAGGGCGCGCAGTTGGCTTTGCAGGCTGGCGGGGTCGGTCGCCGCCAGGGTGTAGCTGCCGGCGACGCCGCTTAGGCCGGCGCCGGAGAGGCTGCCGTTCGCTGCGTTGTAGCTGATGCTCAGGCTGACGTTGTCGCCGTCCAGGTCTTGGACGCTGACGGCGGCAAACGGCTGGGCGCTGGCGGTGTCGTCGATTTGGATGGCGGTGGCAAAGCCGCTCAGGGTCGGCAGGTCGTTGGCGCCATGCAAGGTGACGGTCAAGACGGCGGTGTCGCTCAGGCTGCCGTCGCTGACGCTGTAGTTGAAGCGGTCGGTCAAGCTGGCGCCGGCGCCCAGGGCTTGGACGTCGGGGTTGCTGTCGTCGATGAGGTAGCTGTAGCTGCCGTCGCTGTTGAGGGTCAGGCTGCCGTACTGGCCGGCTAAAGCGACGCCGAGACTGCCGACGGTACCGCCGCCCTCGGTGCCGCCGCTGCGTACGGCACTAATGCTGAGGCCGCTGCCGCTGTCGTTGCTTAGGACGTTGCCGCTGGCGACACTGCCGACTTCGCTGTTGTTCAGGCCGCCGGCTTCCGTGGCATCGCCGCTGTCGTCGCTCGCTGTCGGGATTCCGGTTTCGTTGGCGTCGGTGACGGTTACGGCGATGGCCTGGCTGTCGCTGTGGCTGCCGTCGCTGACTTGGACGGTGACGTCGTAGACGTTGTCGCCGCCACTGTCGGTTGGGGTTTCGTAGTCGGGCGCGGCTAGGAAGGTCAAAACGCCGGTGGCCGAGTCAATCGAGAACAAGCCGGCGTCGGCCCCGCCGACGATGCTGTAGGTCAGGGTGTCGGTCACGTCCGCGTCGGTCGCGCTGACGGTGGTGACGGCCGTATTGTTTTCTGCAATGTTGACTGTTGCCGTGGCGCCGCCGCCGTTCGAGCCGATGACCGGACTGTCGTTAACCGGGTTGACGTCTAAGGTCAGGGTGTAGGCGCTGGTCGAGTCGCTTTTGCCGTCGCTGACTTTGAATTGAAAGTTGGCGTAGCCCGTGCCGTTGCCATCCGCCGCCGGGCTGAATTGCAGTTTGCCGGCCACAATGTCGGCTACGGTTATGATTTGGTTGAGCGTGACTGCGACGTCGTTTAGGCTCAGACTGCCCGCCGCCGGCAGGCCGGTAATGGTGATACTTTGCAGGCTGTCGCCGCTGTCGGGGTCGCTGAAGGCGAAGTCGTTGCTGCCGAAGGTGTAGGTGGTGTCTTCGTCAAGGCTGACTGTGCGGTCGCTGCCGGTCGGCGCGGCGTTGCGCACGACTTGGACGTCGGCCGTGGCTTGGCTGCTGCCGCCGTCGCCGTCGTTCAGCGTGAATTGGATCGTGCGGGTGCTTTCGGTGGCGGTCGCGTTGTCCAGATTGCGGTAACTGATGCTGTGCAGCAGGGCGCTGACGGCTGCCGCGTCGGCGTTGGCGTTGAGGCCGATCACCAGGTCGCTGCCGCCGCTGCCGCCGCTCACGCTGCCGATGACGCTGCCGCCGTAGCTGACACTATTGCCGTCATAGCCGATTTGTCCTGTACCGTTGCCTTGGTTGCGGATGGACAGGACGTCTTCGCCAGCCACGCCGTTGGCGCTGATCGCGACGGTCAGGCTGCCGCCGGCAAAGTCGCCGGGATCGAGGTCGCTGACCAGGGCGTCGCCGTTTTGGTCGATGAGTTGCGCGATGCCGTCGCTGGCCGCGTAGTTTAGGTGGTCGCCGTCCAGGCCGCTGATGCCCGGGGCGTCGTTGACGGAGAGGACCGTCAGTTGGCTGCTGCTGTCGCTGCTGCCGTCGCCGCTGCCGTCGTTGACGGTCAGGGTGAAGTGGGTGACGACGCTGGAACCGGGCGCGGTTTGGTTTTCGGTCGGGGTGAACACCAGGGCGCGCAGTTGGCTTTGCAGGCTGGCGGGGTCGGTCGCCGCCAGGGTGTAGCTGCCGGCGACGCCGCTTAGGCCGGCGCCGGAGAGGCTGCCGTTCGCTGCGTTGTAGCTGATGCTCAGGCTGACGTTGTCGCCGTCCAGGTCTTGGACGCTGACGGCGGCAAACGGCTGGGCGCTGGCGGTGTCGTCGATTTGGATGGCGGTGGCAAAGCCGCTCAGGGTCGGCAGGTCGTTGGCGCCATGCAAGGTGACGGTCAAGACGGCGGTGTCGCTCAGGCTGCCGTCGCTGACGCTGTAGTTGAAGCGGTCGGTCAAGCTGGCGCCGGCGCCCAGGGCTTGGACGTCGGGGTTGCTGTCGTCGATGAGGTAGCTGTAGCTGCCGTCGCTGTTGAGGGTCAGGCTGCCGTACTGGCCGGCTAAAGCGACGCCGAGACTGCCGACGGTACCGCCGCCCTCGGTGCCGCCGCTGCGTACGGCACTAATGCTGAGGCCGCTGCCGCTGTCGTTGCTTAGGACGTTGCCGCTGGCGACACTGCCGACTTCGCTGTTGTTCAGGCCGCCGGCTTCCGTGGCATCGCCGCTGTCGTCGCTCGCTGTCGGGATTCCGGTTTCGTTGGCGTCGGTGACGGTTACGGCGATGGCCTGGCTGTCGCTGTGGCTGCCGTCGCTGACTTGGACGGTGACGTCGTAGACGTTGTCGCCGCCACTGTCGGTTGGGGTTTCGTAGTCGGGCGCGGCTAGGAAGGTCAAAACGCCGGTGGCCGAGTCAATCGAGAACAAGCCGGCGTCGGCCCCGCCGACGATGCTGTAGGTCAGGGTGTCGGTCACGTCCGCGTCGGTCGCGCTGACGGTGGTGACGGCCGTATTGTTTTCTGCAATGTTGACTGTTGCCGTGGCGCCGCCGCCGTTCGAGCCGATGACCGGACTGTCGTTAACCGGGTTGACGTCTAAGGTCAGGGTGTAGGCGCTGGTCGAGTCGCTTTTGCCGTCGCTGACTTTGAATTGAAAGTTGGCGTAGCCCGTGCCGTTGCCATCCGCCGCCGGGCTGAATTGCAGTTTGCCGGCCACAATGTCGGCTACGGTTATGATTTGGTTGAGCGTGACTGCGACGTCGTTTAGGCTCAGACTGCCCGCCGCCGGCAGGCCGGTAATGGTGATACTTTGCAGGCTGTCGCCGCTGTCGGGGTCGCTGAAGGCGAAGTCGTTGCTGCCGAAGGTGTAGGTGGTGTCTTCGTCAAGGCTGACTGTGCGGTCGCTGCCGGTCGGCGCGGCGTTGCGCACGACTTGGACGTCGGCCGTGGCTTGGCTGCTGCCGCCGTCGCCGTCGTTCAGCGTGAATTGGATCGTGCGGGTGCTTTCGGTGGCGGTCGCGTTGTCCAGGTTGCGGTAACTGATGCTGTGCAGCAGGGCGCTGACGGCTGCCGCGTCGGCGTTGGCGTTGAGGCCGATCACCAGGTCGCTGCCGCCGCTGCCGCCGCTCACGCTGCCGATGACGCTGCCGCCGTAGCTGACACTATTGCCGTCATAGCCGATTTGTCCTGTACCGTTGCCTTGGTTGCGGATGGACAGGACGTCTTCGCCAGCCACGCCGTTGGCGCTGATCGCGACGGTCAGGCTGCCGCCGGCAAAGTCGCCGGGATCGAGGTCGCTGACCAGGGCGTCGCCGTTTTGGTCGATGAGTTGCGCGATGCCGTCGCTGGCCGCGTAGTTTAGGTGGTCGCCGTCCAGGCCGCTGATGCCCGGGGCGTCGTTGACGGAGAGGACCGTCAGTTGGCTGCTGCTGTCGCTGCTGCCGTCGCCGCTGCCGTCGTTGACGGTCAGGGTGAAGTGGGTGACGACGCTGGAACCGGGCGCGGTTTGGTTTTCGGTCGGGGTGAACACCAGGGCGCGCAGTTGGCTTTGCAGGCTGGCGGGGTCGGTCGCCGCCAGGGTGTAGCTGCCGGCGACGCCGCTTAGGCCGGCGCCGGAGAGGCTGCCGTTCGCTGCGTTGTAGCTGATGCTCAGGCTGACGTTGTCGCCGTCCAGGTCTTGGACGCTGACGGCGGCAAACGGCTGGGCGCTGGCGGTGTCGTCGATTTGGATGGCGGTGGCAAAGCCGCTCAGGGTCGGCAGGTCGTTGGCGCCATGCAAGGTGACGGTCAAGACGGCGGTGTCGCTCAGGCTGCCGTCGCTGACGCTGTAGTTGAAGCGGTCGGTCAAGCTGGCGCCGGCGCCCAGGGCTTGGACGTCGGGGTTGCTGTCGTCGATGAGGTAGCTGTAGCTGCCGTCGCTGTTGAGGGTCAGGCTGCCGTACTGGCCGGCTAAAGCGACGCCGAGACTGCCGACGGTACCGCCGCCCTCGGTGCCGCCGCTGCGTACGGCACTAATGCTGAGGCCGCTGCCGCTGTCGTTGCTTAGGACGTTGCCGCTGGCGACACTGCCGACTTCGCTGTTGTTCAGGCCGCCGGCTTCCGTGGCATCGCCGCTGTCGTCGCTCGCTGTCGGGATTCCGGTTTCGTTGGCGTCGGTGACGGTTACGGCGATGGCCTGGCTGTCGCTGTGGCTGCCGTCGCTGACTTGGACGGTGACGTCGTAGACGTTGTCGCCGCCACTGTCGCCCGGGGTTTCGTAGTCGGGCGCGGCCACAAAGGTCAAGACGCCGGTGGCCGAGTCAATCGAGAACAAGCTGGCGTCGGCCCCGCCGGCGATGCTGTAGGTCAGGGTGTCGGTCACGTCCGCGTCGGTCGCGCTGACGGTGGTGACGGCCGTATTGTTTTCTGCAATGTTGACTGTTGCCGTGGCGCCGCCGCCGTTCGAGCCGATGACCGGACTGTCGTTAACCGGGTTGACGTCTAAGGTCAGGGTGTAGGCGCTGGTCGAGTCGCTTTTGCCGTCGCTGACTTTGAATTGAAAGTTGGCGTAGCCCGTGCCGTTGCCATCCGCCGCCGGGCTGAATTGCAGTTTGCCGGCCACAATGTCGGCTACGGTTATGATTTGGTTGAGCGTGACTGCGACGTCGTTTAGGCTCAGACTGCCCGCCGCCGGCAGGCCGGTAATGGTGATACTTTGCAGGCTGTCGCCGCTGTCGGGGTCGCTGAAGGCGAAGTCGTTGCTGCCGAAGGTGTAGGTGGTGTCTTCGTCAAGGCTGACTGTGCGGTCGCTGCCGGTCGGCGCGGCGTTGCGCACGACTTGGACGTCGGCCGTGGCTTGGCTGCTGCCGCCGTCGCCGTCGTTCAGCGTGAATTGGATCGTGCGGGTGCTTTCGGTGGCGGTCGCGTTGTCCAGGTTGCGGTAACTGATGCTGTGCAGCAGGGCGCTGACGGCTGCCGCGTCGGCGTTGGCGTTGAGGCCGATCACCAGGTCGCTGCCGCCGCTGCCGCCGCTCACGCTGCCGATGACGCTGCCGCCGTAGCTGACACTATTGCCGTCATAGCCGATTTGTCCTGTACCGTTGCCTTGGTTGCGGATGGACAGGACGTCTTCGCCAGCCACGCCGTTGGCGCTGATCGCGACGGTCAGGCTGCCGCCGGCAAAGTCGCCGGGATCGAGGTCGCTGACCAGGGCGTCGCCGTTTTGGTCGATGAGTTGCGCGATGCCGTCGCTGGCCGCGTAGTTTAGGTGGTCGCCGTCCAGGCCGCTGATGCCCGGGGCGTCGTTGACGGAGAGGACCGTCAGTTGGCTGCTGCTGTCGCTGCTGCCGTCGCCGCTGCCGTCGTTGACGGTCAGGGTGAAGTGGGTGACGACGCTGGAACCGGGCGCGGTTTGGTTTTCGGTCGGGGTGAACACCAGGGCGCGCAGTTGGCTTTGCAGGCTGGCGGGGTCGGTCGCCGCCAGGGTGTAGCTGCCGGCGACGCCGCTTAGGCCGGCGCCGGAGAGGCTGCCGTTCGCTGCGTTGTAGCTGATGCTCAGGCTGACGTTGTCGCCGTCCAGGTCTTGGACGCTGACGGCGGCAAACGGCTGGGCGCTGGCGGTGTCGTCGATTTGGATGGCGGTGGCAAAGCCGCTCAGGGTCGGCAGGTCGTTGGCGCCATGCAAGGTGACGGTCAAGACGGCGGTGTCGCTCAGGCTGCCGTCGCTGACGCTGTAGTTGAAGCGGTCGGTCAAGCTGGCGCCGGCGCCCAGGGCTTGGACGTCGGGGTTGCTGTCGTCGATGAGGTAGCTGTAGCTGCCGTCGCTGTTGAGGGTCAGGCTGCCGTACTGGCCGGCTAAAGCGACGCCGAGACTGCCGACGGTACCGCCGCCCTCGGTGCCGCCGCTGCGTACGGCACTAATGCTGAGGCCGCTGCCGCTGTCGTTGCTTAGGACGTTGCCGCTGGCGACACTGCCGACTTCGCTGTTGTTCAGGCCGCCGGCTTCCGTGGCATCGCCGCTGTCGTCGCTCGCTGTCGGGATTCCGGTTTCGTTGGCGTCGGTGACGGTTACGGCGATGGCCTGGCTGTCGCTGTGGCTGCCGTCGCTGACTTGGACGGTGACGTCGTAGACGTTGTCGCCGCCACTGTCGCCCGGGGTTTCGTAGTCGGGCGCGGCCACAAAGGTCAAGACGCCGGTGGCCGAGTCAATCGAGAACAAGCTGGCGTCGGCCCCGCCGGCGATGCTGTAGGTCAGGGTGTCGGTCACGTCCGCATCGGTCGCGCTGACGGTGGTGACGGCGGTGCCGTTTTCGCCGACGTTGATCGCGGCGCTGGCGCCACCGCCGTTCGAGCCGATGACCGGCGCGTTGTCGTTGGTGTCGGTTACTGTGATTGCAATCGCTTGGCTGTCGCTGTGGCTGCCGTCGCTGACTTCTACCGTGACGTCGTAGACGTTGTCGCCGCCGCTGTCGGTTGGGGTTTCGTAGTCGGGCGCGGCCACAAAGGTCAAAACGCCGGTGGCCGAGTCAATCGAGAACAAGCCGGCGTCTGCCCCGCCGACGATGCTGTAGGTCAACGTCGCGCCGGCGTCCGCGTCGGTCGCGCTGACGGTGGTGACGGCCGTATTGTTTTCTGCAATGTTGACTGTTGCCGTGGCGCCGCCGCCGTTCGAGCTGATGACCGGCGCGTTGTCGTTGGTGTCGGTTACTGTGATTGCAATCGCTTGGCTGTCGCTGTGGCTGCCGTCGCTGACTTGGACGGTGACGTCGTAGACGTTGTCGCCGCCACTGTCGCCCGGGGTTTCGTAGTCGGGCGCGGCCACAAAGGTCAAGACGCCGGTGGCCGAGTCAATCGAGAACAAGCTGGCGTCGGCCCCGCCGGCGATGCTGTAGGTCAGGGTGTCGGTCACGTCCGCGTCGGTCGCGCTGACGGTGGTGACGGCGGTGCCGTTTTCGCCGACGTTGATCACGGCCGTGGCGCCACCGCCGTTCGAGCCGATGACCGGCGCGTTGTCGTTGGTGTCGGTTACTGTGATTGCAATCGCTTGGCTGTCGCTGTGGCTGCCGTCGCTGACTTCTACCGTGACGTCGTAGACGTTGTCGCTGCCGCTGTCGGTTGGGGTTTCGTAGTCGGGCGCGGCCACAAAGGTCAAAACGCCGGTGGCCGAGTCAATCGAGAACAAGCCGGCGTCGGCCCCGCCGACGATGCTGTAGGTCAACGTCGCGCCGGCGTCTGCATCGGTCGCGCTGACGGTGGTGACGGCCGTATTGTTTTCTGCAATGTTGACTGTTGCCGTGGCGCCGCCGCCGTTCGAGCTGATGACCGGCGCGTTGTCGTTGGTGTCGGTGACTGTGATTGCAATCGCTTGGCTGTCGCTGTGGCTGCCGTCGCTGACTTGGACGGTGACGTCGTAGACGTTGTCGCCGCCACTGTCGCCCGGGGTTTCGTAGTCGGGCGCGGCCACAAAGGTCAAGACGCCGGTGGCCGAGTCAATCGAGAACAAGCTGGCGTCGGCCCCGCCGGCGATGCTGTAGGTCAGGGTGTCGGTCACGTCCGCGTCGGTCGCGCTGACGGTGGTGACGGCGGTGCCGTTTTCGCCGACGTTGATCACGGCCGTGGCGCCACCGCCGTTCGAGCCGATGACCGGCGCGTTGTCGTTGGTGTCGGTTACTGTGATTGCAATCGCCTGGCTGTCGCTGTGGCTGCCGTCGCTAACTTGGACGGTGACGTCGTAGACGTTGTCGCTGCCGCTGTCGGTTGGGGTTTCGTAGTCGGGCGCGGCCACAAAGGTCAAGACGCCGGTGGCCGAGTCAATCGAGAATAGGCCGGCGTCGGCCCCGCCGACGATGCTGTAGGTCAACGTCGCGCCGGCGTCTGCATCGGTCGCGCTGACGGTGGTGACGGCCGTATTGTTTTCTGCAATGTTGACTGTTGCCGTGGCGCCGCCGCCGTTCGAACCGATGACCGGCGCGTTGTCGTTGGTGTCGGTTACTGTGATTGCAATCGCCTGGCTGTCGCTGTGGCTGCCGTCGCTAACTTGGACGGTGACGTCGTAGACGTTGTCGCTGCCGCTGTCGGTTGGGGTTTCGTAGTCGGGCGCGGCCACAAAGGTCAAGACGCCGGTGGCCGAGTCAATCGAGAATAGGCCGGCGTCGGCCCCGCCGACGATGCTGTAGGTCAACGTCGCGCCGGCGTCTGCATCGGTCGCGCTGACGGTGGTGACGGCCGTATTGTTTTCTGCAATGTTGACTGTTGCCGTGGCGCCGCCGCCGTTCGAGCCGATGACCGGCGCGTTGTCGTTGGTGTCGGTTACTGTGATTGCAATCGCTTGGCTGTCGCTGTGGCTGCCGTCGCTGACTTGGACGGTGACGTCGTAGACGTTGTCGCCGCCGCTGTCGGTTGGGGTTTCGTAGTCGGGCGCGGCCACAAAGGTCAAGACGCCGGTGGCCGAGTCAATCGAGAACAAGCCGGCGTCGGCCCCGCCGACGATGCTGTAGGTCAACGTCGCGCCGGCGTCTGCATCGGTCGCGCTGACGGTGGTGACGGCGGTGCCGTTTTCGCCGACGTTGATCGCGGCCGTGGCGCCACCGCCGTTCGAGCCGATGACCGGCGTTTCATCGTTGCTATCTGTCACCGAGATAGCAATAGCTTGCGCATCGGTGTCGGTGCCGTCGGACACTTGCACTGTCACATCGTAGACATTATCCGCCCCGCTGTCGGCTGGATTTTCGTAGTCGGGCGCTGTAACAAAACTGAGCTCGCCGCTGTCGGCGTCGATGTTGAACAAGGCCGCATCGGCCCCGCCGCTAATCGAATAAGTCAGGGTGGCGCCGCTGTCGGCGTCGCTGGCGGTGACGGTGGTCACGGCCGAGGCATTCTCGGCAACGCTAACACTGGCGCTTGTGGCTCCACCGTCGGAGGTGATGACCGGGATGTCGTTGGCCGCGGTTAGATTGATCGAATAATCAGCTGAATCGCTCGCGTTGCCGTCGGAAACGGTGACGGTAAAGCTTTCGGATGCATCCGCACTGAGGCCGTCGATCGCGGCCGCGTCCGGCACGAAAACGTAAGCGCCGCTGCCGCTGTTGAGGTACAAGGTACCGTAGCTGCCGGCCTTGCTGATGTCGTAAGTCGTCGCGCCTATGGTCGTGGAGGTGCTGCCGCCGCCTGAAATGCCGTAGCTCAGGCTGGCACCGCTATCCACGTCGCTAGCCGACAAGCTGCCGCTATCGTCGCTAAAGGAATCGCTCGCCGAGGTATCGGTGTAATTTGCCGGGTTCGGGGTGTCGAGCAACGGGCTATCGTTAACGTCGCTGACCGTTATGCTCGCGGTACCACTATTGCTGGAAAATCCGCTGTCACCGCCTGTCGCCGAGGTATCCGCGGCGCTAGGCGTGGTGTTGGTCGACGCACTACCGCCGGTTTGATCCCAAGCCAGATAAGTGAAACCGGCGGACTCGCCGTTTGCGCCGTCCGGCACGTAGCGCACCTGACTGGCCGCATCCAACAGTAAGGCGCTATTGGTCGATACGCTGCCGAAACCTTGCCAACTGACGCCGTCGGTGGAATATTGCCAAACGCCGTTGCCGCTGGTCGCTTGCACTGCGATACCGCTAAGCGCGCCGTTATCCTCATCGCTGTGCCCGGCGTTGGATAATATCGCCGAGACAGTGACCGCGCTGCTCTGGGTATCTTCGTCTGTAGTCGAAAAACTGTAATCGGTGCCGGCGTTTAGGGTCGGCGCGTGGTTTTGTACAGTCAACACCACGTCGTTTCCGTCTCCGCCGCTATAGCTGACCAGCAAATCGTAGCCGCCGGTACTGTATACCGCCCCCTCGCTCAGTCCGGCAAAGATACCAGTTACAAGATCGGAACCGTCGTTATCGATAATGACGAATTGATCGCCGACGCTGGCGCTATAACCTACACTGGCCGACAGACTGGAGCCGGTCAAGTCCACGCTGCCGGTAACTGCCAATTGGTCGTATCCGCTTCCGGCACTGGTACCGTTTAATTCCGCGCTTAAGGTGCCGGCGATGACGACGCCGTTCCCCAAGCTTAAGACGCCCGGGCTGTTCCCCGGCGCTACATAAGCACCGGAATTTACAGTCGTGGCAGCATTGATACTGCCGCTACCGGCCAGCGTCGCACCGGATTGGACGCCGACCGCTCCGCTACCGGTCAAACTGCCGTTGACCGCCAGGGTGCCGGCGGCCACGCTGGTGCTGCCGCTGTAGGTGTTAACGCCGGACAACGCCAGCAAACCGGCCCCGGCTTTAGTCAAGTCACCGCTTCCGCTAATCACACCGGATAAGGTAGCGCTGTTTGCGTTTTGCAAAGTGCCGCCGCCGGCGGCCAGTACCATGGCGTTGCTCAGCGTTTGGCCGCTGCCGGTAAAAATCAGGGAGGCGCCGTCTAAACTGACGCTACCGCTGCCCAGATTGTCGTCGCCGGACACACCCAGGGCACCGGCTGTTACCGCTATACCGCCGGAGAACGTATTGCTGCCGGTCAAAGTCAGGGCACTGCCGCCCTGCTTGATCAAGCCGCCGCTGCCGCTGACCGTACCGCTCAAACTGGCGTCTGCGCTTTGGTTGACGGTTAAACTGCCTCCGTTCAAATCGATATTGCCGCCGCCGCTCGCACTGCCGACGGTTTCATCGCTGTCTAAAGTAAGGGTAGAGCCCGAGTCGATTTGCAGGGCGGCGCTATCGTGTAACGCCGCGCCGCCGGACAGGGACAAACCGCCGGCAGCCACTTGGGTGCCGCCGCTAAAACTATTGCTGCCGGATAAGGTTAGCGTTTCGCTGCCCTGTTTGATCAACATGCCGCTGCCGCTAATCGAACCGGAAAACGTCGTCGCCTGATATTGGTTAAGCGTTAAATCCGAGCTGCCCAGTGCGACGCTACCGGCACCGGCCAGCGAGCCTAGGGTTTCGTTGGAGGCTAATTCCAGCGTGGCGCCGGATTGCACGGTTACCGACCCGGTATTGACACTGGAGGCCGAAGTCGGGTCTGCAATCGCCGCACCGCCGGACAAAATTAACGTTCCGGCATTGACCGCGGTGCTGCCCAAAAAGCTATTGCTGCCGGATAATACCACTGCCCCATCGCCGTCTTTGCTGAAGGCTGCACCGGAATCTCCGGCGATCGTGCCGGATAAGGTCAAAAGATCGCCACTGGCGGTATTACCATAATTCACCGCACCGCCACCGGTCGCCAGCGTGATGTTTCTGTCGATAGTCACGGCCCCGCTGCCGGTGACCGCCAAAGTGGCCCCGCCGGATAAGGTCACATTGCCCGAACCGAGATTATCGGCATCGGCGACCGTCAACGTACCGGCTTGTACCGTGGTAGCATCAAAACTGTTGGAACCGCTCAAGGTCAGATTGCCGGCGCCCGATTTAGTGACATTGCGAGTCGTCAAGCTCGCCTTGCTGATGGTACCGCTGAGCGTAACCGTAGCGTCGTTGCTGATGCTCAGGTTAGTGTCGATGACGATGTTGTTCGCCAAAATACCGGTGCCTGTAATCGTTAAAGAACGGTCACCGCTTCCGCTGGTTTTGATGCCGGCGCTACCGGCCAGGGAGCCTGTCGCAGCCACGCTGAGCAAGCCATCTTCGATCACCACGAAATCGCCGGCGAAACCCACCGTATCCGCCAAGGTCATCCCGCCCGCGCCCGACTTCAGCAAACCTTGATTGCCGGTGCCGCTGGTAGTCACGCTACCGCTCAGCGTCGCAGTATCGCCAGCGTTGCTAACGTTGACTTCGGTATTACTGCCGCTGGTTTGCGCCAGCACGATGGCGTTACCGATCGTGGTAGTCCCGGTCACCAGCAGCGAAGCACCGCCGCTGAACGTCAAGCTGCCGCTTCCCAAACCGGCGGCATCGGCTATGCTAATGCCGCCTGCGGTCACCTGCATGCCTCCGGCGTAAGCGCTATTGGCACCACTTAAGGTCAACACCCCGGCCCCCGTCTTGACCAGGCCCTGACCCGACAAAACGCCGGAAATTTCCGCTGTGTCGGCATTGCTTAGCGTACCGCCGTCAACACCGATAGCGATTGCGTTGTCGATATCCGCCGCGGTTCCGGTCAGGGTCAACTGACCACCGTTCAGCGTCAACAGACCGGAAGTCAAATTGGCGTCGTCCGCTACCGCCAAAGCGCCTTCGCGAACCGTAATGTCCCCGTTGTAATTGGAGGCATTGTCGGATCCGCTCAGAGTCAACGCGCCGGCGCCAACTTTCAGCAGCGAGCCGGTGCCGGTCAGCGTTCCGGACAGTGTTACTGCGTTAGCATTGGATATGGACGCGCCGCTGCTGCCCATGTCGATATTTTGCGAGACGGTGACTGCGTTGCCGGTTATCTGCAGCGTGCCGCTATTCAATGTCACGTCGCCGCTGCCTAAATTATTGCCGTCGGTCACACTGAGGGTGCCGTTGGACAGAAAAGTACCGCCCGAATAGGAATTGGTGCCGGATAAAATTACGGTGCCGCTACCGGTTGCATTCAATGTCCCGCTACCTGAAATGTCACCGGACACCGAAAATGAATGACTGGTGGTTAGATTGCCGTTGGCATTACCCAGTACCAAGCTGTTGTCGTATACCGTCCCGCTGCCGGCGGTAGTTACGCCTAACGCACCGCCGTCCAGGGTAATCGTGCCGCCGACCATGGCGTCGTCGCTGCTCGCCGCGACCAGTCCGCTAGTCACGGTGATACCGCCGGTAAAGCCGGTTTCGTTGCCGGCATGGGTCAAATCCAATTCGCCGGAGCCGGTTTTAGTCAATTCGGAACTGCCCGTCAATAGGCCGGACAACACGGTATCGGCAGCGATGTTCAAGGTAGCGTCGCCGGTCAGCGCAATAACATTGTCGATGGTGCCGGCACCGGTCACTTGCAGCGTGGTACCGGTGCTCAAACTCAAGCTGCCGTTGCCCAGATTGCTGTCGGAAGCGACCGATAAGCTACCGGCGGATACCGTCGTGCTGCCTAGATAACTGTTGCTGCCCGATAACACCAGAGTGCCGCTACCGGACTTGGTCAAACTGCCGGCATTGAGACCGTCGTCGGTGATGACGGAACTGACCGTTAGCGTATCGCCGCTGCCATTACTGACATTCACGGTAGCGTCTATATCCAGCGTGAGCGTAGCACCGGCTATGATCAAACCATCCGCGGCGTCTGCATTCAAGCTCAGGCCGTCTTCCAAAAATAAATCGGAGCCCAGCGTGATGGTTTGTCCACCCAAGGCGCTGCCGAACACGATGGTTTCGGCACCGGACTGGTTGTTGGCCCGACTGACGGCCTCGCGCAAGCTGAAACCGTCGGCGGCATCGCCGTCGGCTTCGTCGTTGCTTTGGTCGACGTAGATGGTGGAGCTGGTGACCGTAACATCCGCGGTGACTTCGTTCGCAACGTATTTGTCGGTCAAGGTAAACCGGATGGTGGCATCGCCGTAAGGCGTGGCATTGCTATAGCCTATGCTGCGCATCAAGGCTTGTACCCGCGCCGTCGTCGCACTGCCGTCGCCGGCGAAGGTGACGACCAAGCTACCGCTGCTGCTGGTATAAGCCCAAGTGGCGAATTGGGTGGCGCCTTCGGATAAGGTACCGCTGCTGTCCGAACCCTGGCTGATACTGCCGGTCGCAGTCAGTCCGGCGTCGCTCAGAAAATTAAACACGTCGTTGCTGCTGCCGTCCGCGCTGCCGCCGGTGACGCGTTGCACGGTTAAGATGCCGTTATTCCAATCGCCCTCGCCGTCGGTCACGGTGGCGTTGGCAACGTCGGCCAAGCCGCTGCCGGCATCGGCCAATGCGACAGTATTGCCGGTGCCGCTGTCGGCACCGTTCAAATCCAGCGTCGGCGGCTGATCTATCGGCGCTTGCAGCATGAATTCGTTACCGCCGGACGTAGCACCCGCGTCGGTGGCGGCATAATATGCCGTCAGCAGTGTGCTGCCCTGAGTCGTGGTGCCGCCTTCGGTTAAGCCGGAGAAGGTTCCGGTAATCGCAGCAGCGCCGCTTTTGCTAATCAACCGATAACTTTCGCCGCTGGCCGGCGAGGTGACGCTGTAGTTAAGACTTAAGATGGTGCTACCGTCTATCGTCACGCTGCCGTCGACCGCGACAACGTCGTAACTACTGCCGATGCTGTCGCCGCCGATGTCGGCGGCAAAAGTGGCGCCGGCGCCGAATACCAGATTGCCCTGCACGGTCAAGGCGCCGAAACCGCCGCCGGCCGCGCCCGGCGCCAAGGTTCCGTTGACAGTCAAGGTATTGGTCGAACCGGAGCCGAACAGCGTACCGCTACCGCCCAGCGTTGCGCCGTTGTCTACCGTAATAGCGGATGTGCCGCTGAGGCCGCCGTCCGCTATCAATGTACCGGCGGATACTACGGTGGCACCGGTGTAACTCGCCGCACCGGCCAAGGCCAGCGTGCCGCTGCCGGATTTACTCAAACCGGCGCTACCCGATAGCGTACCGTTCAAGGTCAAAGTCGAATCGGATTCGACATACAGCGTCGAATCGGCGCTCATTGTAACGGCACCGTTCAAGCTCGCCGTGCTACTGGCAGCGGCTATCGAAATCGCGCCAGATGAACCGCTAATGCCGGTGCCGGCGATAGTCAGGTTCTCGTTCAGCGTCCGCCCTGATACCCGTAGCTGCGCACCGCTGGCGATAGTGGTGTCGCCGCTGCTGTTACCGAGCGCATTGTCGTGCCCGACATCCAGTACGCCGGCACTGACCACGATAGCGCCGCTAAAACTGCCGTTGTCGCCTTGCAGGGTCAGCCGGCCATCGCCGATTTTGGTCAACGTTGAACTTCCGCTTACCACCCCCGATAGCGTCAGAGCCGTGTCGGTACCGGCATTGATCGTCGTGTTGCCGGCCAAGGCAACCGAACCGCTCACGCCGGCGGATATGGCGCTACCGCTGGTGGTAACCAACAGGGCGCCGCCGTTCGACACGCCTGTGCCGGTTAAGGTCAGGTCTTCGGCGATGGTATAGCTTCCGCCGAACTTGAGCGCCGCGCCGGAGGACACCGTGGTGCCGGCGCTGCTGTCGCCCAAGGCCGAATTGCTGCCTATTGTCAATATCCCGCCGGAAACCGTTGTTGTACCGGAATAGGTATTATTGCCGCTTAGTGTGATGTTGCCGGTGCCGACGCTGTTAAAAACGATACCGCCGTTAGCGATCGTGCCGCCGAATGTCAGCCCGGCGCTAATGGTATTGTTGATCGTCCGCGTAGCGCCGCCCAGATCCACCGCCCCGGTAAACGTCAGGCCGGCGCTGCCGGACATCGTCATCGTACCGCCCAAGGTCAGATCGTTCGCCAAGGTGCGAGCGGTAGTTAATCTCGCGCGAATCTTGCCGCCGTTGATTTGCAGCCCGCCGCTGCCCAGCGCCGAGTCGTGACCCACCTCTATGATGCCGTTATTAAGCGTGGTAGTGCCGCTATAGCTGCTGTTATTGCTTTGTAGCGACAAAACATTGCCACCAGCGGTTGAATTAACGCTGACGGAACCCGAGCCGCTCAGGGCGCCGGACAAGAAAATCGAACCGTTGGACAGATCGAATGTAGCACCGCCGGCGCCCACGGAGACTCCGCCGCTGTAACTTAATGAGGTCGATGTGTTGGTTTTCAGGGTTCCGCCGTCCAGAGCCAACGCCGCGGAGCTGAGGTTATCGACTTGCAAGGTACCGGCGCTGATCGTAGTGGTCCCGGTATACGAGTTGGTCCCGGCCAACGACAACAGACCACTGCCGGTTTTAGTGAAACCGCCGCTACCGCTTATGTCACCGTCGAAGGTCGCGTCGGCCGCTTGTTGTACGGTTAAAGTGAAGCCGTTCAGATTGACCGTGCCCAAGCCGGTAATCCCGGCGACGGTTTCGTTACCGTTTACTCTGAACGTT
Organism: Methylomonas rhizoryzae; assembly: GCF_008632455.1. Classification (NCBI taxonomy): domain Bacteria; kingdom Pseudomonadati; phylum Pseudomonadota; class Gammaproteobacteria; order Methylococcales; family Methylococcaceae; genus Methylomonas; species Methylomonas rhizoryzae. Next base: position 4,399,940 of record NZ_CP043929.1, read on the forward strand.
GCGCCGGTATCCACGGTTACGGTGCCGGTATCGGCAATGGCCGAACCGGTCACCGCCAACGTGCCGGCCGAAATCGTGGTACTGCCGGTATAGGTATTGGTCCCGCTTAACGTGACCGTGCCGCTTCCGGTTTTCGTCAAGCTGCCCGTCCCGCTGATGTTGCCGGAAAAAGTACCGGTCGCGCTTTGATTGAACTCTACGGTACCGTCGTTGCTAATGTTTCCCAGCAATGTCGAAGTCGTGCCGCTCAGAGTACCGGCGGTCACGGCCAAGCCCCCGGAATAGCTGTTGGACGTGCCGGACAAGCTCAGGGTTTCCGCGCCGGCTTTTGTGAACAAACCCGAACCGGCGATGTCCCCGGACAAGGTCGCAGCCGCACTGTTGTCCACGGTACCGCCGCTGCTGCCTAAGCTGATGCTGTTATCGACAGTGGTAGCTCCGGTCAGCGAGAGGGTACCGCCGTTCAGCTGCACGGTTCCCGTCCCCAAGTTGCTGTCGTCGGCTATCGACAACGTGCCGCCGCTTACGCTGCTCACGCCGGAATAGGTGTTGCTGCCCGACAGGGTCAGCACGCCGCTGCCGCTCTTGATTAAGTTACCGCTACCGGAAATAACCCCTTGCAGTTCCAAATCCGCGCTTTGTGCGACGGTTAAGGAATATATCCCCAACGCAACGGATCCTGCCGCATTATTGCCGAACAGACCGCCGATAGTTTCGTCGCCCAGCAGCGCGAAAGTGCCGTGGCCGTTGACCCTAAGAATGCTGGCGTCGGACAGCGCCGACCCGCCGCTGACCTTCAAGATACCGTAATTGATCACGGTGGTATCGCCGCTGTAATCGCTGGTGATACCGTCCAGCGTGATGCTGCCGGTATTGCTAACGCCGCCGGAGACGACCAAACCGCCGCTACCGGTAATTTTACCGGAGAAGGTGGTATCGACGCCGGTGGTCAACCCGGTAGTCAGCGTATTGCTAGCCAAATCGATAGTGCCGTCGCCCGACAACGTACCGATGCTCTCGCTGGCCGACAAGACTAAGCTGGAGCCGCTCGACATGGCGACGGCACTACTATTGCCGATAGCCGCCCCGCCTGAGACCTCCAGCGTACCGGCCGAAATCGTAGTCGTGCCTGTGTAACCATTGCTGCCCGATAGCGTTACCGACCCCGCCCCGACCTTACTTATCCCACCACTGCCGCTCAGCGCCGTGGCGACGGTCAGGCTATCGCCGACACCGTTGCTCAGACTCAGCGCAAAGCCGGAATCGATGCTCAAACTGCCGTCGCCGGCCAGAGTGGCGCTGCTCGCGGAATCGGCATCGATAGCAAGGTTTTCACCCAAGCTGCTAGCGGCCGACGTTGAAATCGATTGCCCGGTCAGCGAGCTGTCCAGCACCAGAGTTTGGCTACCGCTGACATCGGCGGCGGCGATAGCGATCGCTTCGGAAAAACTGACGCCGTCGGTTAGATCTATCGTCGCGGTATCGCTAGTATTAGTGACATAGATGGAATCGGTGGCCACCGTCACATCCGCAATGTCCGTCGTAGTGCCGTCGGACAGGCTGAAACGGATAGTCGCATCGCCGGCCGGCGTATCGTTACGGTAGGTAATGCCGTTTAACACCGCAGAGACCAGCGCCGTAGTGGCTCCGCCGTTGAAGCTGATACTAAGGGTGCCGCCGCTATTCGTAAAACTGGCAAACGCGCTGCCGCCGTCTTCCAAGTCCGACCCATTGACCGTATAGCCTGTCTGGTTAAAGTCGAACAGGTCTTGCGACCAAGCCCCGCCGGCCCGTTGCACGGTCAACGTGCCGTTGTTCCAATCGCTGACGTCGTTGTCGGCATCGCTGGCCGAAGCCACTGTTCCGCTGTCCAACAACACGGTATTGCCGACTCCGGCCCAAGCCACGCTGTCCCCGTTTAAATTGGAAATGACCGGGCTATTGTCGTTGTCGTTGGTTACCGAAATCGAAAGGGTTTGGGTATCGGTGTTGCTACCGTCGCTGACTTGCACTTCGACTTGGTAAACGTTATCGGTATTGGCATCGGTCGGATTTTCGTAGTCGGGCGCCGCTTGGAACGTCAACGCACCGGTCGAACTGTTGATGCTGAATTCCGCGGCGTCGGCTCCGCCGCTTATCGAGTAGCTCAAGGTCTGCCCGGTATCCGAGTCGGTAGCGGTCACCGTTGTTACAGCCGTGGTGTTTTCCGTAATGGAAACCGACGCCGAAGCGCCACCGCCGTCCGAGGTAATCGTCGGTGTAAATTCGTTGACCTCGGTAACGGTGACCGCAATATCCTGAGTATCCGAGGCGGTGCCGTCGCTGACTTGCACCTGCACGTCGTAAACGTTATCAGTACCGGAGTCGGTCGGATTTTCGAAATCCGGCGCCGATAGAAAACTCAGCACCCCGGTGCTGCTGTTGATGCTGAAGCTAGCGGCGTCGGCGCCGCCGCTAATCGAGTAAGTCAAGGTATCGCCGCTGTCGGCGTCGGTCGCGGTTACGGTCGTGACGGCCGTGCCGTTTTCGGCTACGTTGACCGAGGCGGTGGCGCCGCCGCCGTTGGAAGTAATTACCGGGGTGCTATTCGCGGTGGACGTGATGCTGCTGCTATTGGCGGCGGTCAATCCGCCGGATGTCGCGCGCAACGCCAGCGTGTTGGAACTGCCGGAATTGGTATATTGCAGAGCCAAACCGGTAAAAGTCGCCACCCCGTTGACGTAGGTTGCGCCGGTACTGGCAGTCGACAAAGTAACCGTGGTTCCCGTCCCGTCCTGATCGCCGGAGCTGACGCTAAGACTGTTGACTGTGCCGTCTACGGTACCGTCGTTGGGATCGGTGACCGACAATACCAGGTTGGTCGCATAATCGGTATCGACGAGACCATTGGCGTCAACTGCGCTGACGACCGGTACCGTCGAAAAACCGGTGGACACGCCGCTGCTAATAGCGGTCGGCGCAGGCTGGGTGCTGAAAATCAATCGAGTCGCCACCACGTCCGGATTGATGGTAGTGGAGGTAGCACCGGTCAACGATCCGCTGGATGCGCTCAGCGTGAAATTGGCGTCGGCATCCGATGCAGAGGTATAACTGATGTTGGTAAACGTAGCGATCCCGGCACTTGCTGCTAGCGTGGCGGTACCGCCTAAAATACCGCTACCGTTTTCGCTAAGCGAGACATTTGAGGTATAACCGGTATCAAGATTGCCGCGTGCATCCACGGCCATCACAATCGGCTGCGTACCGAAAGTACTACCGCTGGTAACCGTCGCGGATGGATTTTGCGAAAACACCAATTGCGTAGCCGTCACGTCGACAGCCGCGCCGGAACCGTTAGTCACGTTCGCTTGGCTGGCCGCCATGGTCGAACTGCCCGAACCGGTGGTAAAAGCGGAAGCGTTGGTCGAAAGAATTAATGTATGACCGTCGGTGATGTCGTTACTCGAGGTACTGTCGTTGTAATAGGCGCTGATGGTATACGTCTCGGAGCCGCCGTCCGCAATGGATAGACTCAGACTCGAAAAGGTGATTTTGTCGGTCCCAGAATCGTATGTCCCCTGCACGTTGCTGGCATCGGGGCCGTTTAGCAGGAATACCATGTTGGCGCGTTCGGCGTCTGTCGTTGTACCGGATACGTCAACCGCGAATGCGCTGATGGTAGTCGCTACCCCGTCGGACGTTCCGGCATCGCTAACGGTAAAATCCAGCAAATTTACGGCGGTGCCGGACGAGGTTGCGGTGGTGCCGAAACTGGACGCTTCCGAGCCGGCGCCAGCCGTCACGGTGGAACTAGTATCGATGGGCGGAGCAGCAGTCGTGTCGCCACTTAAGCTATCTACAGTGAAATTGAAAAAGTCAGTACTGCTAAACTCCAGGGTATCCAATGTCACACTACTGAAATTAACCGTCGCCCCCCCGGATGAGGAAACAGTCTGCGTTGACTGGGTTGTTCCGCCTAATTTAGCATTCAATGTAACGCTGGCAGAATTGACCAACTCCACCCAAACAGAGTCCAACTTCCATGACCCGCCACCGGCTTTAGTAATCGTAAAAACTTCGGTTGTACCGGAATTGGGTACGTGCCCCGCGTTTCCAGATCCAGAATTTAAATCCAAAGAACTAGTATTGCTTTGCCCGTACTGGTTCCACCACAACGCATGTCCACCATCGCCGGTAGAACTGGCGGTCAAACGAAATACCGTACCGCTGGCGGTAAAATCGAAGTAGCTATTCTGCGAGGTCGAACCTTCCGTATCTATAAAAAATTCGCCGGAATCGACAACCCCATTAGAACTGCCCAAATTCGAATCCGCATCGGCGAGCGATAAGCCGCTCCAGTTGAAGACTTCGGTAAACGCCGTTAAGGCGTAAGCGTAGTTCTGCTGGGCCGCGGTGGTAATACCGAGCGAAGTCGAGATTTGGCCGGTACTGCTTTCCAATTCCCAATCGCCTCCTAAGGCCGCCGCGCCGGTAATGTCGCTACTCGCCGCCACGTCAGCGCCGGTGAATTGCGCGATAGCGTTTACTAACGCAGCACCGGCGCTGCCTTCGGCAATATCGCAGCCGTAAAGCAAGATGTCACCATCGGCGTTCAATGCACTGCCGATTTGCTGCAAAGCGTCTGCATAATCAGCGATGTTGTCGTTATCCAGACTCAGCGAGCCGAGTCCAACCTGAGCAGCCGAACCGTGCGAAACGATGTGGATGGCGTCTATGCCGGTTCGCCCATCCAAAATATCGGCGATCTGCGCCAAACCGTCCTGCCCGGCATCGAGCAGATGCACTTCGATACCACTCGCTACACCGGAGAGTAAGGTTTGATAGTCGGCAACGTTGCTTTCGATAAACAACACTTCATTGCGCTGGTCGGCGGTTTCAGCCGAAACCGCTGGCGGCGTGTAATTCGCGGTCGCATCTAGCAAACTCTGCATATCGCCGCCGTGAGCTTCGCTTTCGGTCATGGCCTGCGTGTCGGCAGTGGCATCGGCAGTAGCGGCCGCCGCGCCGTCAAAAAACAAGCGCGGCTCCAGCGCAAACGCGGTTAGCAGAGGCTTAGATGAAATGCCGCTCGAACCGTTAGCCCGTTTTCCGCTGCCGATTTTCATGCTAACTCCTATGCTAAGTTTAATTTGCCACCTGAACAGACGCAGGTGCGCGGGGTAACGAATTAAACACGTTTTGAGCTCGTTATCACAGCGGCTAAGCCTAGACAAAGATCAAAATTTGTCCACCGTCACAAACCCTTTTGAGTTCGCCTGCTTCAGCCGTGGTTTGCCGCGATCCGGCATCCGTTGGCCGCCAGCCGCGCAAAGTCTGTTCGAAGAAGAATAGCGAGGAGAACTAAACACGTCAGCAACAAGCGGCGCAGCGCTTGCCACTGAGCATGGATGGAAAATGAGATGCTTATAGCTTAGATTGGACGATGCGGTACACGGCGCTGGCTTCTTCCTCCGCGCCGCCCAAAACCTCATTCAGTTCGGCCAATTTGGTGTCAGCAAACGCCCGATCTTTCAAGGCTCCGGCGTTGATCTGCACGTTCAACGCGGCACTTTTCAAACCGGCGTAGGCGGCCATGACCGCCACACCTGCATCGCTGATGACCCCTAAATTACCTTTTTCGGCTGCCACCCGGCTTAACGTTACCACTTTTGCACAAGCCTTGGCGCAGTCTAATGGTACGTCGGTAGCGACCCGCAACGCGGCTTGGATCTGCGCGTTACGGGCAGCTTTTTCCTCGTCGCTGGCTTTAGGCATCGCATAGCAAGCCATTAACTGGTCGAACACCTCGATGTCGGACTTGATCATGCCGGTCAAAGCCCCGCGAAGTCTTTCAGATTCTCCCAATAGAGCGACCAGTTCCGCTTCAACTTCGGCGTATTTGGGCTTGCCTATCGTCAAATTGCAGACCATGCTGACCAATGCAGCCGCTTGCGCGCCCATCAGCGCCGCGGCGCTTCCGCCGCCCGGCGTGGCTTGTTTGCCGGCCAATTCGTCTAAAAACCGGCTGAGCGGTTTATCTTTCATTTCCGTCATGACTGTTCCTTAATTTTCCCGCCGCCAAATGGTGTTACCGCCGGCTACGTCTTCCAATAGTATGCCTTGCTGTTTTAACCGGTCGCGAATCGCGTCGGCTTGCGCCCAATCCTTGTTGGCTTTAGCGACTTTGCGCGCGGCGATTTGCGCATCGATGTCCGTTTCCGACAATCCGCTGTCCAAGCCGCTGCCTTTTAAAAATTGTTCAGGATCGTCTTGCAACAAACCGAGGATGCAAGCCAAACCCTTTAAGGTAGCGGCCAACCCGGCTTTGTCGCTGGCTTTGTTGAGTTCCCTTGCCAGGTCGAACAACACCGAAAGCGCCAGCGGGGTATTGAAATCGTCGTCCATGGCTTGTTCGAAACGCAGTTTGTAGTCGGCGTCGATTACCGATTCGCCTATTTCCACGCCACGCAAGGCGGTATACAAGCGGGTCAAAGCAGCGCCCGCTTCATCCAATTGCTCGTCGGCGTAGTTCAGCGGGCTGCGGTAGTGGCTGGACAAAATAAAAAAGCGGATCACTTCAGGCCGGTATTGCTTCAGTACCTCGCGCACCGTGAAAAAATTGCCCAAGGATTTGGACATTTTCTCTTCGTTTACCCGCACGAAGCCGTTATGCATCCAGTAATTGACGAACGGCTCGCCGGTAGCGCCTTCGGATTGGGCAATTTCGTTTTCGTGGTGCGGAAACTGCAAATCCATGCCGCCGCCATGGATGTCGAAATGATTGCCCAAGCAGCACGTGGACATGGCCGAGCATTCGATATGCCAGCCGGGTCGCCCTTGGCCCCAAGGCGAATCCCAATACGGCTCGCCGGGTTTGGCCATTTTCCACAACACGAAATCCAAGGGGTCGCGCTTGGCATTGTCAACGTCGACCCGCTCGCCGGCGTTCAAATCCTCGGTGTTTTTACCGGACAATTTGCCGTAGCCCTCGAACTTGCTCACGCTGTAAAACACGTCGCCGTTGCTGCCGACGTAGGCATAATTGTTATCAATTAATGTTTCGATCATCGAAATTATGTCGCCAATGGAACTTGTGGCTCTGGGTTCGATATCCGGCGGCAGTACCGACAAAGCCCGCTCGTCTTCGTGCATCGCGGCGATGAAGCGCTCGGTTAACGCGCTGAAGTCCTCGCCGTTTTGATGGGCGCGCTGGATAATTTTGTCGTCGATATCGGTGACATTACGCACATAGGTTAATTGGTAACCGGCATGACGCAGATAGCGGGCCACGGTATCGAAAACCACCATCACGCGGGCGTGGCCGATATGGCAGTAGTCGTATACCGTCATGCCGCAGACGTACATGCCGACTTTGCCGGGTTGGCGCGGCACGAATTCCTGCTTGCTTCGAGTGAGGGTGTTATAGATTTTCAACATGTTGGGGAAAGTGGAATACAGCTAAAGACCCGGCAATCTATCAAGGTTGTGGCTTCTCTTTCAAGCCGAAAACACCTAGAATTCGTGGCTTGCAGCGAACACAAGGAGCTTTACATGCTGAGATTGCCTGCTTTTTTGATGCTGTTTTTGTCTTCAACCCTTTTATTTGCAACGGAAAAATCAATGTCCGATACACCCACCAAAGTCAAACTGACCACTAGTTTGGGCGCTGTCGTCATCCAACTGGACACCGCCAAAGCGCCGGTCACCACGGCCAACTTTATCGAATACGTCAAAAGCGGTTTCTACGACGGCACGATCTTTCACCGCGTCATCAAAGACTTCATGGCCCAAGGCGGCGGTTTCGACACCGGCTTCGAGCAAAAAACCACCCAAGCGCCTATCAAAAACGAAGCGGACAACGGCCTGAAAAACAAACGCGGCACGCTGGCGATGGCTCGCACCAACGATCCGCATTCCGCCACTGCACAGTTTTTCATCAACTACAAAGACAACAGTTTTCTGGACTTTACTTCGGCAACTCCCAGCGGCTGGGGCTACGCGGTTTTCGGCGAAGTCGTCGAAGGCATGGACGTAGTCGACGAAATGGCCAAGCAACCGACCGGCAACCGCGGCATGCACCAAGACGTACCCAAAACCGACATCGTGATCGAGAAAGCCGAACTCGTTCAATAATGCCATGGCCGGATCGGTAGGCGCCGGTCCGGCGTTTCTCCCCCTTATTCATTTGCGGTCTTGAAACGCGAAATTTTATTCATCTCCGATTTGCACCTCTCCCTGGAAAAAACCGAGATCACTCGGCGCTTTCTGGAGTTTCTAGCGTCCCGCGCCCCCAGAGCCCGAGCGCTTTACATTCTGGGCGATTTATTCGACGCCTGGATAGGCGATGACGACAATACGCCGCCCATCCAGCCGGTCAAGCGGGCTCTCAACACGCTGGTTGCCAGCGGCACTGCGGTGTATTTGATGTTGGGCAACCGGGATTTCCTGCTGAGCCAACGTTTTGCGGCCGAAACCGGGGTAAAGCTATTAGGCGACTATGAACTGATCGACTTGAACGGCCGACGCACCTTATTGACCCACGGCGACTTGCTATGCAGCGACGATGTGCCTTATCAAGCTTTTCGGGCCAAATCCCGTAGCCCGGAGTGGCAACAAGCAGTGTTGAGCAAACCCTTATGGCTACGCTTGCTGGCAGCTAGATGGTACCGCTTGCGCAGCTATTGGCACAAACGGCAAAAGTCGGCGGAAATTATGGACGTCAATCCGCAAACCGTAGAACAAGCAATGCGCCAATTCGGGTGCTCGGTATTGATACACGGCCATACTCACCGGCCGGCAAAACATGAACTGATTATTGACGGGGTTCCGGCGCAACGTTGGGTGCTCGCCGACTGGAAAAAGGACCGGGCCGAGTGTTTGTGCTGGCATGGCAGCGGTTTTGCGACGGAACGCTATTAGGGGGAATACGCCCGCGCCTCAAACCCGGTAAAAAAATCCGGCAGCCTTTCGAGTTTCCCCGGGTACTGCCGAATGCTTACTATCTCCCGACTCTACGACATATGTGTTTTTATTTAGTTCCAACTTATCAAGCCGTTAAAACGCACAGCCCGATTTGACTCCAAACTTTTTCAGCACTATCGCCAACGGGCAAAAGCCGGTGAATGCCGCTTGCAGCAAATTGGCTCCCACGAACGCGGTAAACCATAACCAATTGGGCGAATGCCAATGCGCCAGCGCCAAGCTCAGTAATATGAAGCTACCGGCAAACGCCATCACTAAACGGTCGATAGACATTATCGCCTCCTATTTCAAGCGGACCACGCCCATAAATTTCAGCATCATCCGCTCGTAAAACGGTTCGCTGATGCCCTTTCTGACTTTGCGCATAAAATATTTTTCGAATGCAATTTTGGCCAAGTGCACCCATTTGCCGTGATTGGACCAGGTTGTGTTACGCGGCGGAATCTGCGGGACGGCCAGAAATGCGACGCCGGTATCGCCCAAATCCGCTAAACACAATGCGCTTAAACTCGGAATATCCGACGGTTCTTTACCTGCCAGTTCGTCGCGGATGTTATGCGCGGTCGCGGTAACCATGGATTCGATCATGTAACCGGTTTTAGGGGTACCGGTAGGTACCGGAGTTTTTTCGACCGGCGGCAGCGCCACGCACACGCCGACCGAATAAATGTTTTTAAAGGTCGGGTTGCGTTGGTGTTGATCCACCACTACGAAACCGCGCGGATTGGTTAAGCCTTCGACACCACAATTGCGCACCGCGTCCACGCCGGTAAATGCCGGCAACATCATCGAATGCTTGAACGGCAGTTCGTGCTTTTTCTTTTCGTTGCCGTCATCGTCGACTTCGGTCACATACATCATGCCCGATTCGATGCGTTCGACCTTGGCGTTGGTTATCCAGCGTATGGTTTTGTCGCGTAACACGCTTTCCAGCATACCTTTGGTATCGCCCACGCCGCCCAAGCCTAAATGGCCGATGTAGGGCTCCGAGGTAACGAAGGTCATAGGCACTTTGTCGCGAATCTTGCGTTTCCGCAGCTCGGTTTCGATAATCATCATGTACTCGTAAGCGGGTCCGAAACACGACGCGCCTTGCACCGCACCGATTACGATAGGACCGGGATCAGCCATGAAGCGCTCCCAATCGTCGGCGGCCAATGCCGCGTGATCCACATGACACACCGAAGAAGTAAAACCGCCGTGCGGGCCTAATCCCGGCACTTCGTCGAAAGCCAGACGTGGACCGGTCGCAATGACCAGATAATCGTATTCCACTGAAGTGCCGTCGGCCAAATCCACTTTGTTGCCGGGCGGGTCGACCTTGACCGCCGCTTTTTGAATAAAATTGATACCTTTTTTGGCCATGACCGGCGCCAGCTCGATTTTTAATTCTTCCGGTTTACGCCACTTTGGCGGCACCCATGGATTGGAGGGCACGAAATGAAACGTTGGAGAATCCGAAATCACCACGACTTCGTGCTCTTTACCGAGCAATTCCCGCATTTCGTATGCCATAGGCACGCCGCCTATGCCGGCTCCTAGAATTACAATTTTCGCCATGACTATAACCTCTCTGATACGTTGATTAAAGCGTTTCGAAGCTGCGCGCTAAGCGCCTGGTTATTGTTGTGTACGCTCCGAAACCACCGAACCGTAGAATATTAGAATTTTATAATATATGCAAGTCCGGACGTTTTGCACCCCGTCGTAGACGCTTACCGATACTAGTCACAACGCGTACAATAGCCGAATCTTACTCTTATCTGTGCGGCCTCCAAATGACTAAATTAGAAAACGACCTAGAGCTGTGGCGGGAAAAACTATCGCCGGAACAATTCCACATCTGCTGGGAGAAAGGCACTGAACCGCCGTTTACCGGCAAATACACCGACTGCGAGACTCCGGGGCTATACCGTTGCGTTTGCTGCGGACACGCGTTGTTTCGCTCCGATCAAAAATTTCACTCGGGCTGCGGCTGGCCGAGTTTCTGGGAGCCGGTTAGCCCGGATGCCCTGCAAGAACACCAGGATCTGAGTCACGGCATGCGTCGGATCGAAGTCACCTGCGGCCAGTGCGGGGCGCATCTAGGCCATGTATTTCCCGACGGCCCGCCGCCGACCGGTTTGCGTTATTGCATTAATTCGGTGGTACTGGATCTGGAAGAAAACTCATGACTGCACGACAACAGGTGCAAGACCTGCTGAACTTTATCGACGCCAGTCCAAGCCCGTGGCATGCGGCGGAAAACCTTGGCCGCCGCTTGCAACAGGCCGATTTTCAGCGCTTGTACGAGACCGACGCCTGGTCGCTGACGGCAGGCGGACGCTATTATCTGGTCCGCGACGATTCCTCTATCGTGGCTTTCGTCGCCGGCGGCAAAGATCTCGCGCACACCGGCTTCAAAATTATCGGCGCCCATACCGATTCGCCCGGTTTACGCCTAAAGCCCAAGCCGCTTATAGAAAGCGACGGCCTGCTGCGCTTAGCCGTCGAGATATACGGCGGCCCGATAGTGGCAACGTTTACCGACCGGGATTTAAGCTTGGCCGGCCGGGTTGCTTATCGGGCAGAGAACGGCTCGCTTGCCAGCCGGCTGGTACGCTTCGAAAAACCCTTGCTGCGCCTACCCAATCTGGCTATCCATATGAACCGCGGCGTCAACGAAGACGGCTTGAAGCTGCAAAAACAGCAAGAACTGGCCTTGTTGTTTTCCCAAGCGAATCCGCAATTGGCTGCGAATCGGTTCGACGACTTGCTGCAAGACGCAACCGGGCTGGATAAAGAAAACCTGTTAAGCTGGGAATTCAACGTCTACGACACCCAACCGGGTAGTTTTTGGGGCGACGGCGACGCATTTTTTACCGATAGCCAATTGGACAATCTGGCCTCTTGCCATGCGGCGGTGAGCGCGCTTATCAGTGACAGTGCATTAACCAGCGGCAACACCTTGGTATGCGCGCTGTTCGACCACGAAGAAATAGGCAGCGAGACCTGCAAAGGCGCAGCCGGCAGCTTTTTGCCCGACGTTCTGGAGCGTGTCGCCATGGCAACCGGACTGGCTCCGCAAGGTTACAAGCAGGCGTTGGCCAATAGTCTGATGATCAGCGCGGACATGGCGCACGCCTACCAACCGAATTTTCCCGCCGCTTACGAGCCGAATCATAAGATAATCGTCAACCAAGGCCCGGTGATCAAAATCAACGCCAATCACCGCTATGCGACGCAATGCTTGTCCGAAGCCGTGTTTGTCGAGGCCTGCCGGCACACACAAGTGCCTTATCAAAAATATGCCCATAGGGGCGATTTACCTTGCGGCAGTACCATAGGCCCGATTGCCTCGGCGAAGTTGGGGATAGCCACGGTGGACGTCGGCAATCCGATGTGGGCCATGCATAGCATCCGGGAAAGCGCCGGGGTAAAAGACCATGGCGACATGATTACGGTACTTCGCCATTTTTTGAGCAATTGATCACGTAAAGCCAAACTTCGGCTATCTTTGTCGGAAGATTTCTTACGATAGGATGCCACCTTGCCCCACTTCGCGACTGACGGTTTATCAGCCAAGCTGATAAACGCCGTCTATCGGATTGTATTGCCGATATATCTATGCATCGGCTTGGCTCAAGCAGACGACAGCCTCGAATATAAAATCAAGGCCGCCTATCTCTACAACTTTACCAAGTTCATATCCTGGCCAAGCATCGATCCGGATACCTTCAATATTTGTATCGTCGGCGTAGATCCGTTCCAGCATTATCTCGATAGCGTCGAGAGTAAAACCGCGCTCGGCAAACCGATCCGGGTTTTGCATTTCGAGGACGGTTCCCAAGCGCGTAACTGTCAAATTATCTATTTCGACGACGCGCAGGCAGCCAACATACTGTCGCCTGCAGCGCATACCTTGCTGGTAGGAAGCTTGCGCAACGGCTTAACGGTTTCCAGTCAACCTTTTTTTGCCGAATCCGGCGGCATGATCGGCTTCGTATTGGAAGAAGGCAAAGTCAAATTGCATATCAACCTTAAAGCCGTAAAAGATGGCGGCCTAAATATCAGCGCCAAACTGATAGAAGTATCGTCACTGGTTGGAGAAAACAGCCGTGACTAAACTGCTTGCACGCTTTTCGGTAAAAGCCAAATTATTCACTATCGCGCTGGCATCCAGCTTCTTCGCCTTGTTGGTGACCATTTTGATCCTGGTCGCGATTAACGTCACCGAAGTCAAACGTAAGGCGCAAAGCGACTTTACCGCTACCGCGAACTTGATCGCCAACCGTAGCGTCGCGGCCGTGATGTTCGACGACCCCAAAACTGCCCAGGAAAACTTGAACTCGTTGACCGAGTTGCCTGAGCTGCAAAATGCCTGCGTATTCAACAAATACGGTTTGCTTTACGCATCGCTAAATCGTCACGCCACCCTCTGCCCGAAACATGTGGAAGACAGCGCCAACCGCATCAACCGATTGGCGTTATACGTTTATCAGCCCATGCTGGTGGATGACGAGAGAGTGGGTACGGTTCTGATTATTGCCGACCTCAGCGTGACTTTACTCAGGCAATTACAGTTCATCGGCTTGATACTGGTCGTGTTGTTTATAGCCCTATTCGCGGCCTTTCTGTTAAGCGTACCGCTATTCAACCAAGTCGCTAAACCGATCGCTTTACTGGCCTCCACCGCGGAAAAAATCAGCAGGAGCCACGACTATTCGCTACGGGTAAAAAAACACAGCAACGATGAAATCGGCATTTTGGTGGATTCTTTCAACAGCATGCTGGACACCGTAGAGCAAAAGAACGACAAACTATTATCTTTAAAAAACAACTACCAAGCGCTGTACGACAACAATCCGACCATGCTGTTCGATTTGGATGCCAACGGAGAAATCCAGTCGGTCAATCAATTCGGCGCCAAACAAATCGGTTTAAGCCCAACTGAAATACAAGGCCTGTCGATCTTTGAATTCATTCACCCGGAAGATGTGAAAGACAGCACGGCATTTTTCAACATCTGCCGCGAGTATCCCGACCATGTGCATAAACAGGAAAAGCGCTTCATCTGTAAAAACGGCAGCGTGATCTGGGTCAGGGAAACCTGCCGATTCATAGAAATCGAACACAACATCCAACGCATGCTGCTGGTCTGCGAAGACATTACCGAAACCCGCCGGCTAGCGGACAAAATTGCCTATCAAGCCAGCCACGACGAATTGACCGGCCTACCTAACCGGCGCCAATTCGACATTAATATTCAAAACCTGGTCAGTCAGGCGCACGCGGACGGCAGCGAACACGTGATGTGCTATTTAGACCTGGACCAGTTCAAAGTCGTTAACGACACCTGCGGCCATCTGGCGGGGGACGAATTGTTACGCCAGCTTGGCGAGGTTTTAAAACAAAACGTCCGAAAAACCGACATCTTAGCCCGCTTAGGCGGCGACGAATTCGGCATTTTGATGTCGCACTGTCAGGTCGAACAAGCGGTGATCGCCGCCGATAAATTTCGCAGCGTGATCCGCGATTTTCAATTCGCTTGGGAAAACCGCAGTTTTAGCATCGGCGTCAGCATCGGCATAACAGCCATTAACCAAATTAGCGGCAACGCCGTGGACATTCTTAAGAAAGCCGACGCAGCCTGTTATGCCGCCAAAGAAAAAGGCAGAAATCGGGTGCACGTCTTCAATCCGGACGACGAGGAATTGGCCGTTCGGCAAGGCGAAATGCAGTGGGTGGAAAAAATCCGCTTAGGGATTGAAGAAAACCGCTTCAAATTGTTCGGCCAATTGATCGTGCCTGTCGACGATAAGGGATGCGGTTTGCATTTCGAAACCCTAATCCGTTACATGGATGAAAACGGCAGCATCATCCCCCCGGGCGCATTCTTACCGGCCGCCGAACGTTACGGCATTGCCCCGGCGCTGGATCGCTGGGTCATCGAAAACCTATTCCGGCATATCAGCATTACGGAAGGTTTCAGCGAACGGCTGGAGTTGTGCTCGGTGAATCTGTCCGGCTTATCTCTGTCCGACGAAACCATGCTGGCCTTCATTGCCGGCCAATTCGAAAAATGGCAGGTTCCGACCGGGAAAATTTGTTTTGAAATCACCGAAACCGCGGCGATAAGCAATTTATCGTATGCCCGCCATTTCATCGAATCGTTACGCGATAAAGGCTGCCGGTTTTCACTGGACGATTTCGGCAGCGGCCTGTCGTCTTTTGCCTATTTAAAAAACCTGCCGGTAGATTTTCTAAAGATAGACGGCCTATTTGTCAAAGATATCTTAGAAGATCGCATCGATTGGACTATGGTTAAAGCCATCAACGAAGTGGGTCAAGTCATGAATAAAAAGACCATCGCCGAATTCGTAGAAAATCAGGACATCCTCAATCTATTGAAAAGTTTGGGTGTCAATTTTGCGCAAGGATACGGAATTGCCAAACCCATACCTCTTCAAGACCTGTAATCGCACCATGCAAAGACGCTTCCAACTGCGCCTCGTTCTGCTGTTGCTGGGAATCTGCGGCAAAGCTGTCGGCGACAGCGAAAACATGGACGAGCTATTGACGCTTTCGCCGGCCGAACTGGCGGAAATACCGGTAACGATCGCTACCGGCACCGCCACCAATCTTTCACACTCAGCCGCGGTAACCAGCGTGATTACCGCCGAGCAAATCGCTTCGATGGGCGCAACCGAATTGCACGAGGTCCTGGAAACCATTCCGGGCATGCACGCGACGCTGCAACCCGTGAACTACGATTACAGCTATAGCTTGCGAGGCATACAAAATACCGGCAATTCACAAGTACTGATGCTGATAGACGGCACCCGATTTTCGGTGCCCTATCAAGGTACTCACATGGCGGGCATGGAGATTCCCGTTAGAAACATTCAGCGCATCGAAGTGATCAGAGGCCCCGGTTCCGCGCTGTACGGCGCCGATGCCTTCGCCGGCGTCATCAATATCGTCACGAAAAAAGCCGCCGACCTGGACGGTTTGTCGATAGGCGCACGCGGCGGCTATGCCGATACCAAAAGCAGCTGGGCGCAATACGGCGGCAATTGGCAAGGCTGGGATGTCGCCGCCAGCTTACAATACAGTCACAATGGCTATGATGCGGACCGTATTATTCAGGCGGACCTGCAATCGCAATTGGATGCCGCTTTAGGTACCCGAGCCTCACTGGCGCCCGGCCCCATGCAGGACCAAAACGAACGTTGGAACGGCCACCTGAATCTGCAACGCAAACATTGGCAACTCGGGTTTTGGGCTTTCGATACCAACGGCGGTTTCCGCGCCGGAGCGGCGGGTGCCTTGGATAATTTGGGCAAACGCACCGGCAGCAATTATCTTGCCGATCTACGTTATTCAACGGAAGATTTATTCGGCGATTGGGAACTACAGGCCCACGCCAGTTTTTTACACACCGACGTCAACGCCGACATCTATAGCTTTCCACCCGGTGCCGTTTTACCTCTCAGCCCCGACGGCAACATCACAAGCAACATTACCGCTGCCGATACGCGGTTTTTTCGTTTCAACGATGGGGTACGTTTTATTACCGGACTGAAAAATACGGTGCCCAGTTTTGAACTAACCAATTTATACAAGGGTTTTACCGACCACCTGATCCGCGTAGCCGGTGGTTTCCGTTACGAAGAGCTTAATTCGCAAGAATCCCGAAATTACGGCCCGGGCGTCATCGATACGACAGGCCTTCCGAATTCGGCCATCTATACCGCCGGCGGCATTAAAGACCTTACGGGAACGCCTTATACCTTCATTGCCGACCATCACCGCGATATTTGGTCTATCGCCGCGCAAGATGAGTGGCAAATCGCCGCAAATTGGCAGTTGACCACCGGTTTGCGCTACGACCACTATTCGGACTTCGGCAATACGGTCAATCCTCGCGCCGCGCTGGTATGGGACATCAACTCCGATCTCACGGCCAAAATTTTGTACGGACGCGCATTTAGAGCGCCCAGCTTTCTGGAACAATATCAACAAAACAGCCCATTGTTTACCGGCAATCCCTCCTTACGCCCGGAAACCATACAAACCACCGAGCTCGCATTCGACTATCGGCCGACTTACAACCTGAGAACCGCGTTAAACCTATATTATTACGAGATTAAAGATGCTATTCGACCGGTAATGTCCAACCGGGGCGTACTGTCGGCCGCTAACACGGCCGGTCAAAACGGCTACGGCAGCGAACTCGAATGGGATTGGCGCATCACCCAAGACTGGAATTTTCGCGGTAACTACGCCTGGCAATACGCCAGAAACCAGGATAGCCACAGCCGGGTCAGCAATGTCCCCGAACACCACGTATACGGGGCAGTTGCCTGGAGTTTTATGCCGAAATGGCAAATACAAACCCAGCTCAATTGGCTAGGCCACCGAATTAGCGATGCCGGCGATCCGAGAATATTGAAAGATTACTTCACCATCGACGTAACCTTGAATGCAAAGCGCTTATTCGGCCATTTGGATTTAACCGCTTCCGCGCGCAACCTGTTCGATGCAGAAGGTGCGGAGCCTGCGACCTCGAGCTATCCATACAACCTCCCCATCCCCGGTCAAAGCTACTATCTGGAAGCATCGGTGCATTTTTAATGCACCCGAATTTAAACTTAAACATTGAATGCATAAAACGCTCCTTCCGTCGAAAGTCTTACTCTGGAAATCTAAGCGATGCTGAACTGGAACACAATCGACACGGTGCTGCTGGATATGGACGGCACGTTACTGGATTTAAATTTCGATAATCACTTTTGGCAGGAATTCGTGCCGTTGCGTTTTGCCGAACTGCATGACTTGTCGCTAGAGGAAGCCAAGCGGCAACTTGCGCCCCGCTTTAAAGCAATGGAAGGACGGCTGGAATGGTATTGCCTGGATTATTGGAGCCGGGAATTGAGTCTGGATATCGCCGGATTAAAACACGAGCTAGCCGGTTTGATTGCCGTTCATCCGCACGTTGTAGATTTTTTGGAGGCTGCCAGAAACGGCGGCAAGCGTTTGATATTAGTGACCAATGCCCACCGCGACAGTTTGGCTCTGAAAATGGATAGGACCTGCTTACACCAATTTTTCGACGCCATCGTTTCGTCGCATGATTTAGGCATGGCCAAAGAACAGCAAGGCTTTTGGCTAACATTTCAACAAAACTATCGCTTCGATAAACTGCGCACTCTGTTAGTCGACGACAGTTTAGCGGTATTACGCTCCGCTCGGGCATTCGGCATTGCCAACCTGATTTCGATTGCCCAACCGGACAGCCGGCAACCCAAACGGGAAATCATTGAGTTTCCGGCAATGGAGGATTTTCGGGCGTTACTGCCGGATCTGCATCCGATTTCGGCTTTTTAAACTCCCAAGACTTACGCTGATCTTTGGACATTCGGCGTTTCTCGAAGGGTAGAACCCGTTCTCTGGGCTCCCGTTTGCCCGGCTTGATCACCTCATCGGCCAACAATTGTGCCGTGATCGGTTCGACCGGAATTTTTTCCCCAATATATTCCTCAATATCCGGCATAGAGTAAGCGTATTCCTCGCAAATGAAACTGATAGCTTCACCCGACGCACCGAAGCGCGCCGTCCGGCCGATTCGGTGCACGTAATCTTCCACGTCTTGCGGCAAATCGTAATTGAATACATGCGATACGTCGGGAATGTGCAAGCCGCGCGCGGCCACATCGGTCGCTATCATCAAAGTAACTCGATTTTCCTGAAAGTCGTTCAACAGACGCTGACGCTTTTCTTGCGGGACGTCGCCGCTGAGTAAAGCCGTTTTGTATCCGTTTGCTTGTAGGTAATCGTCCAACAGTTCGGCACAACGCTTGGTGTTCACAAACACGATGCTGCGTTGCGGCTGATGACTCTTCAACAAACCCAACAGCAGCGGAATTTTTTGCTCGTTAGCCGGACAATAGCCTAACTGCTTGATTGCTTTAGAAGTTACTTCCTCCGGCTCGATGCGTATCATCACCGGATTATTCATATGTTCGTAAGCCAGCTCGGTCACCTTGTAAGATAAGGTAGCGGAAAACAATAAATTCAAACGCTTTTCGGGAACCGGCATCCGCCTTAACAAAAAGCGTATGTCCTTGATAAATCCCAGATCGAACATACGATCCGCCTCGTCCAGCACCGAGACTTGTATATTGTCTAAGCTAAACGCCCCTTGTTTATAAAAGTCGATGATACGGCCGGGCGTGCCGATAATAATATCGACGTTGGCCTTGAGTTTATCCAACTGCTTTTGATAATCGGTGCCGCCGTATATCAACGCGAATTTTAAATTCAAATACTTACCGAGCAGCAAGGCATCTTTATGGATTTGTATCGCCAATTCCCGTGTCGGCGCCAGAATCAACGCCCGCGGATTCTTGATCTTTTCACTTTCGTCATTAATCAGGCGCTGGAAGGTCGCCAGCAAAAAACTGGCGGTTTTCCCGGTACCGGTTTGCGCTTGTCCGGCGACGTCCCTGTCTCGTAAAGCAATCGGCAAAGACCTATCTTGTATCGGCGTACAATGAATAAACCCGGCCTCTTTCAAGCCCTTGACAATAGAATCGGACAATTCCAGATTACTAAAACGCGTTTCAGTGACATGTGCTTTTTTCATAACCGAATAGCATATCCTAAAATCCAATTCCGTTGAAATCGATTGACAATTGCCGAGCGACGAAACTATAGTTTTCACTTTAAAAATTATTGGAGAATGGCGTGAGCGACCTAGTCCTTCATGTATCAGATGCAGATTTCAACGATTCCGTCCTTAAAGCCGGCGGTCCGGTTTTAGTCGATTACTGGGCTGAATGGTGCGGCCCATGCAAGATGATCGCGCCAGTTTTGGAGGAAGTAGCGGCCGAATATCAAGGCAAATTAACGGTAGCAAAACTCAACATCGACGAAAACCCCAAAACCCCTCAGCATTACGGGGTTCGCGGTATCCCGACATTAATGTTGTTCAAAGGCGGCGAAGTGGAAGCCACCAAGGTTGGAGCCTTGACCAAGTCTCAACTGACTGCGTTTATCGATAGTAACATCTAATACAGAATACCTACACGCCGGACTTATCACAAAACGTTTTGATAAGTCCGGTTATTGAGCTAAAATCTGCAGCGCTTGCTGCATACATACTCCAGCTTCCGAATTAACCCCAACCTGTACCTCTTGTCGTAAACGGTTTCATGCCGTTTGCTTTTCTTCACGCCAAACAATCTGCTATGAATCTTACCGAGTTAAAGCTTAAACAAGTCAGTGAAATCATTTCTATCGCGGAGTCTCTAGGACTCGAGAACATAGACAGGGCACGAAAGCAAGAGTTGATATTCTCCATTTTAAAGAAGCAAGCGAAAAGCGGCGAAGACATATTTGGCGACGGGGTATTGGAGATCTTGCAAGACGGCTTCGGTTTTTTACGGACTCCGGGCTGCTCTTATTTAGCCGGTCCGGACGACATTTACGTCAGCCCTAGCCAAATCCGCCGCTTCGGACTACGCACAGGCGACACCGTCAGCGGCAAAATAAGACCCCCCAAAGAAGGCGAACGTTATTTCGCCATGCTGAAAGTCGAAAGCATCAACTTCGAATCGCCGGAACAAGCTAAAAATAAAATTTCTTTTTCCAACCTCACCCCATTATTCGCCAATAAACGTTTCCGCTTAGAACAAGGCAACGGCACCAGCGAAGACTTAACCGCCCGGATGATAGACTTGGTCGCGCCTATCGGCAAAGGCCAACGCGGCTTGATTGTATCCCCGCCCAAAGCCGGCAAAACCATGATCATGCAAAGCATCGCGCATGCCATCGCCGAAAAAAACCCGGAATGCTATCTGATCGTGTTGCTGATCGACGAACGCCCCGAAGAGGTTACCGAAATGGAGCGCTGCGTGCGCGGCGAAGTGGTTTCCAGCACCTTCGACGAACCGGCGACCCGACACGTACAAGTCGCCGACATGGTAATCGAAAAAGCCCGCCGCCTGGTAGAACACAAGTTCGACGTGGTTATTCTGTTAGACTCCATCACCCGCTTAGCCCGTGCTTACAACATGGTCGTGCCGTCGTCCGGCAAATTGCTGTCCGGGGGGGTTGATGCCAACGCCTTAGAAAAGCCGAAACGCTTTTTCGGTGCAGCGCGTAACATCGAAGAAGGCGGCAGTTTGACCATTATCGCCACGGCATTGATCGATACCGGTTCACGCATGGACGAGGTGATCTTCGAGGAATTCAAAGGCACCGGTAACATGGAACTGCATCTGGAGCGCAAAATCGCCGAAAAACGCATCTATCCCGCCATTAACATCAACCGCTCCGGCACCCGCCGCGAAGAGTATCTGGTAGACCCCGACGAACTACAAAAGACCTGGATACTACGCAAAATTCTGCAACCCATGGACGAATTGGCCGCTGCGGAATTTTTATTGGGCAAACTCAGAGATTTCAAAACCACCGCCGAATTTTTCGATTCGATGAAACGCTAGATAGAAGGCAGCAACCTTTCCGATAAACGACAACCTAGAGGCCATACCCCTGCGACGCATCTGCGCGTCGCTTCGCTGTTCTAACATGGCCGAACAATGAAGTTGTTATTCATTCATTGAATTTGTATATTGCCCGCTCAAGCTATATAGGAGTTCGGCATTGCAAACCACCAGCAGATTTTTCGTCCAATTTGTTCGCCTTGCCGGACCGTATTGGAATTCGGAAGACAAAATATCGATCAGGCTGTATTCCCTGGCGCTCTTCGTACTAACGGTTTTGCAAATCGTGATCTCGGTGGTGATCACCATCTGGAGTGCCGACTTGTTTGACGCCCTCGACCAGCGCTCGATGTCCAGGTTGTTCACTCAAATCGGTTTGATCATTCTGATTTTCATCGCCAACATGGCGGTTACCGCCACGCATTTGACGGTAAAGCGCCGGCTTCAGCTAGGTTGGCGCGGCTGGTTGACGGACAAACTGATAGAACAATGGATGAACGACGGCCGTCACTACTTGGTGACACACATTCCGGGCAAACACGATAATCCCGACGGACGTATAGCCGAAGACGTACGCATCGCCACCGAATATGCACTGGACTTGGTTCATAGTTTAGTCTTCAGTCTAATGCTGTTGATTAGCTTCACCGAAATCCTTTGGGATTTATCCGGCACCCTGATATTAGACTTAGGGATTATCGAGATACCGATGCAAGGACATTTGGTCTGGATTGCCATGATGTATGCCGCCAGCGCCTCGGTGTTGGGCTGGTGGATAGGCAGACCGTTGACCAAAGCCACCGACGACAGACAAACCGTGGAAGCCAACTTTCGCTTCGCCTTAGTCAAAGCCCGCGAGAATTCGCAAGCAATCGCCCTCATCCACGGCGAGCGTCATGAAAACCCGCACTTCCATCGCCGCTTCGGCGACATCGTCAACGCCTGGAATTTGCAGACCAAAGCCTGGCAGCAAATCATGTTGTTCAGTTCCGGCTACTCGGTGCTGTCCATGGCTTTTCCTATCCTGGTCTCCGCGCCCCGCTACATTCTGGGCAGCATCACCCTGGGCGCCCTGATGCAATCCGCCCAATCCTTCCAGCATATGGTCTCGGCACTTTCCTGGCCGGTGGATAACATGGGCAGGGTTGCCGAATGGCGCGCATCGGTAGAACGAGTATTGGGCCTGGTCGGCGCACTCAGTCAACTGGAGCGAGAAATTGCCAAACCGGATCCGCACCGGATCCGCATAGAAAAAAAACAGCGATCGGTTCTACGTTTCAACAACTTGAGCCTGTGCCGACTGGACGGCTTGGTATGCATACCCTTGCTGAACGAAGAAATAAATCCCGGCGAAAGAGTGCTAATCCTGGGTAACACCTTTACCGGCAACAAATTATTCAAGGCAATTGCCGGCTTGTGGCCTTGGGGCACCGGCTGCATCGAACTACCGGACGACGAACCCTTATTTTTCATGCCGCCGCGCCCCTTTTTACCGACCGCAACCTTGCGTTCCGCAATATGCTACCCGTCCCAAGCCCGGGACTTCAGCCAGGAGGAATTGGAAGACGCCTTAAAGATCGCCGGAGTGGCCGACTTGATCCCCCAGCTGGACGACTTCGGCGACTGGGAAAAAACCCTGGAAAGAGAGCAGCAACAGCGCCTCGGCATGGCCAGACTGTTATTGCAGCGCCCCAAATGGATCATGATGCAAGAAGCATTCGATTCGCTAAACCCCGAGGGCGAAGTCGATATGATACGCATCATCAATAACAAGCTGCCTCAATCCACCCTGCTGACCATCACCAAACAACCCACAATCCAAGCCATGCACCAACGCCGCATCTTGCTGCCGTAGCCCGGACCGACCATGCCCTCGACTTCAACTCCTAGCAAATTACGCGGCGTCAATCTGGGCGGCTGGTTGGTGTTGGAAAAATGGATGACGCCCAGCTTATTCGCCGGCATGACTGCGCGCGACGAAACCGACTGGTGTGTGGAACTCGGCAAACAGGCCGAGCCGAAGTTAAAAAGCCACTGGAAGAATTTTATCGGCCTAGCGGATTTTGCTTGGCTGGCCGAGATCGGCATCAACGCGGTGCGCATCCCGGTCGGTCATTGGCTGTTTGCCGACGATTACCCTTATCACCCCAGTTACGGTAAAGTCCGTTATCCATACGTGGCCGGCGGCTGCGAATTCCTGGACCAAGCCTTCGTCTGGGCACAACAGTTTGATTTACGGGTAGTGCTGGACTTACACGCAGCTCCCGGCTGCCAAAACGGTTTCGATAACGGCGGCATCCAAGACGTCTGCGAATGGCATACTCGGCAGGAATATATCGACTATTCGCTGCTGACCTTGGAACGGCTGGCTCAACGATACGGATGCAGCCCGGCACTACACGGCATAGAAGTTCTGAACGAGCCGCGCTGGGACATCGATACTACCTTACTCAAGCGCTATACCTTGGACGCATACCGACTGATTCGCAAGCACTGCCCGGCAGAGCGGGTCAGCGTGGTCTTCCACGACGGTTTTCGCAGTTTTCGGGATTATCAAGGCTTTATGTCCGGCCCGGAATTTCCGAATGTCATCTTCGACATCCACCGTTACCAATGCTTTATAGCTGAAGACGCCCGGTTGGACATTTTCGGCCATCTACACAAAACGGTCACCGACTGGAAGGACGAAGCAGAGGATATCATCCGTCACTCCGGCCTACCCACCTATGTCGGCGAATGGAGTTTAGGCCTGGACTTAAAAATGCTGGAAACCTGGGCGGCCGGCGCCTTCGACCATCGCCAAACCCAAATGGACGCGTTTCAATTGGACATAAGCTACCGCGGCTATGCCGCTGCGCAATTGGCTTGTTTCGAGAAATATTTAGGCTGGTTTTTCTGGAGCTACAAAACCGAAACGATGCGGCACTGGAGCTTTCGCGATTGCGTTGCCGAAGGCTGGCTACCGCAACGCTTCGGCTGACACGCCTCCAAGCGGTACAAACTAATAAGCTTGCTTGCCGATAAAGCCTTTTAATACCGTCATCACCACGATCTTAAAATCCAGCCATAACGACCATTTACGCATATATTCCAGATCGTGATGCACCCGGCCCTCCATTTTTTCAATGGTGTCGGTTTCGCCGCGAAAACCGTTAATCTGCGCATGGCCGGTAATGCCCGGCTTGATTTTATGCCGCAGCATATAGCCTTGAATTTGCTTGCGGTAATACTCGTTATGCGCAATCGCATGCGGCCTGGGGCCGACCACGGACATGGTACCGAATAGCACGTTAAAAAATTGCGGTAATTCGTCCAGCGAAGTGCGGCGTAAAAACGCCCCTAATTTGGTAACCCGAACATCGTTTTTCGTCGCTTGTTTAACGCTATCGCCGTTTTCGCAGACCGTCATAGAGCGGAATTTCCACACCTCGATCGGCTCGCCCTTCATCCCGTAACGTTTTTGCCGAAAAATCACCGGCCCCGGCGAGCTGAGTTTGACGGCCAATGCGATAACCAACATCGGCACAATGATGACGGGCAATATAATCGCGCATAAAAACAAGTCTTCAGCCCGTTTCAAAAAGCCGTTGAAATCGCCGAAAGGCGTGTCGAACACGCTAACCACCGGTATCCCTTTGACGTTACTCCATTTGGATTGAATCAAATTGAAGGTAAAAAAGTCCGGCACGATGTTCACCGATACCGTCGTATCGGCAAGCTCTTGAATTAAATCGCCTATCCGTTTTTCCGCCCTGAGCGGCAGGGTGATATAGATATGGTCGATATCGCCGTTACGCGACTGCGCCAGCAACGCAGAAAAATTCCCCGCTATCGGAATCGCGTTGTTTTCCAAACGCCCTTCTTTGCCGTCCACCCTATCGTCGAAAAATCCGACAAAACGGTAGCCCAACCATGGCATTTCGGTCAGTGCCGTTTGTAATCGCACGCCCAAGGTATTGGCGCCTAAAATAGCGTAGGTACGGGTGTTCATCCCATGCTGGCGCACAAACGACAGAAAAGCCCGCCGGCTGGTATGTACGCCGATCAAAGCCAATGGTACCAATGGCAACCACAAATCCAACGCCAAGCGGGAAAACTCGAACGGCAATTCGAAGAAATAAATCCCGGCACCGATCAACCCGAAAGTTGCCAGCCAACTCAAGAATATTCTGACCGCCTCGTCGAACATCGGCGCCCCGCGCCAACCGTGGTAAACCTCTTGGTTCTCGGCAAAAATCCCGAAAACGACAATACTGGCCATACACAGCATCAAGTACTCGGCACGCAACGGCTCTTCATAAACCGCCAGCGACAGATAAAGCATCGCAAAAATCAATCCGCCATCGATTGCTCGGATGAAACCTTGAATTTCGGAGTTGAGAGGTCGAATCAATCCCTTGGAGCGAATTTGGTTCATGGTCGGTAAAACCCGGGTTTTGCCAGTTTATATAAACTATCGAATAGTACAGTAAACCACACAAGCATTAGCCAGTTAGATTCGATAAAGTCGTGCGTAATTCAAGCCGGTTGAATGACGCCTGAGCAACTATAGTAAAGAAATGCGTAGGTTTCATTAAGGCACAATTAGGAAACAATTCAGTTGCAAAAAACAACATATAGACATTTTTAATTACCAATCTCAAATGACCTTGCCCTAAAAACCTTAACTATTCGTTTGATCTGTCGACGCAGTAAAATAGTATTGGCAATCGATTGAGATTCAACCGATCAATGCCTACCCGCATGTCGTGTTTATTGGTTACTGCACATATCCGTTGCCATTCCCGTTTCATCCATCACCTACTAAAAACCTAAATGAATCCGTCATATATCTCTCAAAAACCCATTCCGAGCCGCGAACGCCTGATCATGGCCCTTGATTTGCCCGGCATCCCGGAGGCCCAATCCTTGGTAGAAGAACTGGGCGATAGCGTGGTGTTTTACAAGGTGGGCATGGAATTATTCATGTCCGGAGATTATTTCGGCTTCATAGAATGGCTGAAAGCCAGAGAGAAAAAAGTCTTCGTCGATCTTAAGTTTTTCGATATTCCCGCCACGGTCGGCCGCGCCATCAAGGCACTCAGCAATAAAGGCGTCGACCTGGCGACCATACACGGCAACGATTCCATCATGGAAGCCGCGGCGCAAGCCAAAGGCGATCTCAAGGTGCTTGCAGTAACCGCCCTGACAAGCCTGGATAGGGGCGACTTAACCGATCTCGGCTTTCAATGCGACGTGACGCAACTCGTTTTATCCCGAGCCAAACGCGCTCTGCAACTCGGCTGCGACGGCATCGTTTCATCCGGCTTGGAAGTCCCCATGATACGCGAACAGTTGGGAGACAAGTTGTTGGTGATCACCCCCGGCATTAGACCGGTAGATAACCGCGAGGATGACGATCAAAAACGCGCGGTCAGCGTGGAATTAGCCATTCGAAACGGGGCCGACTATCTGGTAGTCGGCCGCCCCATCCGTGACGCCTCCGATCGAAAAGCCATGGCGGAAACCATACAAGCGCAAATCGCCGCCCAATTTGTTTAGCCCATCTGCAACTTAAAAACTAAGCGACCGGGTAGAGCCGTGTAGGCATGGACTCTATCGTTCGAAACCGGACCGGCTGGCCCGGCCGGTGCGGTCACGGCCTCTTTCCACGAGACACCACGACTAGCGCCGACAGCAAAAATACCTCAGCCTTTCAGTTTGGCAACCAGCATTTTATTGACTTCCGCCGGATTGGCCTTGCCCTGGGTTTCCTTCATGATTTGGCCGACCAGAGCCATCAGCGCTTTTTCTTTGCCGGACAAGTATTGTTCGACCGGCACCGGATTGGCGGCGATGACTTTGTCGACAATCGCTTCGATGGCGCCGGTATCGGTGATTTGCTTCAAGCCTTCTTTTTCGATGATTTCGTCGGCCGATTCGCTGCCGTTCCACAGTTTGTCGAATACCTGTTTCGCGGTCTTGCCGGAGATGGTGTTGTCGGCGACGCGCTTCAGCAAGCCGGCCAAGCGTTCGGCGCTGACCGGGCAATCGCCGATTTCCAAGCCGGCCTTGTTCAACGCGCCCAGCACGTCGCCGGTCAGCCAGTTAGTCGCCAATTTGGCTTCGGCGGATTCGGCAACGACTTTTTCGTAAAAGTCGGCCAGTTCGCGCGACGAGGTTAAGGTGGCGGCGCTTTCACCGTCCATGCCGTATTGCGCAATGAAGCGTTGTTTCTTGGCATCGGGCAGTTCCGGCAAGGTGGCGCGAATTTCGTCTTTCAAGCTTTCTTCGATCACGACCGGCAATAAGTCCGGGTCGGGGAAATACCGGTAGTCGTTGGCTTCTTCCTTGCTGCGCATCGAGCGGGTTTCGTCCTTGTTGGCGTCATAGAGCCGGGTTTCCTGCACGATTTTGCCGCCGCCTTCCAGCACGTCGATATGGCGCTCGATTTCGTAATTGATGGCTTTTTCGACGAAGCGGAACGAGTTGATGTTCTTGATCTCGGTGCGGGTACCGAATTCTTTCCGGCCTTTGGGGCGGACCGAGACGTTGGCGTCGCAGCGGAACGAGCCTTCCTGCATGTTGCCGTCGCAGATTTCCAGGTAACGCACCAGTTCGTGCAATTTACGCATGTAGGCCACGGCTTCCTTGGCCGAGCGCATGTCGGGCTCGGAGACGATTTCCAGCAGCGGCGTGCCGGCGCGGTTCAGGTCGATGCCGGTCAGGCCGTGGAAGTCTTCGTGCAAGGATTTGCCGGCGTCTTCTTCCAAATGGGCGCGGGTGATGCCGATGCGTTTGCTCTCGCCGTCGACCTCTATATCCAGATGGCCGTTGCCGACGATCGGCAGTTCGAACTGGCTGATCTGATAGCCTTTCGGCAAGTCCGGATAAAAGTAGTTTTTGCGGGCGAAGATTGAGTGTGGAGCGATGTCGGCGTCGATGGCCAAGCCGAAGGTCACCGCTTTGCGCACCGCGTCTTCGTTCAACACCGGTAATACGCCGGGCAAGCCCAAGTCAACCGCGCAGGCCTGGGTGTTGGGCTCGGCGCCGTAAGCGGTGGCGGCGCCGGAGAAGATTTTGGATTTAGTAGACAGTTGGGTATGGATTTCCAGGCCGATGACGGCTTCCCATTGTGAGCTCATGGTGCTTTCCTTTTAAAACTTATTCGGCAAAAACGTCGTTCAGGTCGATTTGCAGATCGGGGAATAAATGTGGGGCGGCGGTTTCGTTACCGGGATACAAGGCGCGCAGTTGATATTTGCCGCTATCGTCAAGCACGAACTGTTGCACAATTTGCTCGTACGGAAAGACCAGCCAATATTCGATCACACCGCTTTCTTCGTATAAGTCATATTTCAGGCGCACTTCCCTGCGACTGTTGCCTGGGGAAAGAATCTCGATAATCCAGTCCGGGGCGCCGTCGCAACCTTGCTCAGTCAGTTTATCCTGGTCGCAGATCACACAAAGATCGGGCTGCACAACGCTGAAAGCTTCGCGGTTAGTCAGTAGCGATTTGCGACGGTCGTAAAGCTTGACGTCGAACGGGGCGATAAAGATTTCACAACTTTTACGCAAGAAGTAGTTATCGATTGGTCGCAGTAACTTAAGCGCGATCCTTTGATGCTTGACATTGGGTGCCGGCGACATCGCCATGATCTTGCCCTTGATCAGTTCGACCGATTCCTCGAGCTGCCAGGTCAAATAATCGGCGTAGCTGTAGGTGCCGTCGGGATCCAGTTGCGATAATTGCGTGATTGGCGCCATGGTGCCTCCCGTGTTATTCGAAGCCTTTGGGACTTTGCAAATGCCAATCGGTCGCTTGTTGGTAGCGGTGGCCGATGTTCAGCAATTTGGCTTCGCTGAAATAATTGCCGATCACCTGCAAACCAACCGGCAAGCCGGCTATGAAGCCGGCCGGAATCGAGAGGGCGGGTAGGCCGGCCAGGTTGATCGCTATCGTATAAATATCCTCTAAATACATTTGTATCGGATCGCTGGTTTTTTCGCCGATCTTAAACGCCGTACCGGGCGTGACCGGCCCCATTAATACGTCGACTTCGCTAAACGCCCGCTTGAAATCATTACTGATTAGGCGGCGCACCTGTTGGGCCTTCAGATAGTAGGCATCGTAATACCCGGCAGACAGCGCATAGGTACCCATCAGAATCCGCCGCTTGACTTCCTGGCCGAAGGCTTCGCCGCGCGAACGAGTATACAGGTCGGTCAAATCGGCCGGATTTTGGCAGCGATAACCGAAGCGCACGCCGTCGTAGCGCGACAGGTTGGACGAACATTCGGCCGATGCGATAACGTAATAAGCAGGAATTGCCAGCTCCAGATTCGGCATATCGACCTCTCTGACCTCTGCACCCAGCTTTTGATACTCCCCAATCGCCGCATGAACGGCAGTGGCCATCCGGTTGTCCAACGCCGCGCTGAAGAATTGTTTCGGCAGGCCTATTCTCAAGCCTTGCAGGCTATCGTTCAGCGTCGCGCCATAGTCAGGCACTGCTTGGTCAACGCTGGTCGAGTCTTTAGGATCGAAACCGGCCATGACTTGCATCAGCAAGGCCGCGTCTTCCGCGCTCCCCGCCATCGGTCCGCCTTGATCCAGGCTGGAAGCATAGGCGATCATGCCGTAACGCGACACCCGCCCGTAGGTCGGTTTCAAACCGGTAACGCCGCACAATGCAGCCGGCTGGCGAATGGACCCGCCGGTATCGGTACCGGTCGCAGCCGGAGTCAAGCGCGCTGCCACGGCCACCGCCGACCCGCCGGACGATCCGCCGGGTACCCGTTCGCTATCCCAGGGATTCCGCGCCGGGCCGTAAAAGCTGGTTTCGTTGGACGACCCCATCGCGAATTCGTCCATATTGAGCTTGCCCAGCATGACGGTACCGGCCTGCTTAAACCGCTCGACTACGCTGGCATCATAGGGTGAGACGAAGTTGTCCAGCATTTTCGAACCGCAACTGGTTTTAACACCCTGCGTGCAAAAAATGTCTTTGTGCGCCAGCGGAATGCCAGTCAAAAAACCTGCTTCGCCGTTGGCCAGACGCAGGTCGGCAGCCTTAGCCTGCTCCACCGCCGCGCTTTCGGTCACGCTGATAAAGGCGTTTAGCGCCTGATGTTGTTTGATCCGGCTTAGAAAGACATGCGTTAATTCGACGCTGGAAAATTGCTTATCGCGCAGCCCGGCAGCCAACGCGCTCAATGAAAGTTTATGCATGATGAAAACTATTCGATGACTTTAGGAACCAGATAAAGACCGGCTTCGGTCTGCGGCGCAATGGCCTGGAAACATTGCCGCCGGTCGGCCTCCGTGACCTGGTCGGCACGCAAACGCTGGGTTTGGTCCAAAGGATGAGACATAGGCACCACGCCCACGGTATCCGCCTGCTCCATTTTGGCCACCAAATCCAATATGCCTGACAAATCTTTGGCATAAGATTCAATATCTTGGCTATCAATACCCAAGCGGGCCAAATAAGCGATTTTATTTACGTCATTTGCCGTCAACGACATTTCCCAGCTCCGTGTTTATTCAACCCCTTATGATACTTTATATCTTGCCCTACCGCCCGCTTGATTGATAAAGTAGCGGGATTTTCTGTGCGCTCTGGTGAGATCATGTTCAAACGAATTCGCGGCTTGTTTTCCAACGACTTGTCCATCGATTTGGGTACCGCAAACACCCTAATCTATGTACCCGGCCAAGGTATCGTCTTGAACGAGCCGTCCGTGGTCGCCATTAAGGAAGACAAAATTCGCGGACAAAAAACCATCGCTGCCGTCGGCGCCGACGCCAAAAGCATGCTGGGCCGCACGCCTGGAAACATTACCGCTATCCGCCCCCTGAAAGACGGCGTGATTGCCGACTTCGCCGTGACCGAGCGCATGCTGCGCCATTTCATCAAAAAAGTTCACGAAAACAAACTGCTCAGACCTAGCCCGCGCATTCTGATTTGCGTGCCTTGCGGCTCGACGCAAGTCGAACGACGGGCGATTCGCGAATCGGCAGCCATGGCCGGCGCCCGCGAAGTCTATTTGATCGAAGAACCCATGTCGGCGGCAGTCGGCGCCGGCTTGCCGGTGGATACCGCACACGGCTCCATGGTACTGGACATAGGCGGCGGCACCTCGGAAGTGGCGGTGATTTCCTTAAACGGCATCGTCTATTCCGCCTCGGTACGGATAGGCGGAGACCGCTTCGACGACGCCATCATCTCCTACGTGCGCCGCAATTACGGCACCCTGATCGGTGAGGCCACCGCGGAAAAGATAAAGCATGAAATCGGTACCGCCTATCCCGGCAGCGAAGTCAGGGAAATGCAAGTCACCGGCCGCAACTTGGCCGAGGGCATACCGCGCAGTTTTTCCTTGAACAGCAACGAAATTCTGGAAGCCTTGCAAGAACCCTTATCCGGCATCGTCAGCGCGGTTAAAGTTGCGCTGGAGCAGACTCCGCCGGAACTGGGCGCAGACGTCGCCAGCCGCGGCATCGTGCTGACCGGCGGCGGCGCACTGCTTAAAGACATCGATCGCTTAGTCGCCGAAGAAACCGGCTTACCGGTCTATATCGCCGAAGACCCGCTAACTTGCGTGGCGCGCGGCGGCGGCATGGTCTTGGAAATGCTCGACAAAAAAGGCGCTTCGGCGTTTTCCTTGGAATAAATCGGCCAAGCATCTGCATCTAAGCGGTTTCCCTGCCCCAAGCACCAACGGGCTTCATTGTTTGTCCGATTCTTGCAAAATAAGCCCGCGCGTTTTTCGGCCTAAGGCTGTTGTCAGTTTTCCCGCCAACTTATAATACCCATACCTACCGGCCAACTTTTCTCGCTGCTTGAGGATTTGCCATCAAACTGCTATTTGCCCAAGGCCCTTCGTTAAACACCCGTTTGTTAGTAGCGATGCTGGCCGCTATTTCGTTACTGGTAACGGATTACCGTACCCAACGGCTGAATCCGGTTCGCTCATTGCTGTCCTTCGTGACCTACCCTTTACAGAATTTGGCCAGCCTGCCGGTAGACGCTTACCTGAGTGTCTCAAGTACCGTGATTTCCTACGCGGAACTGCAAAAGGAGAATCGGCGCTTAAAAGAATCGCAATTGATCAACGATGGTAAGCTGCTGAAGTTGGAAGCGCTGGAAAAAGAAAACATTCGCCTGCGCATGCTGTTGGAAAACTCGTTTCAACTCGGCGAACAAGTGCTAATCGCCGAACTATTGTCAGTAAAATTAGCACCTTACGAACATACGGTAGTCGTCAACAAAGGCTCTCGCTTCGGCGTACATTCGGAACAACCGGTGTTGGACGGCAACGGCATCGTCGGCCAAGTGGTACGCGCCCTGCCTTCCAGTTCCGAAGTCATGCTAATCACCGATCCCGACCATGCCATCCCGGTGGAAGTCAACCGCAACGGTTTACGTACCATAGCGTTCGGCACCGGCCAATCCAACCGCCTGCATTTACCGTTCTTAGCCAAAAACGCCGATATCGTACCCGGTGATTTGTTGGTCACATCCGGCCTCGGCGGAGTATTTCCTGCCGGTTATCCGGTTGCGGTAGTGGATAAATTCGAAGCTCGCCCGGATAAATCATTCGCCAACATTTACGCCACGCCTAAAGCCCGCCTGGAAACCAGCCGCGAATTCCTGATCGTCTGGAGCGACACCACACCGGTGGAATTGGATCAACTCCCCAAACCCGCCCCAGCGAACGGCCCCTCTCCGGACGAAAGGCCTTAGAACATGCAGGCCGACAAGCTGTCCGCACCGTTTTATTTCGCCGCATCCATCGCAGTCGCCATGATGTTTAGAGTCGCTTCACTGCATCCTTTGCTGGACATGCTCAATCCCGACTGGATTGCACTCACCCTAATTTATTGGTGCATCGCCTTACCGGAACGCTTCGGCGTGTTTACCGCTTTTACCGTCGGCCTGTTGACCGATGTATTGACCGGCCATTGGTTAGGCCAATACGGCTTAATCTATTCCCTGATTAGTTATTTCAGCATCAAGCAATACCGGCGCCTACGCCAGTTTCCGTTACCGCAACAAAGCCTGTTTGTCGGCGCCTGCCTGTTTGTCGGGCAAAGTTTGTTGTTCGGCATGGAAAGCATGCAAGCCGCCAACCGGCTACCGGTTTCGTTCTGGTATCCGGTCTGTACCGGGGCCTTAATTTGGCCGGCTGTGTATTTACTGCTGCGCGCCCTGCGGCAAATGGCGCGTATCAGTTGACGATGGATAATAGACTCGCCTTCAAAGATCCTTTGGCTGAGAACAGAATGTTTCTGAGCCGCATCGTCGCAGCCTTTCTGTTGATCCTGGTGATGGTCGCCGGCTTGATCGTGCGTTTGGTTTATTTACAAATTGTCGGACACGAGCATTATGCGACGCTGTCCAAAGACAATCGGATTAAGATTTCGCCGTTACCGCCGACGCGAGGGATCATTTACGACCGACACGGCCGCATGCTGGCGGAAAATGTTCCCACCTATAGCTTGGAGCTAATACCGGAACAAATTAAAGACATGGACGAAACGTTGCAAAAATTGCAGCAACTGTTGAACATCCCCAGCGACAAAATCGAACAATTCCAAAAGCAACGCAAACGCAACAAGTCTTTTACCGCGACACCGTTGCTACAAAACCTGTCCGACGAAGAAGTCGCCAAATTCGCGGTGGTACGCCCGTATTTTCCCGGCGTAGACGTGTATGCCCGCTTGGTACGCTACTATCCGTACGGCGATTTGGCCTCGCACGTCGTCGGCTATGTCGGCCGCATCAATGAACAGGAGCTTAAATCCATACCTACCGCCGAATATCGCGGCACCGACATCATCGGAAAAATCGGCATAGAAAAATCTTACGAATCGCAACTGCTGGGCACCGCGGGTTACGAAGAAATCGAAACCAACGCCCAAGCTCGGGCGGTCAACACCGTAGCCACAGTCGAGCCCATAGCCGGTTCGAATATTTACCTGACCTTGGACATCGATCTGCAAAAGATCGCATACGACGCATTGGCCGAATATAACGGCGCTGCCGTAGCCATCGACATCAAAACCGGAGGCGTATTGGCATTTGCCAGCCGCCCGGGCTTCGATCCCAATCCGTTCGTAACCGGCATCTCCAGCAAAGACTACAAAACTTTGCGAGACTCCCCCGACCAACCTTTATACAACCGGGCGCTACGCGGACTCTATCCTCCCGGCTCCACCGTCAAACCGTTCATCGCCTTGGCCGGCTTGGAATACGGCGTGACGGACTTCGGCCACCGTTTGTTTTGTCCCGGCTACTACCGCTTGCCTAACGTCGACCATAAATATCGCGATTGGAAAAAATGGGGGCACGGCATGGTGGATATGAACGAAGCCATTACCCAATCGTGCGACGTTTATTTTTACGATCTCGCCCTGGCACTCGGCATAGACCGGCTGTCGGCGTTTATGCAAAAGTTCGGTTTCGGCGAAAAAAGCGGTATCGATTTGGTGGGCGAAGTCAGCGGCCTGATGCCGTCCAAAGAATGGAAGCGTAGCCACCGAAACCGCGCATGGTACCCCGGTGAAACCTTGATTACCGGTATCGGCCAAGGTTATATGCAAGTCACGCCCCTACAATTGGCACGCGCCACCGCTACATTAGCCAGCTACGGTAAAGTGGTTACGCCGCATTTGGTTCATGAAATCATCACGCCGGATTTGGCCACTCCGCCCGAACTATTGCCGGAAACCCGCATCCCCCTCAGCACAAAACATGTGGACAACATCATTTATGCCATGACCAACGTCGTACATGGCTCACGCGGCACGGCAGGCCGTTTGGCGAAAGCCATCGATTATCAGATCGCCGGCAAAACCGGCACGGCGCAGGTTTTTACCGTCAAGCAGGAAGAAAAATACAACGAGGACGCTATCGACTTCAAAATGCGCGACCATGCGCTTTTCATCGCTTTCGCCCCGGTCCACGATCCGAAAATCGCGGTAGCGGTGGTAGCCGAGCATGGCGGTCACGGCGGTTCGGTAGCCGCACCGATTGCCGGTAAAATTATCGACGCCTACCTTAATCCCAAAAAAGGTCCGCCCGATGAAACTTGAAATGCGTACCGAATACTTTCAAGCGCCCTCCATTCTAGGCAACCTGCTTAGAAAGCTGCACGTCGACATCCCGCTGTTCTTAGCGTTATTGATGATATGCGGTCTTAGCTTTGTGATCCTCTACAGCGCCGGCGGCCAAGATACGGCAGTGCTGTACCGTCACGCCAGCCGAACCGGTCTCGCCATGTCCATTATGGTCGTGTTGGCGCACGTCAATCCGCGCCGCTTTCAATCGTTCTCGCTAGCTTTGTTTTCAGTATGTATTTTGTTGCTGATTGCCGTGGCGGTGATGGGACAAATCAGTATGGGCGCCCAGCGCTGGTTGAATTTAGGCTTTTTCCGCTTTCAACCGTCCGAATTCGCCAAGATCTCCGCACCGATGATGATCGCTTGGTATTTATCGGAACACCAATTGCCGCCCAAACCCAAACACATTTTAGCTGCCGCAATCTTACTGATGGTGCCCGTCGTATTGATAGCCAAACAACCCGATTTGGGTACGGCCATGCTGGTCGCCAGCTCGGGTGCGGCCGTATTGTTTTTCGCCGGATTATCTTGGTGGTTGATGATAGGGGCACTGGCGCTGTTAGCCGCGCTCACTCCGCTGCTCTGGCATTTCCTGCGCGAATATCAGCGCAACCGGGTTTTGACGTTTATCAACCCGGAAGCCGATCCCATGGGTACCGGTTACCATATCATCCAGTCCAAAATCGCAATCGGCTCCGGCGGCATCAACGGCAAAGGCTGGCTAGGCAGTACTCAAGCCAAATTGGATTTTCTGCCGGAAAGTTCCACCGACTTTATCTTCGCGGTATTTGCCGAGGAGTTCGGCTTATTCGGCTGCGTCGGTTTATTGCTTTTATATCTACTCGTGATCAGCCGCTGCTTTTACATTGCCGTGCAAGCCCAAGATACCTATAGCCGCTTGTTGGCCGGCAGTCTGGCCTTTACTTTTTTCGTTTACGTATTCGTCAACATCGGCATGGTAATCGGTATATTGCCTGTAGTAGGCGTACCGCTACCTCTGGTAAGCTATGGCGGAACTTCCATGGTGACGCTAATGGCCGGCTTCGGCATACTGATGTCCATTCACACTCACCGCAAATTGTTACCCGTTTGATGCTATGAAATTCAAGACCGCATTACGTGCCGCAATCGCCAGCCTTTACAGCCTCTCCACCGCCCATGCCGCCATTCCGGAAAGCGATGCCTTCAATAAATTTATCGCTCAAATGGTGTCCGAACATCATTTCAACGCCGACGCGCTGAAAAACTTGTTCCAGTCGGTCGAGATTCAAGAGCAAATTTTGGCCGCTATGACTAAACCGGCGGAAGCAAAACCCTGGTATCAATACCGGCAAATTTTTATGACGCCGGCACGCATTGAGGGGGGAGTAAAATTTTGGCAGGACAACGAAACCACTCTGCAGGCGGTAGAGCAACAGTACGGGGTGCCGGCGGAAATCATTGTTGCCATCATCGGCGTCGAAACTCATTACGGCAAAAACACCGGCAAATACCGCGTAATCGATGCACTTGCCACTCTTGGTTTCGCCTACCCCCCGCGAAGCGACTTTTTCTTAAAGGAATTGGAAAACTTCTTGCTGTTGAGCCGGGAGGAAAACCTCAATCCCTTGCAACCTCTGGGCTCTTACGCGGGCGCCATGGGTTTGGGCCAGTTTATGCCCAGCAGCTATAGAACTTATGCCAAAGATTTCGATCAAGACGCCAAACGCGACATCTGGCAAAATCCGGCCGACGCCATCGCCAGCGTAGCCAATTATTTTGCCGCCAACAAGTGGCAACCGGGCGAACAAATCGCCTTTCCGGTCAGCGCCAATGGCGAAATATACAAGCAAGCCCTTTCCAAAGGCGTCAAGCCGGATACCTCTATCAACCAATTACGGCAACTGAAAGTCAATCTACCCAGCGGCCTGGCCGACAACCTTGCAGGAAAGCTACTCAGTTACCAACTGCCGGACGGGGAAGAACTGTGGCTGGGCTTACATAACTTTTATGTTATTACCCGTTATAACCACAGCCCCTTGTATGCATTGGCGGTTTACCAGCTAAGTCAGGAAATCCGCCAACGAATTGGCCATTGACCCCATTCAGCCAACCAAAAAATTTCTAAGCATGTCATGGCCGTGCTCGGTCAAGATGGACTCCGGGTGAAACTGCACGCCTTCCACCTCTAAGGTCTTATGCCGTACCCCCATGATTTCATCGATATTACCGTCATCGTCTTGAGTCCAGGCGGTAATCTCCAAACATTCCGGCAAGGTAGCCTGATCAATCACCAATGAATGATAACGAGTTGCGGTAAAAGGATTGCTCAAGCCTTTAAACACACCAATATCCTTATGGTAAACCGCGGAAGTTTTCCCATGCATAATGGCTTTGGCATGAATGATTTGCCCGCCGAACGCATAACCGATGCTCTGATGCCCCAAGCAAACTCCCAAGATGGGGAAACGCCCCGCATATCGGTGTATGGTATCGACCGAAATACCGGCTTCCTTCGGGGTGCAAGGGCCGGGGGAAATCACGATTTTATCCGGCTTTAGGGCTTCGATTTCTTCGACCGAAACTTCGTCGTTACGAACCACGATTACATCGGCGCCCAACTCGCCGAAGTACTGAACCAGGTTGTAAGTGAACGAGTCGTAATTGTCGACCATTACCAGTCTTAGCGCGCTCATGCTATCCCTCCCAGCCCGGCTTCGGCCATGCTGACCGCACGAAACACGGCACGGCCTTTATTCATCGTTTCCTCCCATTCGCTACGCGGCACCGAATCGTACACGATGCCGGCGCCGGCTTGTATATGTAAGGTCTTGTCTTTAATTACCGCCGTACGAATCGCAATCGCAGTATCCAGATTGCCCGACCAGGAAATATAGCCGACAGCCCCCGAATAAATGCCTCGCTTCACGGGCTCTAACTCGTTGATGATTTCCATCGCTCGAATCTTAGGCGCGCCGCTGACCGTACCGGCCGGAAAAGTGGCCGCCAACACGTCGAACGCATTTTTGCCGTCTTGCAGCTCGCCGGTCACGTTCGATACGATGTGCATGACATGAGAGTAACGCTCTATGATCATCTTATCCGTCAATTTAACGCTGCCGATTTTTGCGACTCTCCCGGTATCGTTACGCCCCAGATCGATCAACATCAAATGCTCGGCAATCTCTTTAGGATCGGCCAATAACTCCTGCTCCAAGGCAAGATCTTGTTCGTGCGTGGTTCCGCGCGGCCGAGTTCCGGCAATCGGCCTGACCGTCACATCGCCGTCTTCCAAACGGACCAAAATCTCCGGCGAGGAGCCGACGATATGTAATTCGCCCAAATTCAAGTAATACATATAAGGCGACGGATTCAAACATCGCAACGCCCTGTACAAATCCAAAGGGGCGGCATCGAACGGAATCGACATCCGTTGCGATAGCACCACTTGCATGCAGTCGCCGTCGGTGATGTACTGCTTGGCTTTCATGACCGCGTCTTCAAAGCCCCGCTGAGTAAAACCGGATACAAAGTCGGTTTCCTGCACCTGCTTGGTGACAGGATGCTGACTGGGATGCGCCTTAAGCTGATGCAATTTGTCGATCAGAATTGCCAAACGTTGGTTCGCTTGCTCATACGCATCGTGCACAGCAGGATCCGCATGGGTAATCAGCAGCATCTTGCCTGACAAATTGTCGAAAACCAACAAATCCTGCGAAACCATTAGCAAAATGTCCGGCGCGCCAATGGGATCCGGTTTATGCAAATTCTGCAACCGCGGCTCTATATAGCCAATGGTCTCGTAGCCGAAATAACCAACCAAACCGCCGTTGAAACGCGGCAAACCGGGAACGTCCGGCACACGGTATTGCTTACGAAACTCCGCCAGCCATTCCAGCGGTTGAGCATGTTCGATCCGTTCAACCGTCTTGCCCTCTTCCACTATTACCGTGTAGCCGTAAACTTTTATGCGGGTTGAACACGGTAAACCAATAATCGAATACCGCCCCCATTGCTCGCCTCCATGTACAGACTCGAGCAAATAAGAATAAGCACCGTCAGCTAATTTCAAATATGCGCTTAGCGGCGTATCCAAGTCTGCCAATATTTCTCGGCAAACCGGAATTCGGTTATATCCCTGGCGGGCAAATTCGGAAAATTGCGAAGGCGTCATGCTAATTCTCTGAAATCGGAAGAAAACTAAAACCCGGCATTGTATCGCACATTCAAACCGGATCATGTGCTGAAACTTACTGTCCGATCCATACTGACGGCAAAACTTCGGAGCCGACAGGCCACAGATTTTGCACACCAGTTTGCATTTATCAGCCTAATCCCCGGTTTTCGCCGCCGCCGGCTCGGAGAATTAGAGGTAATTCAAAGATGTTGGTTAGCCAAATCGCTATAAAAAGCACCGTGTTTAGAAATTAAACCAAAACCCAAAATAACTTATAACTCAGTTTTCCCTTCAACAAGTTGGATCGGTTGGTGTGCTTGTTGAAGGTTATCCCCAAAAGGTGACCGATATGAAAACCGCTACTTTGGCTTTAGCCATTTCC
The DNA here is from genome assembly GCF_008632455.1 of Methylomonas rhizoryzae. Classification (NCBI taxonomy): domain Bacteria; kingdom Pseudomonadati; phylum Pseudomonadota; class Gammaproteobacteria; order Methylococcales; family Methylococcaceae; genus Methylomonas; species Methylomonas rhizoryzae. The sequence continues at coordinate 4,440,034 of NZ_CP043929.1, forward strand.
CTAGAAATGGCTGTTTCCGCCGGCGCATTCGCCGCCACCCCTGCTGACTTAACCGGAATTAATCTGGAACAAAATCGCGAATTAGTCGCTGCAGTCATGCAAGGCCGCAACTATATGATCCAAGTGGATCAAGCCGGCAGCATCAAACAAATTATCGATACCGGTGCTAACGGCGATGGCAAAGATCCTTTGCAATTGGCAAAATCCGCAGTTTATAAATCAAGCGCGGCAACCCAAAAATCGGTAAATCTACCGACCCATTTCGAAGGCCAAGATGCAATTAACCATATAGGCGTTGACTTACCGAAAGTCGCAGCCAATTACGGTTTAACCGCCGAAGCCTTAACGCAAAAACTGCTGCAGGACGACACCTTGAAAGTCGACAGCAACAATCAATTGTTTGTCGTCGATACCGGCGCGGACCACGACAACCACGATCATTCCGAGCCACAGATGGCCGGCGGCTCTACTGCCGGAACCGAAACGGCAACGGCGGTACCGATAGCCACCACAGCTCAACGCGAAAACGCCTTTAAACTGCATAGCAAACCCGGTGCTTCAAAAACGCTATATATCAACTTTGTCGGCTACACCGCCACAGGAACAGCCTGGTCAAGTTCAACCATCGTTGCGCCGGCCTATGATTTAAACGGCGACCCAACCACCTTCGACGATAACGAGCGCAATAACATCATCAGCATCTGGAATCGCGTGGCAGAAGATTACATACCGTTCGACATAGACGTAACCACCGAACAACCTTCAACAACAGCATTAATACGTAGCAGCACTTCCGACACCACCTACGGCACGCAAATCGTGGTTACCAAAAAAGGCACCATCAGCTGCACCTGCGGCGGCATTGCGTATATCGGCATGGTCGCGATGATAAACAATACCGCCTATCAACCAGCCTGGGTGTTTCAACAATCGTTGGCAAACAACGAAAAATACATTGCCGAAGCCATTTCCCACGAAGCCGGCCATACGTTTGGTTTACTCCACGACGGTACCTCGTCAGCCAGCTATTATTCCGGTCACGGCAGCGGCACGACAGGCTGGGCACCTATCATGGGCGTTGGCTACTATAAAAACGTCACGCAATGGAACAGCGGTACTTATCCCGGCGCAAACAACCGTCAAAACGACTTTTCCGTAATGGCGGCCAAAGGCTTAGTAACGAGAACCGACGATACCGGCAACACATTCGATACCGCGACTTCATTAACGAATACGACCGATAACTCCGCAGCACAAGTACTAAATTTCGGGATCATCGAAACCGCTACCGACGTAGACATGTATTCATTCAATACCGCCGGCGGAGACGTTAGCTTTACAGTTGCTCCCGCAGCTAAAGGCCCGAACCTGGATACTCAATTGACCTTGTACAGTGCAGACGGCACTGTTATCGCCAGCCATGCCCCGGTGGACAATCTGTCAGCCACGATAACAACTAACGTATCGGCAGGCCTATATTATCTCGCGGTAAAAGACGCCGACCGTCCGGCCAATGGTTCCGATTATGGATATCCGACCTACGGTAGCTTAGGTCAATATCAAATTACCGGTTCGTTTGAAGCCGCCGCAGTAGCAGAACCGCCGGTTGCCGTGGTTACCAGCTCCACTCAATCAGGTCCGGCGTCATTGACTGTGGAGTTCTCTGCTAACGATTCCATAGGTAACGGCGCTATCGTGGCCTACCACTGGGATTTTGGCGATGGACAATCTTCCGACAGTTCCAATCCAACCCATACCTACACCACGGTCGGTAATTACACTGCTGTATTGACTGTGACTAACGAGCACATGCTAACTAACACACAAACGATAGGTATTGAAGTAACCGCTCCCGAAGTCAACACAGCTCGCGTGGCATCAATGTCAATGCAATTGATCAAAAGCACAACAACAAGAGCCAAGGTAGTACTCAAACTGGTAGACAGCCAAGGTCAACCTGTACCTAACGCTATAGTCACAGGCGCTTGGTCCGGCACATTCCAAGGTTCCTCAATCGGAAAAACCAACCAATACGGCGTCGTAACCCAAATTTCAAAGCCCGTATCCTCCGGCGCAACCGGCTCAGGAGCCTACACGGTCAACAAAGTAGTCGTCAGTGACTATGTGTACGACGCAACGGCAAACACACAAAATATCGTTACCTTGACTTGGTAATCTCTTTCTGCAAACTCAATGACTATCGGGCAAGCTATCAAGCTTGCCCGATAGCGTATCAGGTCTTTTAAAACCCTTCCGCCCGATATAGATTCCGCAAACCATCCCATTGTTGTAAAGCGCTCAAAACGCGGCAATCGTTACATAGACCTACAAAGCTAATTGAGCCCATTACCGCCTTCACTGCCCAATTATTTAATGCGCGGCGCTGAAATCTCAACGAATCTCTAGTGCTGACGCCAATAGGCTTTGGCCTACGTCACCTGAAAAATCTGGCCCGAATTTTGATTGGATGTGGCTAAGAATTGAAAATTAAAAGTCACGATGACCCAATCCATTAATTCCGCCCCCTTGGAGCAACTTAGCCATTATGTGGCCAATCGAAAATCCGCTGCCAAAGGCGAATACGAACGGCGTCTAGCCTACGACCTGTCCCATCAACAATGGTCAGGTTGTTTTCAGCGTAATGTGTTAGCCGTGCTGCAACAGATGTACGACGATGCCTTAACGGAAGTCAAAAGCCTGTCTTTCAGTTCAAGCGGGCTATCGGCCACCGACGGCATGTCGGACTTGACTCAATCCGTGCTGGCTAATTTTCGCGGTTTCAGCGACGAATTTTTGTTGTCCGTCGTTGAAAAACATCGCACGTCATGCGCCCTATCCAACTTTCCGACCGAGCACAAACCCGACAAGGATTACATCGACGAGGTAAGACGAGAGCTTGCCCTGATCTGGAAAGACTTCGCTTTAGCCGTCAACGAGCATTTTTTGCAAATCCAATGATGCGGTTTTACTTCACCCCCGGAGCTTGTTCTATAGGAATCCACATTCTGCTCGAGGAATTGGATTTAGTATTCGAAGCTTATTTGCTCAATTTAATGAACGGCGATCAACATAAACCGGAATTTTTGGCCATCAACCCCAAAGGCACGATTCCAACCTTGGTATGCGACAACGGAACAAGCTACAGCGAATATCAAGCCATTGCCTATTGGTTAGCGCGTAAATACCCCAAAGCACATTTGTTACCCGACGACATGGACTTGGCAACCAAAGCTATGGAAATCATGGACTATGTCGTCGGCACGATACACGGACAGGGATTTCTACGCATTTTCGTGCCTGAAAAATTCAATACGGCAGCTGAGGCCTTCCCGGCAATCAAACAGGAAGGCGAAGTTATAGTCAATAAAGCATTCGCGATTCTCAACGCACAAATCGCCGACTCCGGCTACTGCCTGGGCGATTTTAGTATCGCGGATGCCGCATTATTTTACGTGGAGTTTTGGGCGCTACGATCCGGCATTCAACTTCCGGCGAACTGCTTACAGCATTATCAACTGATGTTGTCTCGGCCTGCTGTCAAACGCGTTTTGCTCGAAGAAGGCTATAGATTGGAATAAGACGATGCCAATCCGCGAACGTACTCAGCCTGGCCCAACTATCGCGCACGCATCGGCAAAGGCCTTAAACAACGGCGCTACAGCCATGTCAACCTCGGCCAGCAATCAGCTTGGTCACTGCGCACCAATCCCGGAACTGGAATATATTGCAGACTTTTTCGATGCCGAGGAAAGCGAATTCCTGTTTAACAGTTTTCGGCACCGACAATGGCCATCGAATCACTACGAATATTCAGGACGGCAGTTTGTATTGCCGCGCTTACAAACATGGCATGCCGACGCCGGCATTCGTTATAGTTACAGCAACAATTTGCTTAAAACCACCCCGTGGACGCCGGTTCTTTTAGATATTCGCGTCAGGTTAGAACAATACCTAAACGCCCCTTTCAACTCGGTGCTGGCCAATTATTACCGCGATGGCCAAGACTTCGTCGGTTGGCATGCCGACGACGAAGCGGAATTAGGCGAAGCCCCGTTGATCGCTTCCGTGACCTTCGGTTCCCCTCGCTGGTTCGCATATAAACAGAAAGCTAGCGGGCTTACCGGCAGGTTTATACTCGATAGCGGCAGCCTGTTAGTCATGAAACCGGCGTTTCAACGTGATTGGTGGCACAGCGTACCTAAAGACAAACACGTTTCCGAAGGACGCATCAACCTTACCTTCCGCCACGTTTTCAATCTAAAAGCCGCAATCTCAGCGTAACCTGCCAAAACCGATGACCACACTTAGCCTGAAATTCGCAGTAGCCAGTAAAGATAAAATCGCTATCAACGAACATTTCGGCCACGCCAAGCATTTCCATATCTATTCCATCCACGATGATCGCTGCCATTATCTGGAAACGCGAGACGTGGCCAACTACTGCTTAGGCCAAACCGCGGACGAATCGGCAATGCCGGCTATATTGGCCTCGATCAAAGACTGCCATAGCGTATTCGTGGCCAAGATCGGCGACGGCCCGACTGAAAAAGTTAATGCCATCGGCGTGCAAGCAGTTGCCGAATACGCTTACATGGCCATCGAAGAATCGCTGATGACCCACGCCCATCGGATCGCTGCATTGAGAGCCGGCAAATGACAATAGAACATGTTTCCGCATGGGCAACAGCCTATGAGCTCAACCCGATTCAAGTCGATTGCGCCGTGACTGTGATGTTAAAAATCTTGGACGGCAAATGCAAAATGCCGGAACATGAAAAAGTCATCATGACCCTGCTGTACGACCGAATCAAAATGCGCAAAGGCCAAATACTGAATAACGAACTGCATGCATTGATCGCACAAGCTAGAGTTCAACCAACGGACGAAACCTTAAAAATGCAGGTATACGAACAACGATTATTGGCGGAAACCGCATTAACTCGGCCGGTCATGAAGAAATTCAAAGCTTATATTCGCGAACATGGGTTATTAGCCGTCACGGAAAGTGACGACGACTCCTAAGCCTAAGCGGCACCGACCCGTGCCTGTATTGCAAAGTCGCGACGCGGCAATGAAATGAGTTGTTGCGGATTGTCTAAATTGCGTGCCGAAAGGCCGTCAATCGACGGTAAGGGATAAATGCCGGGAACGCTACCATCCAAAAAGTTAGCGTCGTCGGCAAATAGAATCCGCAATTGGGCGTTTGCACGATTCGGCACCCGATACCACGGCATCAAACCAGCTGTTTGTGCACCGACCGGTCCAATCGTCTGAAAATCCAGCCGTCCTTGCTCGTTACAGTACTTGATCTGCGTACAGGCATTCGTAATGAAATTCGCCCGCTTCCAACCTCTCAATTTGGCATGCCATCTGGTTTGATCCAACCGTCTATTTTCCAAAAAAGCCAGATAGTTAGGCCCGGTCAGCCCGGACTCCACTTCAAACGCAAACGTCAAAGCTTGGCTGTAAGTCCATTCCGCCGGCAGCCCGGCGTGTACTATCGTAAAATTCAACGTACTATCATGATGAACCAAGCTGCAACGCCTTAACCAGCGTATCAGCTCGTCTTTATCTTCCGCGTCCAAAATCTCTTTTGCTCCGGGCAGCAAATCCGCTTCGGCAAATCCGGCTGCTATTTGCATCAATTGCAACTCATTGTCGCCCAACACGCTAAGCGCCGATTTGCCGAAACTTTTAACCATGCGAAGAGTTTGCAAAGATCCAGGGCCTCCCGCTAAATTACCGGCAAACCATAATCTATCCTGAGCCGGATTAAAATCGATGTGTTGCAAAAGCTCGGATAACAAGCGGTCATTGCCGAGTACGCTACCGATAGCATAGGTTGTCATAGTATTTAGGCCTTTAATCGCAGCAAAACTCAAAAGAATTTAACTTATTCGTATAATGTTGAATCAAGTTTGATGCCAATTACGTTCGTGCCTAGCGATGCACAAGCCCAGATAGGCCGTAGCCGCGCGATCTAAAAATAGCCGATAAATATCAATAAGCTATAAAACAATATTTAAAGTCTTGCCTTGCACACTCGTTAATCCCCCTGATGCTAGCCACCGACATCCGTCTATTAACTATGGTTTTTGTCGCCATTCCTACAGACACAAAGCACACTCGGGCGACAGTGCAGGTTAATCGCAGACCCCCACTTTGTCATTTTTCATTTGCCTATGAGTAATATCACATTAGCTAACGCCGAAACATTAGGACGACAATTAGGCTTGCGGGGCTGGAAATTAGCCGTGGCGGAATCATGTACCGGCGGAGGCATTGCCCATGCCGTCACCGACATTTCCGGCAGTTCCGCATGGTTCGACCGGGGATTTGTAACCTACAGCAATCAGTCGAAAATAGACATGCTTGGCGTCAAGGTGCAAACCTTGGAAAGCTTCGGCGCGGTCAGCAAACAGACGGCACTGGAAATGGCTGCGGGAACCTTAATGCACAGTCAAGCCGACCTGGCACTGGCGGTGACGGGCATTGCAGGTCCGACCGGAGGTAGTGCGCACAACCCGGTAGGCACTGTCTTTGTGGCATGGATTGTTAAAAACTTTACCGCCGAGTGCACACACCTAAGACTGTCCGGCAACCGGCAAGAAATCAGACAACAAGCCATCGACTATTGCCTGGAAAAAGCCCTAGCTCTAAGCCGGCACCCGCAATAATTACGCATACGTCTACAGGCCCAAAGGCGTTTTTCGTTTATCGCTAACAAATCCGCAAAGCGTATAAAGACTCTTCGGATAGTCACTCGGCTAGCAAGCGCAACCCCGGAGGAAGGGCTTCGCCAAAGATTTGTTTTTCCTGGCTTTCGTCCAAGCGGCGAAATTCGGCCACCATTTCCTGCCACGAAACCGGCGCCTTTACCTGCCTGAGTCGCTCCAACACCCGTCCGCGCATAGCATCGTCTATATCCCATAACCTATCGTTACAGCTCCGGGCCAGTAAGCTTGCTGCAAAACCGGCTTGCGGCTGTTTTTTCCAATCGGTTTGCAGAACTTTTTGCAGCCAGTTTTCCACAACAGCGGGCAAAATCGCGTCGTGCTGATTGCCGTGAAACAAGACGCGACCGCCTATGCGGCCTAAAGCCCACCAACTCGTATCGGGCTCACCGGCTTTGCCTAGGCGACTCAATATCCATTCCCCCAGTTGAATTTTATGGCAGGACGGCAAACGCTCCAACACGGCAGCCAAGCGAACAATGTCTTCATAGCCGCGCACAGCGAGTTGTTTGGTCACTGCACTTTGCCGGGCACTCGCGGGATTAATAAATTTAGAAATATCTTCGAACAGTTTTTGTTGTGCTTCGGTCGGTAAGCCACCGGATACCCTGCGCCAAAAAGTCCACCATTCGGTCCAGTTTTGCTTTTCGTTAACGAATTGGATGCCTTCCGGATATAGCTTCCAAATTTGTTCGATACGCCAATCGTCCAGCGGATACCCAAAGCCGGGCCTTAGGCAAAACCCGGTCAGGCTCAGCCACAGTCTTTCATGTTGCTCGCTACGACGACGGTATTTTCCGCCCTCCAACAATACGCCGAATAATTCGCGCAACAGCGGCGTCTGCCAATCCGAACGCGGCAAAGCCAACACATTTTCTAAATCGAGCCGCAAAGTTTTTACTGCTTGCGGGCTAACCTGTTTTGATTTGGCGCCGAAAACGGCCTGTATCTTTTCCAAAGCTAACGGCAATTGAGCCGGCAAGTCGGCTGTTCGTGAGAACGAGGGTTGTTTACGGATTTGAAATTCCACATCCCATCGCGCGTCGGCGTTTTGCAACGCAACGCACTGCAAGTGCAACGTGCCGACTTCGGTGTAAGTCGCCGCCAGTTGCACCGCGATTTCCTGTTTTTGCTCACCTTCGAAGGCTACCGCCAATGGCGGCAAATCATGAAAATGTTCGTCGTCTAAAGTTACGATATCGCCTGGATGTTGCATGCTGTCGCCGCTGGCGGACAACAAATGGAATCGTACCGGTTGACCGATCTTCAGCGCAAAATGCCGGCCGGGGAGTATGATTTCCCGGCCTTCCTCACTACCTTTCGGTAATACGCACACCCCTTGCCGAACTTCGTTGTCTTTGTTGTCGATCAGTAAAAAATAACTACGCGCACAGCCGCCGCCAATCTTGAGCGTTTTCTCGCGCCTAGCCAATGCATAGCATACGGCACCATAGGCTACCGCTAATTCGGGATGTCGGTTCTCCAACACCAACGGCGGATTTTCATTACGCCAGTAGGCAAGCAGCCCGGTTATTCTGCTAACCATGGCCGAGCTACGAAACACCCCGCCGTTAAGCAACAACGCATCCGGCACTATGTCATCACTTTGCAATGCCGAACGGGCAGCTTGGGCGTGGGCATGCAAAAAGGCGGCAATGTGTTTGCTGATAGCCGGCTCGGCGGCATAAGGCAGGCCGAACTCAACTACTCCGCTACGTTTTCTATCCGGCCATTCGCCGAGCGAAGACAATGGTAAGAAACCGTCTAATGCGAGACGCTCCACCTCTACGCGTTCGAGTAATGTCGACTTGCTGCCGCCAATCAGTTTAGAACCGCTACCCAGCAGGGTCACCGGCAGTTGCGTTGGTGCATCGTCGGTCAACAAGGCTTCTTTAACGATCCGGCATTGCTCCAACAACTGAGATAATTCCGCGGTGGAGAGCTTCTTATCTCCATGACGTAATCGGCCTTCGGCTAAATGGGCTAGCGCCAAATCGACGTTATCGCCTCCCAACATTAAGTGATCGCCCACCGCAATCCGGGTTAGCGTAGGCTCACCATCGCCGTACTCGATTTTGATCAAGGTAAGATCTGTGGTTCCGCCTCCCACGTCGCAGACCAACAATAATCGGCTCCCCGCTAAGGCCTCGTTCACCGTTCCGGCATGACGCCGTAACCAATCGTAAACAACCGCCTGCGGTTCTTCGAGCAAGCGGACGCCAACTAAACCGGCCGTTTTGGCCGCTTGCAAGGTTAACGAGCGCGCCGATTCATCGAATGAAGCCGGTACCGTGATGACCAGATCTTGATTTGATAACGGTGCATGCGGAAACTGCTGGCTCCAAACCGTAGATACATACTGTAAATAACTGGCACACGCTTGTAGCGGCGACACTTTAAAAACCGATTCGTCGCTACCCCAAGGCAAAATGGCCGCCGTTTGATCGACCGAAGGATGCGATAGCCAACTTTTGGCGCTCGTGACCAAACGACCTAAAGATTTAGAGCCCAACAGCCTGGCGGCTTCTCCCAATATTGCACCGTCTTCTGCAATTAGAAACCCGGCTTCAGCGCTAAATTCGCCCGGAGCCGGGTGATAACGGACGGAAGGCAACAACGGCCGCGTAGCAACCTCACCAGGGGCGACAAGTTGCGGAATTTCAAATAGCCGGATGGATTTATCCGGATCGTGGATGTCGGCGTAAGCCACTACCGTATGGGTAGTACCCAAATCGATGCCAACCAGAAAGTTCGGCTTTTTTGTGTTCAAAGTCTTGCCTATTTTTACTTACCGAAGCGCATATTGTAATTTACAAAAGCGCGATGGGTTGTTTTGACAGGCAATAACCCGAGGTAGCTTTCAACCGAAAAGGCATTTGTTGCCCAAAATTTGGGGGGCGTTAAATCAATGACGCTAAAAACCCATTTTTCGCGACGGCAACGCAGCTCCGTTGGACGCCTGTCTTTGAATAGAAACTAATCAGGGAAGCGGATTGATACGAGTTCGAAAACTATCTGCCATTATAAGCGTGCAATGCTTGCTTGCCGCGCTCGAATGACTGCTGTTCGATTTTGAGTTGATCGCGGATTTGCTGAATACGCGCTTGGAACGCTTGGTCTTGAGATAAGACTTGTTGAATTAAGCCTTTAAATCCCATAACGCATAAAGCTGGAATGGGGCCGGACTGTTGCCGTTCGAAATAAATCTGCCGAGCTTCTAATACAGATTGCAGGCCTTCCCAGTCCTTGTTCTCTATACGAGACTCAATTTGACGCGTAAAGTCTTGTAATTCCCTTTCACGCTGCTCCAACCATCCCTGTGCGCTTACCGAACGATTAGCCAATGGCATCCCACGCTTCTTTTATATCGCGCATCAGTCCGGCCACTTCGTCCAATTTTTCGATACTGTTTTCCCTGCTGGCTTCTAACAAGCGCATATTCATATACTCGTAGAGCTGACGTAAATTCAAGGCAAGCTCCCCGCCTTGCTCCAAGTCTAAGGCCTCGTTTAAACCACCGACGATGCCGATGGCTTTAGAGATAAAAATACTTTTCCCTTCGACATCCCCATGATCCATTGCGCCTTTGGCGGAGTTTATCCGAGCAAGCAGGCCCTCCATCAGCATCTGAATAAGACGATGAGGGGTGTTTTCCTCCAGCCTGCCGGTATTGTGCATTTCGGCGTATTGCCGGGCACCCTTTTTTTGCGCATCGACGTACATGACAACCCCTTTAAGTTATAAATTGCTAATCCAGCTGCTTAAGAATGAACCGGTGGAATTGAATTGCCCCACGGTAACATCCATTGCCGTAAATTGTTTTAATAGCGCCGCTCGAAACGTCTCGGAACGGGCTTCCACATCAGCGAGGCGATCTTCGAGTTGCGCACTTCGATTGTTCAACGAAGTGGTCTGACTATCGATAGAGCCGCCCGATTGCAAAAACTGGTCAAGGATGTCATCCAAGCGGGTTGCGACACCATCGTCGGACGAAAAAACCTCGGCTACCGAGGATAAACTTGAATTCAACGCCGCTTCCATGTCGGTCTCGTCCAGGGACATGACGCCGCTTTTATCTATCGTCACGCCTATCATAGCCAGCGAATTGTAATTCCCGGACGCAGACGAAACGGAGGACGAAGTGTTCTGCCGAATTTGGCTGGTAACGAGTCGCAAAGTTGCATCGCCTATCAACGCTCCGTTCCCGGTACCGTCGTCACTACCGCCGTATTTTCCAAGCGCTGCCGTGGTGGAATGCAAGGCATTGTATGCCGACACAAAGCCACTGACCGCTTTACTGATTGCATCGGTATCCAGACTAACGTTCACATTGACCGTCGTACCGATTTCCGCTTTCTGTAAATCTAAAGTAACGCCTTGCAGCACGTCGCTAATCGAATTTGTACTCCGAGTGGCGGTTTGGCCGTCAACTTCGATGATCGCATCCAAGGCGGACGTTTGCTCGTCAAGGTTAGCGGAGAACAACTGCGACAATCCCGATGCGTCGCTATCGTTGCCGTCATCGTCGCTGCCGCTGACGGTAAAGGCATTCGTAGTCCCGCTATTTTTAGCGGTGAGTACCAGTTTAGAGATTGTTCCGGTACCGCTACCGTTGTCTACGTTAATGATGCTTGCAGTCACCGAGCTATTGTCGGACGAGGCATTAATGGCGTCGCGAATCCCGGCCAAAGTATTGTTGCTACTGTCGACGGTGATGTTAAACGATGAACCGCCGGTAGTTGCAAAGGTTAATGTTCCGGTACCCACGGTAGCGGACGAACTAGCGAATTCAGTATTGGAAATGGATTTTTGCGCTTTGGCCAATTGTTTGACTTCCACGGCATAATTTCCGGCCACAGAACCGGACGAGGCAGTGGCCTTAACGATGCTCTCGTCCGCAGACGAGCCTGCATGGGTTTTGAACAGGGTGTCGTCCTTCAATTTGGCAACAGCCGTTTGAAACGTGGATAACGCGCTTTTTAAGCTACCCAATCCGCTCAACCGCGTGCTAACGGCATCTTGCTGACGCGTTATCGCGTTGACCGCAGGCTGCTTCTCCGCCGCGGTCAATTGCGAGACCAGAGATTGAATGTCGATGCCGCTACCAAGACCTGTTGACGATACGATACTCATGGCTGCCTCCTAAAAACCCCACCTGCAATTTAAGCCCTATCCTGTATCATCGAGCCTTGATGACCATCCATTTCTTTCATGTGTTTGATAAAAGCCAACATTTCCTCGGACGGAATTTGCCGCACAAGTTCGCCGGTTTCGCTATCTACAATTTTGACCACCAATTCATTGGTAGTATCGTCGACCTTGAATTGCAGATTGCGCTTGACTTCTTGCAATAAAGCGTTTCCTTCGTCCGCAGCCTTTTTAACGTCTTCCAAAGGCGTCTTAGGGTTGGTTTTTTTATCGTCTTCCTGCTTAGCTTGAAAATTCAATGGATTGGAACTTTCCGTCGGCGTAGAAGCAGGCGTAGGCGAAACAGACAACTGCTCGCCTTTAATTACGTCTTTACTTGAAGAACGGTCGTCGGTTTGCTTGTCGGCTTTCACAACAGTCACGGGAGATAACTTCACTACATTGGTAATCTCGCTGTTCATGATGTTCACCTTATACGTTTAGTAATCGGGAAGGTGCTATATACCATACCACCTTCCCATCAAAACTACCTCAGCAAACTGAGAACGGATTGTGTGGATTGGTTAGCTTGCGCCAACATCGCCGTACCTGCTTGTTGCAGGATTTGCGTGCGGCTCAAGTTGGAAGTTTCTATCGCAAAATCCGCATCTATAATCCGCGATCTGGCGGCGGATTGATTTTCAATAGACGACTGCAGGTTAGCAATGGTGGTAGTAAACCGGTTTTGGGTTGCACCCAAAGTCGATCTGAATGTATCGATTTTTTTGATGGCGCTATCGATAGCGGTAATCGCAGATCTGACGTTGTTGGAGGTAGCATTCGAACCGATCGACAACTTGGTGCCGAACAATGCACTCAAGCTAGTGACTTTTTCCAAGTCGGAGATGTTAACTGAAATTTGGTTGTCTGTTGCCGTATTAGCACCAACTTGGAAGTTAGCGTTTTTCAACGAACCGTTCAGAATTTTTTTGCCGTTAAACTCGGTGTTTTGAATGATACGTTTCATCTCCAAGCCGAGTTGTTTGAATTCGGTTTGCAGTTTCTGTCTATCACTCGACGATACCCCCGCGGTGTTGGCAGCTTGAACGGCCAAGTCCCGCATCCTTTGCAGCGTATCGGTAATATTTCCCATGCCGGCCTCAGCGGTTTGCGCCATGGAAATACCGTCGTTCGCGTTTCTCACCGCAACAGTCATACCGCGAATTTGCGATGTCATTTTGTCGCTGATAGCCAAGCCGGCCGCGTCGTCTTTAGCCGAGTTGATTCTCAAACCCGAAGACAAACGCTCCATAGAGGTCGATAACGACATATTGGTATTATTCAAGAACCGTTGACTGTTCAACGATTGGACGTTTGTATTGATGACCATTGCCATGATATTACCCTCCAGATACCGAGAATGCGCGATTCTGCGGAAATGCCTTGTTTAGTTGACTTTAAGAAAAAAGGATTGTTTCAAACTCGCTGGTTTTATCGGCTTTGGTTTGGAGAACTTTAATCATCGAATTCAAAAATACTGGGCAAACTCGCCCTGCGCACGCAAAAAATCGGCTTCCCGGCCTATGTCCAACCAATAATCGTTGACCGCAAACATAGACACCGCCTCGCCTGCGGCGATTTGCCGGTTGAATAGGTCGGGCATATCCAGTTTTTTTTGCGCGGCGATGCTGTTTATCAAACTGTGATCCAATACATAAATTCCCGCGTTTGCCAAACAATGTTGCAAAGGCTTTTCATCGATACCAACGATACGCTGCTGATCCAGCCTCACAACTCCGTAAGGAATTTGATACTCATACTGCCGCACGCACATGGTCGCGATGGCTTGTTGCTCGTTGTGATACGCCAGCAGCCTGGCAAAATCGATTTGGGTAAGAATGTCGCCGTTCATCACGATCAACGGTACGTCCGGCAAGTCGGCCGGCAGCATACCGATGGCTCCGGCAGTTCCCATAGGCTCCAATTCGTCGATATAGACGATCGAAATGCCCCAACGACTACCGTCACCAAAATAGCGCTTGATTTTTTCGGCTTTAAAATGCACAGCGATATAAAACTGCCGAAAACCGGATTTGACGAAATTTTCGATAATGGTCTGCAGAATCGGTTTCCCGCCGATTTCCAACAAAGGCTTGGGACAATCGTCGGTATAGGGCCGTAAACGTTTTCCAAAACCGCCCGCCATTAAAAACACCGGATTGGGGAAACACGGTTGTTTATACAAGGCTTGCAAAGATTCCAAGCGCACCACGCGGCCGCGTTCGTCGACCACAGGTAGTTGATATAAATGGTGTCCCTCCATCATTGCGATCAACTGGGTTTTACTATCCTGTAGCGTGGCGACTTTAGGCCGCTTATTCATCACGTCGCCGACGGCATGTTCCAGCGACAACCCGCGAATGAGCGCTCGGCGAATGTCGCCGTCGGTCACTACACCGATCAATTTTTCGTTGCCGTCTACCACCAAAGCAATTTGCAGCGCGCCGCGATCTATCACTTCCAGAGTGGTTCTGAGAGAAGTGTCCGATCCTATCACCACCTGTTGCCAATGCTGCTTCATTTCATGCTCTTAATAAATGTCTTGTATGCGCGCGCGAGCCGGATACACAATCTGGCGCACGCCGATATCGCGAGTTACTACGCTGCCGGCGCCGACGATACTACCCGCTCCAATCCGAATGCCTTGAATGATGACCGCCCCGGTACCGATATGCACGTTATTTCCGACCTCCACGTTGCCGCTCAGTACCGCTCCGGGTGCTACATGTGCATGGCAGCCGATCACGCAATCATGCTCGACTATCGCGCCGCTATTGATAATAGCGTTCTCAGCAATTACTGTGCCTGCCTGAATTATGGCGCCCGCCATCACTTGCGCTCCGGCGCGACACAAAACACTGCTTGCAACTATTGCATATGGATCTATCACCGTATCGAACCGATATTTTTGCGCCACGAACTCGTTATAGAGTTTTGCACGCAATCCACTATCTCTGGGCAAAGAACCGAGGCCATTAACCAATATCACGTCATCCACCGCGAACCGCGAGATCACGCTGTCGTCACCCAATACCGCGACATTCTCCCAACTACTACCCGGCGGACGAGCCGGATCGGTTATCCCTACGATCTCCCGGCCACCTCTACGCAAGGTTTCGAGCAGAACTTTTGCATGGCCTCCGCTCCCCAGCAAAATTATCCGTTGTCTCATTCGATTAAATCGTCAACGCGATAATCCCGTTCGCTTGTCCGGCCTAACAGCCGCCAATAATCCATCGGACTTCTACCGGTGCCGGGCCGCTTGAATGTCAAATTTTCGACGCCGAATGTTTCCCCTCGCCCAATCTCACGCGCCGCTACCACGCTTTTTCGGGCGACATCGCGCGTTTTCAATTCCTCCTTTTGCGGGGTTTTACGCGCCGAACCTAATGCGCTTTCCACACAGCGTATCGCAGCAACCATTTGTTTCAATTCCTCCGGCTCCAAGGAAACCTGATGGTCCGGGCCGGGTTGGTTGCGGTCCAGCGTGAAGTGCTTTTCGATCAATACCGCGCCGCGAGCTACTGCGGCAATCGGCACGGCCAGACCGACGGTATGGTCGGAATAGCCGACCGGCAATTCAAAGGCATGGGCCAAAGTATCCATGGCCTTTAGGTTTACGTGCTCGGGCGGTGTCGGATATTCACTGGTGCAATGCAGCAGCGTGACTTTTTGTTTCAGAATATCGTGACCCGCGCTATTTTCGTAAGCGAGGCGAAACCGCTCCAAACTCGGCGCCTCCCAGCCCAAATAACCGAAAGCCAAAACCCCTAATGCGGTTTCGACTTCGCCTAAGCCGGCCATACCGGTCGACAAAACCAGCTCTTTGCCGGTTTGGGCATGCGCCAATAAAAACGGTCCGTTGTTGATTTCTCCTGAGGGAATCTTCAAACGGCTCACGCCTACTTCGTTAGCCAAAAATACCAAGCTGTCGAAATCGAAGGCCGTAGATAAAAACTCGATTCCGCGGCCGCGGCAGTAATCGCGCAATTCGTAATGAAATACCTGTTGCAATTCCAAGCCGCGTAACATTTCCAACTGGTTTTCGCGCGAACCCGTCGCTTGCTTTTGATAATCGGCTTTACCGGCCAGGGCCGTTGTGAGTTTTTCGGCTTTGAAAGTTTGAAACTTAACCGCATCCGCGCCTGCAGCAACGGCGGCATCTACCAGCTGAAACGCCGCTTTCGGCTTGCCGTTATGATTCACGCCGGCTTCGGCGATGATATACACGTGACTCATGCCTTCTCCCAATGTGGCAACAATAAAAAAGCCATCAATTAACACGCTAAGGTTAGCCTAATGTGAATCCGTCCGCATTTAAACCAAGACCTGCCATCCAGTCCCTGCCTGCGCCACCGTAGTTGTCGCCAACTGATAAACAAGTAACGACTAGACTAATAGAACTTTGCTTTTTTCAGCGCTAAGTCGTTTGACCTTAGCATGCCAAATACGCCATTTCTCCATTGCATGCATGAAAATTCGTCAACCTGTTACACGCAGTACAAAACGATCCGCTTGCCGCCCAAATGACGCTCTGTTTACGGGTAAAACACGCGTTCCACTTTACCGCATGGGTATCTATGACTAGTCAAACTATAGATTTACATAGTGCAATTACCGCATTGAGCTGCGCGTTGGATTTAGTCGGATACGATGAAATCAAGCACGGCAAAAGAGTAGCGATCATGGCTTTTCACATCGCCAACCATCTCGGCTGGCCCTATGACGAATGCTTGTCCATCATGCATTCCGGCATGTTGCACGATTGCGGCGTGGCGCAAATGCAAGAGAGGCATAATATTTTGAATGCTCTTGAATGGGCCGGCGCCGAGGCGCATGCCATTCGCGGTGCCCAATATTTACAGCAATGCCCGCCCCTCACACAGTTTGCCGAAGAAGTGCGGTATCACCATACCCGCTGGGAACAACTGTTGACGCTGCCCGTAAGCGATCGTGTTCGGCTACGGGCCAACCTACTGTTTCTGGTCGATCGGGTCGACATGCTGTTGGTACCCTATTTAAATACCGAGCGTGTATTGACGGCCTGCACGGACATTCTGGCACAGTTGCAAGATTGCGCCGCCACCTTATTTTCGCCGCATTTATTGGATGCATTGACAGTAGTCGGGAAAAGCGAGGCATTTTGGCTGGCGATGGAACCGGACTATTTGGACGAGGATTTGCGCAGCCTGGGAAAAGACGTGGCGCCGGTTAGCTTAGATTTCCAAGCGCAACGCGAACTAGCCAGATTATTCTCCCGCGTGGTGGACGCGAAAAGTCATTACACGGAATTGCATTCCGAACGGGTAGCGGCAATTGCCAGGCAGCTTGCGCAGGATTTCGGTATTGCCGGAGCGGAATTGGAACAAGTCGAGATTGCCGGACTACTGCACGATTTAGGCAAGCTGCGCGTCTCCGAAAATATCATCGATAAACCCGGCAAACTCACACCTGACGAACGGGCGAGCATGCAACGACATAGTTACGATACCTATCGCATTTTGCAACGGGTATTCAGCCAGTCAAAAATCCCGATCTGGGCCGGATTTCACCACGAAAACCTGCGCGGCGAAGGCTATCCGTTTAAAACCGCCAGCGCCTCGCAAGACTTGGAATGCCGAATCATCACGGTAGCCGACATTTTTCAGGCTTTGATACAAACCCGCCCGTACCGGCGCAGCATGCCGTTGCCCGAAGCCCTCCAAGAACTGGAGCGGCGCGTGGCAGCCGGCGAATTGGATGCCGAGGTCGTGGAACGATTAAAGCTCAATGCCGAGTCGTATTATCGATTGGCTAACGGCTGATCCAGGCTAAGCGCTGAGTTATAATTGACGGCCGCATTTCGTGCCGCTTTTTCAACCTCATGTCCGACGATTATTTTCTTGAACCCGACTATGCCGTCGATTCCTTAAAAGTTCCCCCTCATTCTTTGCAAGCCGAACAATCGGTATTAGGCGGCTTGTTGCTCGACAATCAAACTTGGGACTCGGTGGCCGACAAGGTCAACGAGGTGGATTTTTATCGCCGGGATCACCAGCTCATTTTTCGGGCTATCGGTCAACTAGCCGAAAAGCAAGAACCGTTCGACGTCGTCACCTTATCGGAAATATTGGAGGCAACCGGAGAGCTAAAAGATGTCGGCGGCTTGGCCTATCTGGCTTTTTTGGCCAAAGAAACGCCCACCGCCGCCAACATCGTGGCGTATGCCAATATCGTGCGGGATCGCTCGGTACTTCGGCAACTGATACATGTAGGAACCGAGATATCCGATTCGGCCTTTAGTACGGAAGGCCGGGAAACCGCCGAATTACTGGAAAACGCCGAACGCAAGGTGTTCGAGATCGCCGAACAGCGGCAACGCGGACAAGGCGGTTTTGCGTCGATAAAATCGCTACTGGCCAAAGCCGTCGATAAAATCGAAACCCTATACGAGTTGGACGGCAATATTACCGGCGCCAGTACCGGATTTACCGATCTGGACGAAAAAACCTCTGGCTTGCAGCCATCCGACTTGATCATCGTCGCCGGACGGCCGTCTATGGGCAAAACCACCATCGCGATGAACATGGCGGAAAACGTAGCCGTCAAAAGCGGCATGCCGGTAGCGGTATTCAGTATGGAAATGCCCGGCGAAGCGCTGGCCATGCGGATGATGTCCTCGCTGGGCCGCATCGATCAGCACAAAGTCCGCACCGGTAAATTAGACGACGACGACTGGCCTAGACTGACGTCCGCGATTAATCTTCTTGCCGAAACCAAGCTATTCATAGACGACACGCCGGCCTTAACACCAACCGAAGTGCGTTCGCGCGCGCGCCGCTTAACCCGCGAATACGGCCAACTCGGCTTAATCGTGATCGACTACTTACAGCTCATGCAGTCACCGACTAGCGGCGACAACCGGGTACAACAAATTTCCGACATTTCCCGCGGACTTAAAGCATTAGCCAAGGAATTAAACACGCCGGTCATTGCCCTGTCGCAGTTGAACCGTAATCTGGAACAGCGCCCCAACAAACGGCCGGTCATGTCTGACTTACGAGAATCCGGCGCCATCGAACAAGACGCCGATTTAATCATCTTCGTGTATCGCGACGAGGTTTACAACGAGGATAGTCCGGATAAAGGCATAGCCGAAGTAATTATCGGCAAGCAGCGTAACGGTCCTTTAGGGACGGTACGCTTAACGTTTTTAGGGCAATACACCCGTTTCGAAAACTTTGCCGGCCATTATTCGGGAGACGGAGATTACGAATGACCCCGGCCGCATACGTCCGTTTGGATTTAGATGCCGTACGACACAATCTACATCAAGTAAAACGTTACGCACCTAACCACAAAATCATGGCGGTCATCAAGGCCAACGCCTACGGCCATGGGATCACGCGCGTAGCGAGAGCTTTGACCGAGGCCGACGGCCTAGCCGTTGCCAGATTGGACGAAGGCGTGCGCCTGCGTAAAGCCGGCATAACCCAGCCTATCACCGTATTACAAGGGTTTGTCTGCAGCGACGAGCTGCAGTCCATGCTGCAACACGGCTTGGACGCAGTCGTTCATACC
This sequence comes from Methylomonas rhizoryzae, assembly GCF_008632455.1. Classification (NCBI taxonomy): domain Bacteria; kingdom Pseudomonadati; phylum Pseudomonadota; class Gammaproteobacteria; order Methylococcales; family Methylococcaceae; genus Methylomonas; species Methylomonas rhizoryzae. Next base: position 4,459,515 of record NZ_CP043929.1, read on the forward strand.
CCCCAGCAAATCGAGCTTTTACAGCAACAATCGGCTCACAATCCCGGATTGACGGTCTGGTTAAAAATGGATTCCGGCATGAATCGCTTGGGTTTTAAAAACGCGGATTTCGCTAACGCCTATCAAGCCTTATTGCGTTGTTCAATTGTCGAACAGCCTGTCAATTTGATTACTCACTTTGCCAATGCGGACGATTTGCTGGACGACAAAACGCGTTGTCAAATCGATGTGTTTAACCGGGCTATCGAGGGTTTTCCCGGACAGCGTAGCATCGCCAACTCGGCAGGCATCATCGGCTGGCCGAACGTGATTAGCGACTGGGTAAGACCGGGGTTAATGCTGTACGGCTGCTCGCCGTTTGCCGGAAAAACCGGCACAGACTTCGGATTAAGGCCGGTAATGAGTTTACATGCCCGGGTAATTGCCGTAAAAAATGTCAGTGCCGGAGAGACTGTCGGCTATAGCGGAACCTGGCAATGTAAAGTCGATACCCGCATAGGGGTCATCTCGATAGGTTATGGAGACGGTTATCACCGCCATACCCGACCGGAAGCCCCCGTCTTGGTCAACGGGCAACGTGTACCGCTGATCGGCAGAGTTTCGATGGACATGATTACGGTAGACTTGACGAGCCAACCCCATGCCAGCCCCGGCGATCCGGTTACCTTGTGGGGGCCGGGGCTACCGGTGGAAGAAATTGCCCGCTACGCCGATACCATTCCTTACACCTTGCTATGCGGCATCACTCAACGCGTATACGTGGTTGAGCAATGAATTTCCGTGCCGTTTAATTCACATTCGCTCGCATCTTCAGCATTAAGGCCAAAATTGACAGCCGCCGAAGGGTAACTGTATATCGCAGGTCCATAAGCTTGACTGACATAAAATTGGCCGTCTTTTCCGATGGTTTTTGCGGCGATTGGATTGAAATAACTATGTATGCCGCGGTTAATTGCCGGGTCATCGTAGACAATTTCGACCACACGATTTTTAAGCATGGTTTCCGCTGTGATGTGATCTCCATGCGCATAGGCTACTGCGGAAGATAATGTAGCGGTTAAAACGATTGATGCGGTAATAATTACTTGCGTTTTCATGATAAGCCTCCATAAGCCACTGTTAGTATTGGCGGCCGATTCTTAATTTCGGTCTCACCAAGTTGGAGGCATTTTGCACCCATTTTATCAATCAATAAATTTGATAGTTTTTATGTTAAAAATAGAAAATATCAATTGATGCCCTGCCGCATTCACGAAAAACTCACACCATAAAACCCATCCCGTTATACACAACCCAATTCTAACGGTCGACTTATACGGCCAATCAGTGCGATACGCATGCGCCATACGCTGCAAAGACAGAAGGGGATGTAAAACTAACTTATTGTCGAAAAAAACTGCGCTGCCTGTCGAACACCCGTATCGCATTGGCCATTACCTGCGCAGCCGGCCCGGCTCCGGCAATCGCAACCGCATCAACCAGACAATACCAAGCCGCAACGCCGCTAGGCGGATTTCCTTGCGGCAAACTCGACGCCGGATCTATTTCCGCCCATGCCCACGTTCCCGCTGAAGTTCCGACAATTTCTAACCAAGAAGTAATAAAAAACGCCCCTAAATAAACCATCGGTGAGCGCCCTTTGAATAAATAGCCTAGAAACACTAGATATAAAACCGCCCCGATTACATCGAGTCTGCCTACACCGCTTAACCCCCATACCACCCACACAGCACATACCGCAACTACAAACACGGCAATACGCCGTGCATGTTGTTGAAATAAGCCGGATCGCCCTAATGCGACCGCAGTCAAATAAACCAGTCCATGTCCGGCAGGTACATAAGCAGGCACATTTTCGAAACGGTACACATAGCCTTTCATATATACCGAAGCGAAATACTCGCCTATCAGCGCAAAAGACACGGCCACCGCAACCTGCATTCTCACATACCCGGATTCGCCTCGCAGAAATGCCAACAGGAAAATCCAACCGCATAACGCCAACACATACTGCATGAACTTTGGCGTGAAGCCGTCCAACGTCAGGCAAATGGTGGTGGCTATAAACGTGAAGCCGGCGATGAAATAATCACGATAGCGATGTACGGCGACCGTATTTCTAGGTGGAAAATGTGGCAGTGAGAAATTAATCATAGTCGGGCAATTGTTTTGACAAATCACACTACTGCATACGCAATTACAAGATATCTAAGCACTTTCCCTATAGCAATCAATACCATCGAGCCGTAAAGCGACAATCTTAACCAACCCGCCGCAAAGCACAATCCATCACCCACAATCGGCAACCAAGAAAACAATAACGAGAAAATCCCCCAACGCTTGATAGTCGTCAGTGATTTCTGCCGCGAGCTATTCAATAACGCTTCCGAAGGATATTTGCGCGACATCCAGACGCCCAGCCAGAAAGTGGTCAAAGCGCCCAAAGAGTTTCCCACAGTAGCCACCGCTACCAAATCAGGCACCGAAAATTGCTTGCTCTTAACCAACAAAGCCAAAACGATTTCGGAACCTCCCGGTGCTAGCGTTGAAGAAACAAACGCACTAAGAAATAACCCCAATAACCCAAACGACTCAAACTGCATAATTCATTAATAAAAAAGCCCCTGAAACCGAAGGTTTCAGGGGCTTGATAGCAAGAACCTTATTTGTCAGGTAACGGAATAGCTTTTTTTCCGGTTAACTTTTTGATTAATTTTGCCAGCAGGTCGATTGAAGCGCCTATTGCTCCGGAAAGCCATTCGAAAATAGTTGCCACTACCTCGCCAGCACTCATTCCCTTGAAGCGTTTAGCTAATATCGGTCCAATAAAAATACCCACAACCAAGCCAACAATGGAAACTCCGGACAAAAAGCCGCTGTCATCAGCCACCGCCACATCCGAATTTGCGGCAGGTTTAACCGATGCTTTGGCCGCTGCCGCTACGGCAGCGGCAATGGCTGCCGCCTCTTGTTCGGCGAAAGCAGTCACAGAAAACGGCTTTCCACTATAGTCATCCGGAAACACGCTAGCGGTAACCCCGGGGATACTGGGCAAGTCTTCTCCACCCTTCCCTACCTTTAATTGCGCCTTCATGCCTTTTTCCATATGTTGCGCAATATCGCAATGCACAAGATAGGTTTTGTCACCCGGCGGAAGAATTAGGGTACCTGTGACACTGCCGGGACCGCTGACTTCCAAATGAAACATACCTTTAGGATACAGGTATTTAGGCAACCCATGCATCATCCACTGATGCCGAATTTCATCCTCGTTAACGAAATGCACCGTCAACTTAGTGCAAGGCTCAAACTGAAATTCCTGTTGATCGAATGCCCACATTGTGCCGGGAAATTTTTCCGAATATTTGTGCCCGGCGCGAACGGTAATTTCTTTACTCGCCGCAATTTTATCGCAACCACCTGGCAAGGTATCAACATTCTGCCCCATAACCATTGCGCCATCCATATCCATTAAGTGGCCGTCGCCATGATCCATCATGTTGTTATGTTCCTGAAAATCTTTCGCGTAAACATTGGCAAACGATAGAATCCCAACTAGCGCGGCCATTGAAATGACTTTGAACATTGAAGCTAACCTCTGTCGTAAAGCGGCAGTAAAATTATGCAGGCTGAATCCGCCCAAAAATTCGTAAGCAAGGAATAACGAAAGAGAACGTTTACCCTAGTCCATCTCTGGACAAGGTAAACGCCGTTTAGTTTAGAACTCTTTTGCTTTGCCAAGCAAACCATCAACCTTTTGCTTGAATCCGGCATGAGATAAATAAGCGATATAAAGCCCGGCGAACAGAACCAAGGCGTAAAGCCCGATACTGCCTTTGCTGGCAGGCTGCCCTGCGCCGGCCTTGAAGCTCATGTGAGCATCCAAGCGCTCGCCATTGTCTTGCAGCAAAGTAATGTGTATTAAATATTTTCCGGCCTCAGAAACCCCGTTTGACAGATTCAATATAACGGTGCCTGACTTATGTTTTTGCGGTTCTTGATAAAAAACCCGGGTACCTTCCGGCTCTTTGGTTACCTCAAACTCTATCGCCATATTTCTATAACGTTGGTCCTGATAGTCAAAAACCAACTGTATCAACGAGTTTAAGTCCGGGATATTGCCGCAAAACTCTTCAGCCGGATAGGCTTTAGGCTGATAAGCCGTATAATGGATCCAGTGGTCTTTTTCCAATTCGAATTTGCATTGATCGGTATCAGTCCCGGCGGCACCGCCGTGCGCCAATACAGTTGAGGAAAAAATTAGCCCTAAGAGACCTAGGAAAACATTTCTTACTTGTCGAATTGTCATCATAATTACCCTTCCCGAAGTTGTTAATTTTTATATCCACGCTCTCGGCATGGTGGATTTGCCATGAGCGCAGCACTGGCAAAAGCGCGCCCACTCTAGCACATCGCCCTAGGCAAATAAAGGCAATACTCATCATCAGCAAGGTATTCGCTAGCCCATGTATTTTTTTGTCAACACCACAACACAATCCTTATAATATGTAGGTTATCCTTTCCGCTACACAGCAACAACTCTCCGGTTTTCTGAACTGTCACTAGGCTCAAGGCACTCAAAACATATGTCCAGTCTGATCAAGTCCGCCGAATGGAACGCCGTCAAGCAACATCACCAAGAAGTTGCCGGCAAATTTTGCATGAAAGAGGCGTTCTCCAAAGACCCGCACCGATTCGAAAAGTTTTCGATTGAATTTAACGATTTGCTATTCGATTTTTCTAAAAACCTCATCACAGAGGAGACGATTCCGCTGTTAATCAATCTGGCTAATCGAGCAGAATTGCATGAGAAAACCGAAGCGATGTTTTCGGGCTCGATTATTAACACTACGGAAAAACGTGCTGTACTGCATACGGCGTTGCGCAATAGGGGCAACGACCCTGTCTATTTCCGCGGCAAAGACGTCATGCCGGAAATCAATAAAGTACTGGAAAAAATGCGGGAATTTACCGAAAAAGTACGTTCGGGCGCTTGGACCGGCTACACGGGAAAACCCATAACCGATATTGTCAATATCGGCATCGGCGGATCGGATTTAGGCCCGAAAATGGTCGATACCGCCCTCACACCCTACGGTAAAGAATCTTTAAAAGCGCATTTTGTCTCCAACGTCGATCAAACCGACATTGTCGAAACGTTGAAACAGTTAAACCCTGAGACCACGCTATTTCTCATTTCGTCAAAAACCTTCACCACACAGGAAACCATGACCAATGCGCGCTCGGCGCGGAATTGGTTTTTAAATACTGCCAAAGACTCTGCGCACATTGCCAAGCACTTCATCGCCATCTCGACCAACGTAGCAGCGGTGAAAGAATTCGGTATAGACCCGGACAATATGTTCGAGTTTTGGGACTGGGTTGGCGGCCGTTATTCGCTTTGGTCCGTTATAGGTATGTCCATAGCACTCTATATCGGCATGGACAATTTCGAAGAATTATTGATGGGCGCCCATTTAGCGGATGAACATTTCCGCAATGCGCCTTTCGAGCAAAACATTCCCGTAATCATGGGGTTACTGGGCATTTGGTATAACAACTTCTTCGAAGCTGAAACCTATGCCATCTTGCCTTACGCACAATCGTTAAAATTCTTCGCCGATTATTTCCAGCAAGGCGACATGGAAAGCAACGGTAAGAGCGCCACGATTAACGGAGAAAAGGTCGATTACAACACAGGCCCCATCATTTGGGGCCAACCGGGCACCAACGGGCAACACGCTTTCTTTCAGCTGATTCACCAAGGAACCAAGTTAGTACCTAGCGACTTCCTTGCGGCGGCGCAAAGCCATTATGACCTGCCCGATCACCACGACATCCTGATCGCAAATTTCTTGGCACAAGCCGAAGCGCTAATGCTTGGTAAAACCGAAGAAGAGGTTAGAAAAGACTTAAGCCACGAGCCCAATCTGGACGACGCTTTAATTGTATCTAAGATATTCGACGGCAATCGGCCATCAAATACGTTTCTATTTAAGAAACTGACGCCAAGAACGCTCGGGATGTTAATCGCCTTTTACGAACATAAAATTTTCGTTCAGGGCGTTATCTGGAATATCAATTCCTTTGATCAAATGGGCGTAGAGTTAGGCAAGGTTTTAGCGAAAGCCATTTTGCCGGAATTAAAGCATGATGAACCGATCCACAGCCACGATTGCTCGACTAACGGCCTAATCAACGCTTACAAAAAATTGCGAAACTCTTGACGCCGATTCTACCTCTTTAGATTTACGCATCATCCTGGAAAATTTGATAAAGAAAGCGCTCGGTACCGCCGACCACGATAGACAAATCGCCGGATTGACATATGTTTATCCGGTGATTTCCCGCCGTTCCGGCGGACTCTCGATAGGCATTAACTTCAACCCCAATAATGCATGCAACTGGCGCTGCATTTACTGCCAAGTTCCCGACCTGAAACGCGGCTCAGCCCCCATCTTGGATATAGAAATACTTCGCTCGGAACTGGAGCTTTTATTAGATGACATCATTTCCGGCGAGTTCTACGAGCGCTTCGAAGTGCCGCCGGAAGCGCGGGAGATCAAAGACATCGCACTATCAGGGAATGGCGAACCTAGCAGTTTGACTAATTTTCACGAAGCGGTCAGCACAATTGCACATACAGCAAAAAACAAGAAGATATTTCCCGCATGCAAATTCATATTGATTACCAACGGCAGCTTGCTGCACAAACCCAACGTTTGCCAAGGCCTAGTTTGCTTGGCCCAAAATAACGGAGAAATTTGGTTTAAGCTGGACAGTGCCACGACAGAAGGACGCCGCCTGCTCAACAATAGCAGGCAAAGTCGCAAACACCTCGTTAATAACTTGAAGATCGCCAGCGAACACTGCCCTACAAAATTGCAAACTTGCATGCTGCATTACGGCGATGCTTGGAGCAATGATGAGAAAACGGCTTATCTTTCGCTGCTAACCGAACTACAACGACAAAACATCTCCATTCGCGGCGTTATGCTGTATAGCCTTGCCCGCCCTTCACTGCAGCCTGAGGCGCCATCGCTAGACAAAGCATCCGAATTGGAAATAAAGGCCTTCGCTGCTGACATCGAAAAACTAGGGTACGACGTCAGCGTTAATGGTTAGACTTTTATATCCAATAAACTGCCTACCGTTTTTTCATGGGATTTAATTACCTTTGCGGCCGCCGAGGTTTCCAGTTCCGCCTCTTTTAAACTCAGAACAGGTTTAAATAAATCACCTGAGCTGAATTGTTCGGCGGTTCCAACTTCTTGTTTATCGACAGGCAGCCGAGCAATGGTATTGGCGGCGTCATTTGCTCTTTGCTGCGTAGTACTAATCAAATTAGTGACGCTGGAAAATGTATTGATGTTCATGACGGCCTCCGCGAGATTTCTCTACCCGAACTCTATCTTAACCCTAAGAGCGGCGGCAATAAATTAAATTCCATAGCCCATCGCCACCGATTTGTCCTTAGTATCACAATACGCGCTAATTTTTCTTGGCAAACACCTTGGTAAATCGCTCTTTAACGTAAGGATAACCCACTTGCAACCACTGCCTCCACAAAGCGCTTAAGCCCGATTTGCACATACACCACAGCCGTCCGCTGATAGACAATGCACTATCGCAACCTATGCGCTGCAACCTAGTTTCGACGATAGTGCTCCAATTCGGCCGACGATGACCTTGCGAATCGATAAACACCTTCTCAAACATCCACATTTCCAACACGGAAACCGTCCACATAAACGCAAACGAAATAGCCATGCCTGCACCGGCGATTATTACCAGAATCGCAAACATAGGATGTAATTTGGTTAACCACCAAGACAAAATATCCACCAGCAAAAACACATAAGGCATACCGATTGCGATCGACTTGTATTTGACGGTGCTGGTTTCGGCAAAACTGAAAATCAATCCGACGAACATAAAAATAAAACTAATCCCGAACAAATGGATATGCGACACCCTCGTCAAGGAACCGAAGGTCGCGCCTTCGTCTTGCCGAGATAATTCGGTCAATACTTTAAAATCATCGAAATTGGGCAAGCCGCTTTCCTTGTTATGGCACATCACGCAACGTTCTTTGATGATATTCTGAACACCTGATTCGACGTAATCATCTTGGTCTGCGCCGTCTCGAACCCACTGAATAATCTGAAACCGTTCTTGCTCCGAAGCGTTTTCCTTCATAGAGCCGTTTAATTTAATCTCCAATGTGGTCCCGGATCGGTTTCCATAGTAACTGTAAACAATGTCGTCTATAGACAATCCGAACTTGCCGTCCGCCATTCCGTGAGTGAATAAAATTTGAATCAACGCAACCAAATACCCCACCGCCACGGTGGAGAGATAGCCGGTAAACAATACTTTCACTGGAACGTCAAGGTCTTGTAACGATGAAAATTCGCGCGCCATAGCTTCGGGGAGGGTAGTTAGGAAGGGTAAGCTCGATTATAGCGCCGCAACAAAATAAGTAACTATGTTAAAAGCCGGGTTAAGGGCAAAAAAAAGGCCCTCGCGAAACCGGAGGGCCTTTTCCGCGGAGTGAGTAGTCCTTATTTGGGCTGTACGTTAGCCGCAGTCAAACCTTTAGGTCCTGTCTCAATGTCAAACTCTACCGCTTGTCCCGGAGACAACGTTTTAAATCCATCGCCCAAAATTACCGAGTGATGGACGAAAACATCCTCGTTGCCCTCCGAAGGTTCGATAAAACCGAAGCCTTTGGTATTGTTGAACCACTTGACTGTGCCTGTTGCCATTTTAGAGCTCCTACTGATTAATACTGTTCACCGCGCAGAAAATAACATTGATAGCCGGCCGGAATAGGCTTTGGTGACATTCAACATCGTTATCTGAGCCGACTAATTGTACTGTTATTTATTCGGCAACGCTACTCGGCCCCAGTAGCGGCAACGGTTTCAGCGCGTTGGCTGCCTTTCCGGCCGAAATCAACCGGCCAATTTTCGGCAATACGGAATAGTGAGCGACCCGATCTAAAAATAAAAACAACAAGCACAATTCGCAACAAACACGTCGAGATAACGTCGCTCATTGCCGAGAAATTTGTCGTTAATGGCTTTCATTTCATGGCCGCATCCCTCTTGAAAACATATAAGTAACGCCTTATATCGGTGGCAACACTATTCATCCTAAGAGGCCTCACCATGCGAATGGACAAACTCACCAGCAAATTCCAACAAGCACTCGGCGATGCGCAAAGTTTGGCGCTGGGCAAAGACCACCAATTCATCGAACCTTTACACGTCATGCTCGCCCTGCTGGATCAGGAAGGCGGCAGCATAAAGCCTTTGCTTCAACAAATCGGTGTGCAGGTCAACGCCCTTAAAACCGATTTAAACAAAGAAATTGACCGTCTCGCCAACGTTAGCGGAGCCGGAGGAGACGTACAGATTTCCAACGAACTTTCGCGCACGCTAAATTTGACCGATAAACTCGCGCAAAAGCGCAAAGACGCTTACATATCCAGCGAACTCTTTCTGCTTGCCTCTCTGGAAACCGCCGGCACCCTACAAAACGTATTGAAACGGCACGGAGTCGTCGCGGCTGCCGTCGAGCAAGCCATCCTGAACATGCGCGGCGGACAATCGGTTAACGACGCTAACGCCGAAGACCAACGCCAAGCCTTGAAAAAATACACCATCAACCTGACCGAGCGCGCGGAACAAGGAAAACTGGATCCGGTTATCGGCCGTGACGACGAAATTCGCCGCACCATCCAAGTGCTGCAACGCCGCACCAAAAACAACCCGGTACTGATCGGCGAACCGGGCGTCGGCAAAACCGCCATCGTCGAAGGCTTGGCGCAACGCATCGTCAACGGCGAAGTGCCGGAAGGCATAAAAGGCAAACAACTGCTGTCGCTCGATATGGCGGCACTGATCGCCGGTGCTAAATTTCGCGGCGAGTTCGAGGAAAGACTGAAAGCCGTTTTGAACGACATCGCCAAGCAGGAAGGCCAAGTGATTTTGTTCATCGACGAGTTGCACACCATGGTCGGCGCCGGTAAAGCGGAAGGCGCAATGGATGCCGGCAATATGTTGAAACCCGCTCTTGCCCGCGGCGAACTGCATTGCGTAGGCGCCACCACCCTGGACGAATACCGCCAATACATCGAAAAAGACGCCGCACTGGAACGTCGCTTTCAAAAAGTGTTGGTCGACGAACCCAATGTCGAAGATACCATCGCCATCTTACGCGGCTTAAAGGAGCGTTACGAAATCCATCACAGCGTCGATATTACCGACCCGGCCATTGTAGCCGCCGCTACGCTGTCCCACCGTTATATTTCCGACCGGCAACTGCCGGACAAAGCGATAGATTTGATAGACGAAGCTGCCAGCCGCATCCGTATGGAAATGGACTCCAAACCGGAATCTATGGATAAGCTAGACCGGCGACTGATCCAGTTGAAAATCGAGCGCGAAGCGTTGAAGAACGAAAACGATGCGGCATCCAAAAAGCGTTTGGAAATATTGGAACAAGACATCGGTGAACTGGAAAAAGAATATTCCGATTTAGAAGAAATCTGGAAAGCGGAAAAAGCCGCATTACAAGGCACGGCCACCATCAAAGAACGCTTGGAACACGCCCGGCTGGAACTGGAAGCCGCGCGCCGCGGCCAGGACTATACCCGCATGTCCGAACTGCAATACGGCGAAATCCCGAAATTGGAAAAAGAACTGGACCTGGCTTCGCAAGCGGAAATGCAGGATAAAACGCTGCTACGCAGCAAAGTCACCGAAGAAGAAATTGCCGAAGTCGTTTCGAAATGGACCGGTATACCGGTTTCGAAAATGATGGAGGGAGAACGGGAAAAACTGCTACGCATGGAAGACGAACTCGGCAAGCGCGTGGTCGGACAAACGGAAGCATTAAAAGCCGTCAGCAACGCCATCCGCCGCTCGCGCGCAGGTCTTGCCGATCCCAACCGCCCTAACGGTTCATTTCTGTTCTTAGGCCCGACCGGCGTCGGCAAAACGGAGCTCTGCAAAGCCCTAGCCGCATTCATGTTCGATACCGAAGAAGCCATGATCAGGATAGACATGTCGGAATTCATGGAAAAACACTCAGTTGCCAGACTAATAGGCGCCCCTCCAGGGTATGTGGGGTACGAAGAAGGCGGCTATTTAACCGAGGCAATCAGACGCAAACCGTATTCGGTCATCTTATTGGACGAGATCGAGAAAGCTCATGCCGACGTATTCAACGTCTTGTTGCAAGTATTGGACGATGGCCGCCTTACCGACGGTCAAGGCCGCACGGTAGACTTCAGGAATACCGTCGTGGTTATGACTTCCAACCTGGGTTCCCATGTCATACAAGAGCTCTCGGGAGAGGAAAACTATGCCACGATGAAGGAATCGGTGATGGAAATCGTCGCCCAACACTTCCGCCCGGAGTTTATCAACCGCATCGACGAGGCCGTGGTGTTCCATCCTTTGGGCAACGCGCAAATCCGAGCAATATGCGAAATTCAGATCGAACTGTTACGTCGGCGGCTGCAAGAAAAAGACATGGGGCTGGATATTAGTGAAGCGGCCTTGGATTTGCTCGGCGAAGCCGGCTACGATCCGGTCTATGGCGCAAGACCGTTAAAACGCGCCATCCAAAAGCAATTGGAAAATCCGCTAGCTAACGCCATATTGTCCGGCCATTTTCTGCCCGGAAATATCATCAGGGTAGATAAAGCCACAGACGGCTTGACGTTTAGCAAATAACTGCGCCTTGAGGGGCGGCAAACGGACCGCCCCTTTCTTCGGCCTTTAGCAACCGAACTATTCCGCGCCGCCCGGCCATTGTAACGAGTTAAGCCGGAATAATCACGGCCCTGCCCGGGCCCTCCCCCCCCAAATTTGCAAAAGACAGTCCAAAGCCGTTACCTATTGCTTGGAATGCGTCAATCGATCCGCTTACAATGATAGCGTACGCCATGTATCCGAACTTTCGCTAACCCGCCTATTGCTTGGGCTAACTATTTGATTAGGGTTTTTAATGCTCCTTAAGAAACTGTGGCCCTTCGGCAAGAAAAAAGCATCGTCGCGCGATTCTTCCGCGGTTACTTACAGCGTACCCGAGAGAGTCTATACGCCCACAGCACACTTGGCTATCGGCATGTACATCATAGAATTGGACCGCCCTTGGTTGGAAAGCCCTTTTAAATTCCAAGGGTTCGAATTGACGTCCGAGAACGACATCCGCGCGGTTCAGGAAGTATGTAGCTATGTATACATAGACACGACTCGGCAGCGCGCAAAAACCAGCAAACCAACACCGCCACCCACTCCCTATCGCGAACAGTCGGATTTCGAAATCTCCGACCCTCCGCCGAAATTGGGAGAGTTCAGCCAAGAAATCCGGCGCGCGGAGTCGGTGCATAAGGAAGTGGGTATGTTGGTGTCTAACTTTATGGAACGCATCGCCCGCGGCGAAGGCGTGGATGCCAAATTGGCCAAGGCGGCTGTGGCGGAGTGCGTCAATAGCGTATTGCACTCTCCGGACGCCTTCCTATGGCTAAGTCAACTAAAAAATCGCGACGAATACACGTCTCAACACAGTTTGAATGTTTGCGTGCTGTCGATTGTATTAGGCAGGCAAATCGGCTTATCGGTGGCGAATCTCAACAATGTGGGTTTGTGCGGCATGATGCACGATATGGGCAAGATGCTGATTCCCCTGCAGATATTGAACAAGCCCGGAAAGTTGGAACCGGACGAATTAGCGATCATGCGTTCTCACACCACGTTGGGCCGCGAACTATTGGCATCCAGCCACGGCATGTTCCCGGGCGCCGTCACTACCGCGTTATCCCATCACGAAACCTTAAACGGCCAAGGTTATCCGAACAAAATCAATCACACCGGCTTGCCGTTGTTTACCCGCATCGTCACGATTGCCGATATTTACGACGCAATTACTAGCGACCGGGTTTATCAAAAAGGCAGAACCCACCTGGAAGCCACCAATGTGTTGTCGAATTTGAGCGGCCCCCAATTGGACGAACGCTTGGTGATTAAATTTATCGAGGCGCTAGGCGTCTATCCTCCCGGCTGTATCGTGATGATGACGAACGGCGCCGTCGCCATCGTAGTAGAAGTGAACGAGACGGTCAGACTCAGGCCGAAAATTATTTTATTACGAGACCCGCTCGGTCAACCGGTTGCGGAGCAAGTCATTAATCTGGCGGAAATGCCCTTGGACGAATTAGGCAAGGTATTAACCATTAAAGGCATAGTCAAAGCCCAGGATCACGATATTGACATTAGCAAATACTATCAGCAAGGCATTCTGCAAAAAGGCTTTGCCCATTCCGCTTAGACACATCGTATTGCCCCCGTAGAAAAAGATAACCGAAGAGTCAAAGTCGTTGCCTCATATTAGAGTTGTTTTGCTCGACATGAGGATTGTCGTTTTTCTGTAAGCGCCCTTTAAACCACGCCATTGATTTTCAGAACGAAGTTGTAACAGTTTATGCGGTTTTTTGCTCGACGAGTTGCCAAGGCGGCAATGCCTAGAAGTCTGCTACGGTTTTTGCCAGAGGCAGTTGACGGAACAGCTCCACCAAATAGGTATAGGGTTCGATGCGGTTGGCTTTGCAGGTTTCAATCAGCGAGTAGAGATTGGCGCTGGCCCGGGCACCGGCCACCGTGTCGCAGAACAACCGGTTGCGGCGACCGACCACAAACGGACGAATCGCGTTTTTGCAGAGGTTGTTGTCGATGGGCCAAGCGCCGTTCTCGACAAAGCGAATCAGCTTCGGCCATTGCGACGACAGATAATGCAAGGCTTTGCCTAGTCATGACTTTCTCCGACACGGACTTTTCACCATGCTGTTTACGCGCCGGCTGAGTTAAACAAAAGCGAAGCCGCAATTGATGCCAATTCGTTGGTTATCATTGTATTCAACCCGAAAGCCCCCCTTATTACGCTAAACGGATTCTATTCGATCATCTCCTGCCACGAGCCTATACAATGCGAAGAATATTTTCAGAAAGCAAAGGGGAGTCTCGAATGAGTTTAGGTGCATCCAAGACACTTATTACGGTTCAGGCTCTAAGAGCACTCGCTGCTAGCGCTGTTGTCGTATACCACGTTCTATTTATGCTGGTACACAACGGCGGATATTCGTTTGCTGTATCCGAGATTGGAGCAAGCGGCGTCGATTTGTTCTTCGTAATAAGCGGCTTCATCATGATCTACACAACCTATGGGTCGTTCCGCCAACCGAAGGCTACGGCAGCTTTTATCCGCCGTAGAGCGATACGGATTATTCCTATCTACTGGTTTTACACTACCGTAATTGTCCTATTATTGGCGTTTGCTCCCACTCTGTTTTCCGAAATCAAATTCAACTGGCAAAACGTCATATCGTCTTATCTATTCTTGCTATCTAAAAATTCCAAGGGAGATGTCGGTACCGTGATGCAAACAGGATGGACTTTGTGCTTCGAGGTCTATTTTTATCTGATGTTCGCGATACTTCTTAACCTGCCTAGAAAGTATTTTCTGATCATCTCGGGAACCCTATTCATGACGGGCATCATTTTCGGCGCATCAAGTTGGTCACCGCCGACATGGGCGGGGGTGGCAACCAATCCGATACTGTTTGAGTTTTATCTGGGGACGGTAATTGCCTTCCTATTTGTAAAAGGATTTTCCTTACCGCCTTACCTCGCCACAGCCGCAATCATCCTCAGCATAACGGCAATTTTCGTGACGAGTGATGTCAACATGGGAAAATGGACACGCGTTATATGCTGGGGTCTACCGGGAGGTATCCTGCTGTTAGGCGCCCTTTCACTGGAACACGCCGGAATTAAGGTCCCAAAGTTATTCACAGCCATTGGGGACAGCTCCTACAGCCTTTACCTCGTCCATCCTTTTCTCGTGCCGGCCATGGGCAAGGTGTGGATGGCACTACACCTTCACGAGCGGTTAGCCCCTGCGGTTCTTTTTATCGTGGCGTTTATCTGCTCCATCACGGCGGGACACATGCTATACCTCGTGATCGAGAAGCCGATTACCCAATGGTTATCGCGAACGTGGAAGAGTCCTGCAGGAGCGTAGGCTTGGTCGAAAACATGAAACCCGGCATTGGCGACATTTGTGCCCGGTATCGCCTTCGCTCAATCCTGCCTACGGCCCCGGCACGCATGGCGTAATGCGCCGTTCGAAAGGGATGACGGTTTACGGGAACAGGGCGCTCAAGCCTTGATTCCCGTAAACCGGTAGGCAAATAACATTAATGCATAGCCGGGCAATCCATATACTCGGGCTGGCCGGTCAGGACGATAGCCACCCTATGCTCCTGGTTGGGGGTATTGTCCGGCCCGTCGGCTTCACCGAGCGCTTTCAAGCTTAGCTGGCCGCTGTTTGCCCCTTGTTCCACCAACATTTTGGCGACGTTTTGCACCCTGCGCTGGGACAAGGCTACGTTATAATCGGGCTTGCCGACCGTATCGGTAGAGGCGGTCACGGTCGCACGCGCATCAGGATGCGCCTGCAGCCAGCGGCCGACGCGGCCTATGGATTCGTAACGCACTTTATACGGCACATCGCTCGCCGTTTTGAAATACGCCACTACTTCGTGCGTCGCGTCCAAAAAACGGTGATTGTTGCCGTGTACTTCGGTAAGCCATAAACACATCTCTTTTTCCGATTCCAAGCGGTGTTGAGCGGCCAGCTTGGCCGCATCCAGCGCCATCGCCTTCTCGTCGATGTTCCAATAATGATTTTTTTCTATATGCCGCAACACGTTGTTGGCCTCGGCCAGTTTTTCTTCCGAGAGCTCTTCGTGCAACATCGCTTGCCCGTAATGGCCGGTTCTGGCGGCGTCGATTTCCGCTTTCAAATCCGTACCGTCCATACGCGGCGCGGAGCAAGCGGACAGCGCCAGAGCCAAAACAGCCAGCGCTAGGGAGTTTTTATTGTTGTCCATGGTGGTATCCTCGCAATGGTTGACGGTCGCAACGGCTTATTTGCCGTCGTCCAACGGGCCGTAAGTGGTCCAATAACCGGGGAAATTCAAACCGAAATATCGGCTATCCTCGCTAAACCGGTCCCAAACGTAAGCCGGCGAGGCGAAATCGTCACTGGGGATGGGTGAGGTCAAAAATTCGGCGCCGCCGACCAAAGTTCGCGTCACGCCATGCGCAGTACCGCGCAGCAATCCCCAGGTCATGCCGACAAACAAATTTTGATCGGTGGTGAAATTGATCATGTTCTTGGGGATTTCGAAAAAACCGGTCGACATATTGGCAACACCTTGACTGAATTTACTGGCGAAACAGCTCCAGTAACTATCCGCGTGCGCCGGCGGCGCAATGCTCAATGCGCCGGCCGCACAACAAACTGCCACAATAGTATGCTTATTCATAGGACACTCCTTTTATCTGAGGTTTACGCCGCTCAAACTCTGCGTGCAGAAATCAAGGCCGGCAATCGCCGACTATTGATGGAATAAAGCATATCCGGTAACCCGAAAATTGGTAGGGACATCGCACCGTCTTATTTTACGAACGACCGAGAGCGACAAAACGGCAGCACGGTAAAGCGGTTGGTGCAGATATAGAACGAATGGGACTATTCCAGCCCGAATCCCGCTTGCCGCCATGCCTTGGTGCCTCCGTCCAGATTATATAAACGCTTGTATCCCAAGTCGTGCAAGACTCTGGCTGCGGCATTGCCCATAGGGCCGCCTTCGCAATAGAGGTAAATCGGCGTGTCTTTATCGGCCGGCAGTTTGCCTTGATACTCTTCGACCCGGTTGAACGGAATCACCAAGTCGGTACCGGCAATGTGTTTTTGTTCCGGAACGTGCACGTCGATCAACACTACGTCTTGTTGTTGCAGCACTTGTTTCAACTCGGCCGGACTCAACATCTGCACGTAATCCGGCTGCACGAAATTACAGCCGGTATTGACCGCGGCCAGCCAGCATAGGGATATTAGGTAGTTACGCATCGTCGATCTCCTTAGCAATACGATCTATTTAAAAGCAATGACCACACTATACGCTTTTTGTTGCACACGGCCATTCGAACGGCCAGGCATTCTCGATTATGCTCAGCATGCGTAGAGGAGCCAGCGCTTTCGCAAACATCCTAGCCTCGCTCTGAAATTCACTCGACAATCTTCCAAAAGAGTAACGACATAACAACGTCAACTTTCATTTGCCGGGGCGACTGCGAAACTTCATGATCGTTAGGCTGAAAAATTGACCATTGGCAACTACTCGCGCCTAATATAGTTGGAGCGCTGCCAGACAGTGGTATACCTGCAGAAGTTGTGTATAACGGGATGTCTATAAGTACGCAATTAAATCAGGGGCAACACAAGGTTATGCCGACTTGATGTGCTTACGCGGCTTGGTGAAAAGTTGGTTGAGCTTGATACACTTATCGAATTCCGAGATCGCAGTGATTGACCATGCGCCAACGGCGCTTTTGGCGGCATATGTGGTCAATTTGCCGGCGGTAGCGGTCGGTACCGGTTTCGAATTACCGCCTGATTGCACGCCATCACCCTCCATCCGAGCGTGGGAGAGACTGTCGACATCGGTCGTTTACGCCGCTCCGAGGCGATATTGTTGCAACGTATGAACGCGATAATCACGCCATTCAAGCGACCTGAACTACATCGTCTCGGCGAACTATTCGGCCATGCGAAAACATTGCTCGCGACCTATCCCGAGTTGGACTATTACGGTGAACGAGACGGCGGGTGTTATATTGGCTCTCTATTTTCGAGCGGCGGCGGTCAATCTGTACGGCGGCAATCTTCCGATAAACCTCGTATCTTCGCGTATTTACGCCCAAGTATGCCGGGTTTCGACGTGTTACTACGCGTATTGTCGGCGTTTCCTGCGGAAACTATTGTTGTGGCACCCGGGGTTCGTTCCAATACATCCGGGCAAGAGAATACACCATCTTTCCGGCTTTATACCCGGCCTATTTCGTTAGAGCGTGATTGGTTGCAACAAGCCGATCTAGCCATCTCATACGGCGGCGCTGGGACAGTCAGTCAATGTTTATAGCTGGGGTGCCGCTACTTTTGGTTCCTCAAAATGTTGAGCAATATTTGATGGGTCGGCGTGTGGAGTCCTTAGATTGCGGGCTAGTTGCAAGAAAGCCTTTTAGCAAAAAACAAATTACAGCGATGCTGGAGAACATATTAACCGAGCCAAAATATCGGTTATCCGCTAAGGACTTTGCCAATCGATACGGGAACAAGCACAGTGGCCAAACGTTAGATGTTATCGCGCGAGTTATTGAGACTCTGATACGAGTATAGGCTAATTAAATCAGCATTGCCCCTATGATATAGAGCTATAACCAGTATCATCAGCGGAACCAATCCTAGCGCAATAATAAATTAAAGAATCCGATGAAAACCAACCGAGAAAACTGCCTAGATAATGGATTTCCGTGGTTAAACCAGATGATCGCTATTGGTTCCCTATTTCTAATTTTGAGTAATGCAAGTTATGCCATGGGAACAAGTGCAAAAAATGCACGCACTCAGGGCGACCATATCATTCACGCCAAACAAGTATGTAGCAAAGACGGATTGAGCGGCCAGGGGGTCAGCATTGCCGTCATCAGTGACAGTTTCAATTGTCTGGGCGGCGCCGACGCCGGCCAAGCCAATGGTGAACTGCCGCCGACGGTGACTGTTCTGAAAGAAGCCGATTGCCAAAACGAAAGGGCACTTGACGAAGGCCGCGCCATGCTGGAGGTTATACATGATCTTGCGCCCAAGGCTAATCTGTTATTTCACGCCATGGGCGACAATCCCAACGACTTCATACAAGCCCTAAAGACAGTGGCCGAGCATGGTGCGCGGATCATCGTCGACGACGCGGTCTATTTCAGCGAACCAATGTTTCAAGATGGCCCGGCGTCTCAAACCATTGACCGCTTGGCGACCCTACGCGGCATCGCCTTTTTTACGTCCGTGGGCAATGCAGGTCTCAACAGCTATCAATCCGCATTTGTCGACAGCGGAACTTATCCCTTGGGCGCAAAACAAGGCGTCGCCCACGACTTCAATCCCGATCCCAATAAAACCGATACCTGCCAAACCATCACCGTTGGCGCCGATGCGTTTACCGTGTTGAGTCTACAATGGGACCAGCCGGCCAAGTCGATTAGCGGCGGCAGCGGTTCGGCCAGCGACCTGGATGTGGCGGTTTACGACGATCCGTCTTGTAAGCAGCTCAGTCAAGCCTGGGTCATTGGCGGCACGACCGATAATCTGGGCGGCGACCCCGTCGAAGTGGTTGGATTCGATAACAAAGGCAACCATCGTCGAAAAACGGTTGGCTTGCGCATTTTGAAAGTAGCGGGTCCCGCGCCCGGCTTGCTGAAATACATCCTGAGCGGCAGCTCGCTACCGAGCGAACACCCCAGTATCGACGAATATCGCAACGATCCGAAAACCATCACTTCAGCATTTGGCCATGCCAATGCCGAAAACGTATTCAGCGTCGGAGCGGTCGAAACCGGCCCAAACAACAAGCCACTGCGCTTGAGTTACTACTCCTCGCCTGGAGGACTGCCGATTTTGTTCGACGACCAAGGCAACCGCTTGCCCGAGCCCGTCGTCCGACATCACGTCGATGCGGTCGCGCCCACTAACGTCAACACCAGCTTCTTTTCCAAAACCCGGCCGGACCTGGAAAAAGACGGCAAACCCAACTTCACCGGCACCTCGGCCGCTGCTCCCCATGCAGCCGCGGTGGCAGCCTTGTTATTGCAAGCCGCAGCACGAAACGACCACGTTTTACCGCCAATTCAACTTTACGACCTATTACGGCGAAGTGCGATAGATTGGGGTGAACCAGGTTATGACCACTTGTCAGGCTATGGCTTACTTCAGGCCGACCGCGCTTTACAGTGGTTACCGTAATTCTGGCAGTTAACTCGCTTCGATACTCCACATGCCCATATCGATCATATACGGCCCATTTAGCCAATGCTGCATGGCACATGCTTCAACCAATGTGTGAAATCCCCTAAAAAACGAAGAGCCATGACAACACCAAATACACCGGAACACCGTCGTTCACGCATTTGCACCTGGATTCTTGGCAGTAGCCTAACGATATGTTGGGGCCAATCAACGTACGCAGAAGAATCTCTACCCAGCAAACCCGTTTTTGAGTTGATTAAAGGGCATGGAGTAGAAGTCTGCGAAGCGTATTTGCAACGGCTCAATGCCACCGAATTTCTCGGTAGAGTCGAGATGTGGCGCGATGGCCTAAGGTTAGGCCTAACTGTTGCTGCCTCTTTCGTTTGGCAGTGCCTCATTAGCCTAACCATCGCTCCGTTTCCACATCTCGCTCGTCAAACCGGACGTGCAGATTTCCCGCATCCGGCTTTCTTTCGAACCTCAAGCCTTCGCGTTCAGCAGGTCGGCGCGCGTACGTGGCAGGCGGTAGAGCCCCAGAGTTTCATACAGGTACTCGTCAGGGTATTGGCGATACCCCGTTCCGCGCTGACCACGTCTGCGCATTAACCAGATTCGCAGCCGTCGCTCCGCGTAATCCTGGATGCATCGGTAGATTGGGCAGACCGGTCCCTGATTGAAATAACCCGCCCAACCTCGAATCATCGGATTGAGTTCGTCAATCCGGCTTTGCACCGGTTTGGCGTTCCAGCGCGATGACGTGGCGTCATGGATACCTTGTTTTAATCGCTTGATCGCTTTCTTCGACGGACGTGTTCCCCAGTAAGGGCGTCCATCCTTGCCGTAGAATCGGCCCAGGGTGTAACCAAGAAAATCAAACTGCTCCTCTGGCAGCATAGCCAGACGGGTTTTCTTCTCGTTGACCGTCAGCCCCAGTCGGTTCATCAGCCACCGCATGGCCTCCATGGCTGCCTGACCCCGTCCTTTCGGACAGAGAATCACCAGATCATCGGCATAGTTCACCACTTCGGCCTGAAGCCGGTCGGCAAATCCAAATTTCTGCCAGGCTAAAAGAAAGCGCCGGAAGTAAAGATTACTGAGCAAGGGCGAGATAATACCGCCTTGCGGGGTGCCTCGACCCGTGTCCTTCGCTTCCGTGGTTCGGCGCTCACCGTGTTCGCAATGCTCCACCACCGCTACGTTTAGCCATTGTTTGATCGTAGCCAGCACCGTGCCGTCCGCGATCCGGCGGCTAACGCAGCGCATCAGATCACCATGGGGAATCGTGTTCAAGTAGTTAGACAAATCGGCGTCCACGACTTCCCGTTTGCCCCTTTGGGAGATACCGAAATGGATTATTCTGACCGCCATCTTGGCATCGACTCCAGGTCGGAATCCGTATTGTCGGGGAAGCAGGTCGGCTTCAAAAATCGGACCGATCACCAACAACACCGCCATCTGGACCACGCGGTCACGGATAGCCGGAATGCCCAGAGGACGCTGTCCGCCTTGGGCCTTGGGTATCCACACGCGCAACAGGGGCTGCGGCCGGTATTCGCCGACCACTAACTCCTGCCGCACTCTTTCCAGCCAGCCGTCTAGCCCTTGGTTTTCGATCGGCTCGAAGCGGATGCCATCATAGCCAGGAGCGCCACGATTGGCGCGGCAGCGCCGGTAGGCAACTTGCAACACATCGATACGACAGACTTTATCCCATAGGCTGTAGAAACGGTAGTCTGGTTCTGCTTTGGCTTTCGCCTGCAATGAAGTCTGTAATATCTGAACCGTACTTGTCGAGGTTGGTAGACTCACGTCAATCCCCTTAGCTCTTATCACTTTCCTCATCACGTTTCGAAACAGGGCGCCTTCGCTCTACCGGCGTTACCCGGCTTCACCACTACTACGCGCCCCTCCGCCATCCCTGCAGGCCGGCTCCATCCCTCACGGGATCGCCGTTGCCGCCATCAGGGCACCCACAGGGACTTCCCTTGTTGCCCACCTGATCTCTCCCATGCGTGCTATCACCACTACCCCGGTGGGACTCTTACGACTCTGTCGCTCGATTCCGTAAAAGCATCGGCCTTCCCCGTTATTATGGCGGGTCGGCTCCCACGACGACATTTCGAGGCCTGCTCAGTGTTCACTCACGCTATGGCCCGCATGGCCCGCTGATCTCCCAGGGAGACCTTTTTCTTGGAGTGCTTCAGCCCGTTTGTTACCTCCCGAGCCGCCCCAAGTGCTTCCGGCTGGAGCGAGAGTTAGCCGGGTCGGATTTACACCGACGAATCAGATGCGCCTTAGCAAGGCACACATAATAATCCGGTTAAAGGCCGAGTCACAGAACCGTTGCTAGAGGGGTTTGTTGACCTTAAACCAGTACCGCTGACAGCGGAGGAAATACAACGCATTAATTACAAAACCATAAGCTTCGATCGCTATCAGGATCAGGACTTGATCGAAAAATTATCAAATAAACAATACGAATACCGGACCAAAGTTGGCGGACTACTTGAAGGTGGTCCAAAGGGGGTAAGAGGCTTACCTGCCAATAGCCTAGAGGCAATAAATGCCAATATCCTTGTGAACAAAAAGACACCGTTTGTAAGGTATCAAACTCAACTGGATTTGGATAATGATGGTATAGCCGACGATGTGGTTATCAAAAACAAGCAAGGCGTTTACATTGTTGATCCATCGATGCAGCAAATCACCGAAGATAAAATGAAACGTATATTTGCGGATCAGGAGGCTCTGGACTGGCCTAGTCTGATTTCTTTTCCTGTCTTGGCATTTCCGATAAACGTATTTGCGTATAAAGGCAAATATTATTTCGATGGTTTTTTCACTAATTTGTCTGTTTCTAGAGGATACGGCGCCTATTTAACTAGTAGTCTATCCGAACCCTATTATTTCGGGGTTTTTATGCACGATAGAAATCAGAATAACAGAATATGCGAGTATCAAGTATTTGGTATGTATATCTTATTAACACATTGAGATGTAACCATGAAAATAAAAACGAGCCTGTCAAATGTGTTGATCTTTTCGACATTGCTTGCGATGAATTGCCAAACGAAAATGGCATATGCGGAAAATAAACCGATTATTACCTTGTCGTATGGAACGCCCTATCTGGCATGTGGCGTAAAATGCGAGCCTTCTTTTATTATTAAAATATTTGAAGACGGTCTCGTTCAATACAAGGGTGTAAAAAACGTCGAAGTCTTGGGACGTGACGAACATCGTATTGATAAGTCTTCTTTGGAAAAACTCATTCATAAATTCCAAAAAGCGCATTTTCTTGATGCAACCGGGCCGGCAGATCCTGCGTGGATCCCCATTAATGCAACAGACCGAACTGCTTGGATATGTGCAGGAATTCGTTTTCGCCAGGGAACTCGAGAGATGACTACATTCAGGCGTCAGTGCGAGTTGATGAATGAAATTATTCGAACTACCGATGCCGAACGCCTGTGGGACTTAGAATGGATTCGTATGCGTTATTGTCGTTAATTAATATTAGGAAAATTGATTATGTCTAACAGGCTGTTGATTTTATCTCCCCTGTAACCCGCATTGGCTGGTTGAGTCAGATGTGTTGGTAAATCATAAAGTATTGTTCTAAATGATAAAATAGTTCTATCTCCAATATATTGCACTGTCCCCATGCGCGGCGCCGACATTACTCAAGAAGACCTGTTCAGTTACCGAACCCTGGAAAGCCGGATTCCCAAAAAGCATCCGCTACGCAAGCTGCGTCAAGTGGTCGACTTGTTGCTCGCCACGCTAAACGACGAGTTCGACGCGCTCTACGCTCGTCGCGGTCGAGATTCCATTCCGCCGGAACGCTTGTTGCGCGCCAGTTTGTTGCAAGTGCTATTTTCCATCCGTTCGGAACGGCAACTGGTGGAGCATATCGACTTCAACCTCTTGTACCGCTGGTTTGTCGGCTTGACGATAGATGACGAGGTGTGGGATCACTCGACCTTCAGCGCCAACCGCGACCGTTTGCTGAATGAGCGGATCAGCCGCTTGTTTTTCGAACGGGTACTGGCCTTGGCAGAGTGGAAACAGCTGATCTCTGACGAGCATTTCTCGGTGGACGGCACGCTGATTCAAGCTTGGGCCTCGCACAAAAGTTTCGTCAAAAAAGACGGCTCGACCCCGTCGCCGGAAGATGGCGGCCGCAATCCCACGGTCAACTTCAAGGGCGAGAAACGCAGCAACGAAACCCATGCCTCGACTACCGACCCCGATGCCCGGTTGTACAAAAAGAGCGAGGGCGACAAATCGCAGCTGGCTTTCCTCGGTCATGCCTTGATGGAGAACCGTAATGGCTTGGTCGTCGACGTCGAAGTCACCCAGGCCACCGGCACCGCAGAACGCGAGGCGGCCCATGCCATGGTCAAACGCACGATCCACAAACCGGGCGCGACCTTGGCCGCCGACAAAAATTACGATACGCAGGATTTTGTCGCCAAGTTACGCCAGCGCAAAGTCACGCCGCATGTCGCCAGCAAGGAAAAAGGTTCGGCCATCGACGGACGTACCACACGGCATGAGGGTTACCGGAAAAGCCTCAACGTCCGCAAGCGGATCGAAGAAGTCTTCGGTTGGGCCAAGACGGTCGGCCCGCTACGTCAAACCAAGTTCCGGGGGTTAAAGAAGGTCGCCGCGCAAACAATTTTTACCTTTGCCGCCTATAACCTGACTCGCATGGGTACCATTTTCGGCTGGCGATACAGTACCGCCTAGGCGGTGGTGCGCCTGAAATCCGCCAAAAGGCGGAATTTAACGCCCTTCGGGGCGAATATAACCGGCTAAAACCGGTTTTTGAGGTGTGATCGGGCTTCCAGAAGCCCAACAAAACCAAAAAATGGTTTTGAAGCCGAAGGCATATAGGCAAATTTCAACACCCTGCTAATACTTCTTATGCTGCGAACGATAATCCAGCGATTTCCCTAACAGGGTGTTGAAATTCTGATGGGTTCGCCTGATATTGCCGCCACTGACATCTGGGTGGTTTAAGGTAACCGCTCGTCAAACGTTGCCCGCATGCTGATTCAACTTGGTTCCCGGCGGCAATAAATCGGCCAAGCTTGCCCCGTCTAAAACTTGCAGAAATTGTTCCACGGCCTTGCCTAAAACCGGTATCAACCCGCATTGCGCTTCTAGTAAACATTGGCCGCTTTTGGCCGCATTGAAACATTCGGCCATCTGAAAGTGACTTTCCATCTGCCTGACGACTTGGCCCACGCTGATTTGCCGGGCCGGTTTGGCCAAGCTTATGCCACCGCCCTTGCCGCGGGCGGTATTGATGAATCCTTTAACGCCCAAGTTATGCACGACTTTCACCAAATGGTTTTTGGACACTTGGAAAAACTCCGCCAATTCGTCGATGGTGATCCGTTTATCTTGATGTACCGTCAAATACATTAATACTCTCAGCGCGTAATCGGTGTGTGCAGTCAGTTGCATGGTCTCCTCCAGTCAGCGTGCATTTGAAATTCATAGTAACGGCTACTACACTGCTGCAAAAGATGCATGTAATTTCCATGTTTAGTCAAATTAAGGTACCGAGATGCTGATTGAACCCGTGTCATTATCCGACTTTTTCCTCAGCTTCTTCAGTGCCGCCGCCATTGTCTTGACGGCGCTATTGTACGCGGCACTTTACGCATGTGCGAAATTGCACAACCACCGTGGCTTATTCCTTGGCGCTTGGCTTAGCTACGGTTTGCTGTTGATCTGCGTTGCGCTATTCAGCAAGGTTAACCACTTAAACGGAATTTGGCTGCTGCTGTCTTTAAGCATGGTTATAGGGTACGCGTTTATGCCTAGAATGATCTGGCAACTATGCGTGGCTACCCATTCCGATTCCGATCACTCTTTACCATCCGGAGGTGCGCATGACTGAGCAAATTCCCCGCTGGGCTCAGGAAAGTTTTTGGAAAAAAGTGGCCGTCTGGGTAACCGGCGGCTCATTCGTGCTGTTGGTGATACTCACTTTCGATTCCATGGCCAAGATCTCTGCCGGCGGTGCCAAAGTACCGGCTTACAGCGTGATCAACCTCGACGTTAGCTACCGCTACGACAAGGCTAAACAGCGCTTTCAACCGGTCATCGGCGCTGAGGCGCCGTTGTTCGGCAAACTATTGAGCGAGAACGAAGCCGAGCAATTGGTCAGCCTGGGCAAGAAAACCGTGCAAGCTAAAAACTGCATGAACTGCCACACCCTGCTCGGCAACGGCGCTTATTACGCACCGGACTTAACCAAGGCCTGGCTGGACCAGGGCTGGATCGCCAAGGAATCGCGCGAACAAATGATGCTGAATTTTTTGTTGGACCCGGAAAACAACGCCCGCACCTTCGGCAGCAATCGCAAAATGCCCAATCTGGACATCAGCCAAGCGGAAGCCGAAGCGGTCATCGCTTTTTTGAAATGGATGTCGGCCATCGACACCAACGGCTTTCCGCATAACTTCATTGCACTGGGCGAAGGGGAATAGACGATGAGCGATAAACACTTGCAACAGTCGGCGGCCGCATGCTGGGCCGACTGCAAACAGGCTTATGCCGAATTGATGGCCAATCCGCATTTGAGCGGTGGCCGTAAACTGGCGCTGCATTACTTCGGCGTCGCCATGGTGTTGTTCATGGCTCAGTTGCTGTTCGGCTTGTTGGCCGGATTACAATTTATTTTTCCGAGCTTTCTTTACGAAATTCTGGATTTCAACGTCAACCGCATGGTGCACATCAATGCCATGGTGGTGTGGATGTTGTACGGCTTCATGGGCTCGGTCTATTGGTTTTTGGAGGATGAAAGCGGCGTCGAGATCGTCGGCCTGAAATGGGGGCAACTGGCATTTTGGGTGTTAACCGGCGCCGTCGCCGTCGTCGTATTGGTGTATCTGTTGATTCAAATCGGCAGCGGTAGCGATACTTCGCTGTGGTTGATCAACGAGGGCCGCGAATACATAGAAGCGCCGCGTTGGGCGGACATCGGCATCGTCGCGGTGATGCTGGTATTCTTCTACAACGTCGCCGCAACCTTTGCAGCCGGCCAATGGTCCGGCATCGCCGGAGTGCTGACACTGGATTTGGTGGCCCTGGCCGGCTTGTATCTGGCCGGGATGTTTTACGTCACCAACATTTCCGTCGACCAGTACTGGTGGTGGTGGGTGATCCATCTATGGGTGGAAGCCACCTGGGAAGTATTGGTCGGCTGCATCATGGCCTGGAGCCTGATGAAACTGTTAGGCGTGCGCCGGCAAGTGGTGCAAACCTGGCTATACATCGAAGTGGCGCTGATGTTCGGCTCCGGCATACTCGGCTTGGGCCATCACTATTTCTGGATAGGCACGCCGGAATATTGGTTCACCATCGGCGGATTTTTCTCCGCGCTGGAGCCTATTCCTCTGGTCGCCATGGTGGTTCATTCGGTTTACGACGCCGGCGTGCACCGCTTCAAAAACAGCAACCACCCGGCCTTGGCCTGGGTCATCGCCCACGCCTTCGGCAACTTTTTGGGTGCCGGCGTCTGGGGCTTTATGCATACCCTACCGCAAATCAACTTATACACCCACGGTACTCAATGGTCCGCCTCGCACGGCCATCTGGCCTTCTTCGGCGCTTATGCGACCATCAATATCGCCTTTTTCTACCTGGCCGCTCAGCAAGCGCGCGGCAACGTCTGGATGGGCGGCGGGCTGGCGGATGGTTGGCGCTGGAAGGCCGCGCTGGCACTGCTGAACATCGGGGTAATGGGCATGACCGTAGCGCTGCTGATTGCAGGTTACGAACAATCGTTCATCGAGCGCGCGGTCGAAGGCTCCACCTGGGCGGGCTACTTTGCCGCGCAAAACCATCCGTGGTTCATACAAGCCATGGTGTGGCGCATGTTGTTCGGCCTGGTGACATTAACCGGCGGCGGCCTGCTGTTTTGGGACCTGCTGACCATAGGCCGCGGCGAGCAACGCTTGGCCCCCATCATTAGCGAAGCTTAATTAGCACCTGACCGTAAATCAATATATAACATATATATCAATATGTTATAATTATATCACAGCACGAAGATGTGCAGCTCCGACACCGGTTTTGCCTGCTTTTCGGCAAAACCGGCCTGAAAACGCCCAAAAGCTAAAATCTTCGTTCGCCGAAATCGATATTGCCGTCATCAATCGCCAATCATGCGGCGACAATCCCGCAACTGCACGACCAACAGCAACACATCCGGTGTCAAGCGTGGCGCGGGTAACAACTGCGCTTCCTCGGCGGGCAATTGCTGTACTTTTTTGACCGCGGCTTCCACGTCAATGCTGTCGATCGTCACGATGAAACCCTGTAAGGCGTTGAATTGACGGTTATTAGAAGGCTGGTTTGCAAAGCCGACTTTGGCCTTCGAGAAGCGCGCGCAGGCGATTTTTCCTATCGGATGGCTAGGCTCGCATGTTGTAAGATTTGTCCCGACGGATAAGCCCTGTAGGGACGTTTGAATGGCCGATTAGGTGCGTTTCGGACAAGGCATCTCAAAATCACTTTTTGACGAAAAACCTTGTCAAGCTTTATTTTTGAATGTGGCTGAATAATTACAAAACAAATTGCTCAGAGGTTCCTTAATAATCAACCCTGTTTTGCTCGATACGGCGTGATTTAAAAATTAGATCCGTTCCGACTTTCAACCCTAGGTTGCAAATAGCCTAGAATTTTTGTTCGTCTTCGCCGAATTTATCGGATAGCCGCAACAACACATACAAAGCGCCGGTGCCGCCAGCCCGCGGCGGTGTGGAGCAAAAGGCCAATACGTCTTGGTGCTGGCGCAGCAGTAAGTTAAGGTCGTTTTTTAATACCGGCTGCCGCTCGGGCGAGTTGTAGCCTTTGCCGTGGATGATTTGCACGCAACGGCGCCCGTCTTCCACGCAGGCGTGCAAAAAACGCAACAGTTGCTGCCGGGCTTGCCGGCTGGTCAAGCCGTGCAAATCGATGTATGCGTCCAAACCGAAATCGCCCTTGCGCAATTTTTTCAACACCGCTTTTTGCAAACCCGGCGCCAGAAACCCCACTTTGTCTTCCTGATACAAGGTTTCCAATTCGCCGTCCACTTCGTTTTGCAGGGGATCCACCGCTTCCAGCGGCTTAAAGGCCGGAACCGGGCGCGGTTTTTTATCCGGCCGCAACACGACCTTATCGCTTTTGACCGGCTCCACTTTACCGACCCTGTCTCTGAATAATGCCCCGTCCTCGGGAGCGATGTTTTTTTTTGTCACGTAAGCTGCTGGTTTTGCGGTTTTTTTGCTACTATGCGGCAATTTTATAGCGTTTTCCGCGACATGCATATTCTAATCAGCAACGACGACGGTTACTTGGCGCAAGGCATCAATACCTTGGCCGCCGCCTTGGCCCAATACGCCAACGTGTCGATTGTCGCCCCCGACAAAAACCGCAGCGCGGCCAGCAATTCGCTGACGCTGGACATGCCGCTACGCGCCACCTTGTGCGACAACGGCTTCGTGCGGGTGGACGGTACGCCGACCGACTGCGTGCATCTAGCCATCACCGGCTTGTTGGAACAAGAGCCTGACATGGTATTTGCCGGCATCAACCACGGCGCCAATTTAGGCGACGACGTAGTGTATTCCGGCACCGTGGCCGCCGCCACCGAGGGCCGATTTCTCGGCTTGCCGGCCATAGCGATTTCCCTGGTCGGCAGCGACCCCAAACATTTCGACACCGCAGCGCACGTCGCCGTGACGTTGTTGCACAAAATTCAATCCAAGCCGTTGCCGGAAGACACCTTGCTGAACGTTAACGTGCCGGATTTACCGCTGGCGGAATTGAAAGGCTACCAAGCCACCCGTTTGGGCTTGCGGCATAAGGCGGAAGCCGTCATCCGCGCTAACGATCCGCGCGGCCAAACCATTTACTGGGTGGGGCCGCCCGGTAGCGAACAGGACGCCGGCCCCGGTACCGATTTCGATGCCATCCGCAACGGCTATGTGTCGGTTACCCCCTTGCAATTGGACTTGACCCGCTACGACCGCTTGGCCGGGTTACGCGATTGGCTGACGTAAGAGAGCGGCAGGTGAAGCAGCGTATCCAAGGCACGGGCATGACATCCAGGCGCACGCGCGAGCGTATGGTCGCGCGCCTGCGTCAGCAGGGCATCAGCAACAATCAGGTGCTGCAGGTGATGGCGCAAATTCCTCGCCACGTGTTCGTCGACGAGGCATTGGAAAGCCGCGCTTACGAAGATACCGCGCTGCCCATCGGCCACAATCAAACCATTTCCCAGCCTTATATCGTGGCCAAGATGACCGAACTGTTGTTGGAGCGCGGTCCGCTGGACAAGGTACTGGAAATAGGCACTGGCTGCGGCTATCAAACCGCGGTGCTGGCCAAGCTGGTCGGGCAGTTGTACACCGTTGAGCGCATCGCGCCTTTAATGAAAAAAGCCCGCGACTTGTTGTGGGAGCTGGATATTAAAACCGTCGGATTCAAACACAGCGACGGCGGTTGGGGCTGGCCGGAACACGCGCCGTTCGACGGCATATTGGCCGCTGCGGCGCCGGTAGAAATTCCGGAAGCCTTACTGCAACAACTGGCGCCGGGCGGCGTCATGGTCATTCCGGTTGGGCCGGAAGGCTGGCAGGAATTGCACCGCATCACGCGGACCGCGAACGGTTTCGAAGACGAGGTTTTGGAAAGAGTGTCTTTCGTGCCGTTTTTATCCGGCATCAGCTAAATTGAAACTTAGAAAAAAGTCGCGGCGACCGCAATCGCCGCGGGCTTTTCCATTGCCCGGATAACAGCTAGCTCCTTACCATTATCCGGGGCTTTCCCTGGCATCTTATTTTCCATGTTCACGGGGGAGAGAACTAAAAATCCCTGACACCTGTTTTTATTAAGCTATAAGCGTGCCATTGTTTAATCTCTTCTGTAAAAAGCGGCTTGCCGATTTTCGCAAATATCATCGCCCGCCCCAGCAAAAACAAGCTAAATAATTGAAATAAAATTATTTTTATCGCGTTCCGCAGCCCGATTCGATAAACGTCCCGCCGGCTATTTCGCGGGTGTTCCGGCTCCGGCAATTTGATTTTAATTTGATCCTTAGAGTCTACGCTGCTCGACGGCAACACTAACCCTTAAAACTATGTTATTTAACCCGGCAAACTGGGCCAAATAACCCATACATCTTTCTTCTCCTTCGGCATTCAAGCAAGCGCCGGCACTTTTTCCAGCCGGCTTTGCAGCTCGGTTAAAAACGCTTCAGTGGTCATATAAAGGCCCGGACTCACCGCGTCGCCGTGTATGCAGACCGCCAAATCCTTAGTCATCGCCCCGCTTTCCACGGTGTCTACGCAGACTTTTTCCAGCTTATGGCAAAAATCGATCAAGGCCTGATTGCCATCCAACTTACCGCGAAAGGCCAAGCCGCGGGTCCAGGCGAATATAGAGGCAATCGGATTGGTGGAAGTCGCTTTACCTTGCTGATGCAAACGGTAATGTCGGGTCACGGTACCGTGCGCGGCTTCGGCCTCCATGATTTTGCCGTCCGGCGTGACCAGCGTCGAGGTCATCAAACCCAGCGAGCCGAAACCTTGGGCGACGGTATCGGATTGCACGTCGCCGTCGTAGTTCTTGCAAGCCCAGACGAATGCCCCGCTCCATTTCAGGGCCGAGGCAACCATGTCGTCTATCAATTTGTGCTCGTACACCAAGCCTTTGGCTTCGAAATCGGCCTTAAATTCCGCCTGATAAATGGCTTCGAAGATGTCCTTGAAGCGGCCGTCGTACTTTTTCAAGATGGTATTTTTGGTGGACAAATACAACGGCCAGCCTCTGTCCAGCGCCACGTTGAAACAGCTGCGCGCGAAACCGGCGATAGACTCGTCGGTGTTGTACATCGCCAAGGCCACGCCGTCGCCTTCGAAATGGTAAACCTGATAACTTTGCTCGCCGCTGCCGTCGTCCGGCGTGAACGTGATGGTCAGTTTGCCTTTGCCGCGCGTCACGAAATCAGTAGCCCGGTATTGGTCGCCGAACGCGTGCCGGCCTATGCAGATCGGCTGGGTCCAATTCGGCACTAGCCGAGGCACGTTGTTGCAGATAATGGGTTCGCGAAACACGGTACCGTCCAAAATATTGCGGATCGTGCCGTTGGGCGATTTATACATGCGCCTTAAGCCGAATTCCGCTACCCGCGCTTCGTCCGGGGTGATGGTCGCGCATTTGATGCCGACGCCGTGTTTCTTAATTGCGTTTGCCGCATCGATGGTGATTTGGTCATCGGTCGCATCGCGTTGCTCAATGCTCAAATCGAAGTATTCGATAGGCAAATCCAAATACGGCAATATCAAGCGGTCCTTGATGAAATGCCAAATAATGCGGGTCATTTCGTCGCCGTCGATTTCGACGACGGGTTGGTCTACGCGTATTTTGTTCATGCCCGGCTCCGGCGGATTAAGTGGATTAGCACTATAAGCTTAGCGTAGCTGCGGCGTTGCGTTGGCGGTTGCTTCATTGTATAAGCTAGCCTGGGTTTACGTTTTCGGCGCATAGCCTAATCGCATGAAAGACTACCGAGATTTGCGCAACCAACTGCTGAGCATGCTGGAAGATTTGGACGACCGTCTAGGCAAGATCGCCGACGCGGATACGCCCGGCGCTACGGCGGAAAACGCAGGCCCGCGCCAAACCGAAGCTTGCCGGGCCGAGGAATTCGGCGCCGAAGATGCGGCGCGTGGCGAGATCGACAAAATCAAACAGGCCCTCGGCAATATCGATAAACACACGTACGGCATTTGCCTACAGTGCGGCAAGCCGATTAAGAAGGCTCGGCTAGCCACCGCGCCGTTTACCCTGCACTGCGAATTCTGCGCCCCAACGCCGAATAAATCCGGCCGCAAAGCCTGACCTTGCGGATTGCCTATCCGCCCCCGCTTCAGATCCCCCTTTAATCAACCGTCAGGTAACTGCCGGGCTGCCGCAAATCCGTAACCGGCTCACAGGCTGCCCCGGCCCGATTCTGTACTATTCTTGGCTCATTCCCTTCGACTCGACCTTTGAGTAACCAAGCTATGGATATCGCCGAACTGTTGACCTTTTCCGTAAAAAACAAAGCTTCCGACTTGCACTTGTCCGCCGGCTTGCCGCCGATGATCAGGGTCGACGGCGATATTCGCCGCATCAACATTCCGGCCTTGGAGCATAAGGAAGTGCACGCGCTGATTTACGACATCATGAACGACAAGCAGCGGCGCGACTACGAAGAGTTTTTGGAAACCGACTTTTCCTTCGCCTTGCCCGGCGTGGCCCGTTTCAGGGTCAATGCCTTCAACCAAGACCGCGGTGCCGGGGCGGTATTCAGGACTATTCCATCGAAAGTGCTGACCTTGGAGGAACTCGGCGCGCCGAAATTTTTCGAAGAAGTCTGCACCAAGCCGCGCGGGCTGATTTTGGTTACCGGGCCCACCGGCTCCGGCAAGTCCACCACGCTGGCGGCGATGATCAATCACATCAATTCCAACGATTACTCGCACATCCTGACCGTCGAAGACCCTATAGAATTCGTGCACGAAAGCCAGAAATCGCTGATCAACCAGCGGGAAGTGCATAGGGACACGCTAGGCTTCAACGAAGCCTTGCGCTCGGCCTTGCGGGAAGACCCGGACATCATCCTGGTCGGCGAGATGCGCGACCTGGAAACCATACGCCTGGCGTTGACCGCCGCGGAAACCGGCCACCTGGTATTCGGCACCCTGCATACCACCTCGGCGGCAAAAACCATAGACCGCATCATCGACGTCTTTCCGGCGGCGGAAAAAGACATGATACGCTCCATGCTGTCCGAGTCGCTGCAAGCCGTGATTTCTCAAACCTTGTTGAAAAAGGTGGGCGGCGGCCGAATTGCCGCGCACGAAATCATGGTCGGCACCCCGGCTATCCGCAACCTGATCCGCGAGGCCAAGGTCGCGCAAATGTATTCCGCCATTCAAACCGGGCGCAAGGACGGCATGCAAACCCTGGATCAAAACCTGAAGGAACTGGTCGATCGCGGCCTGATCACCGGAAAAGCGGCGATGACCAAGGCGGTCAACAAAGACATTTTCCGTTAACCGTTTTTTGGGGGAGATAGGTTATGGACTTCAAAGCGTTATTGGCCTTGATGGTGGAAAAAAAAGCATCCGACTTGTTCATCACCGCCGGCAAACCGCCGTGCATGAAAATCGACGGCAAAGTGGTGGAGATTTCAAAAAACATTCTTACCGCCGAACAGGCGCTGAAAGTGGTGCACAGCATCATGGACCAGCGGCAGAAAGACGAATTCGAACACACCAAAGAATGCCAGTTCGCCCTGGGGGTACACGGCCTGGGCCGGTTCCGGGTTAGCGCCTTTACCCAACGCGACGCGGCCGGCATGGTGTTGCGCCGCATCGAAACCCATATCCCCGATACCGAAGAACTGCACTTGCCGCCGGTTTTGAAAGAACTGATCATGCATAAACGCGGCTTGGTGATGTTCGTCGGCGCCACCGGCACCGGTAAATCCACATCGCTGGCAGCCTTGATCAAGCACCGCAACGCGAACAGCAGCGGCCACATCATCACCATCGAAGATCCGATAGAATTCGTGCATCCGCATAACGGCTGCATCATCACGCAACGCGAGGTCGGCCTGGATACCGAATCCTACGAGGTGGCGTTGAAAAACACCTTGCGGCAAGCGCCGGACGTGATTCTGATCGGCGAGGTCAGAACCAAGGAAACCATGCAACACGCCATCACCTTCGCCGAAACCGGCCATTTGTGCTTGTGCACCTTGCACGCCAACAACGCCAATCAAGCTTTGGACCGCATCCTGCACTTCTTTCCGGAAGAAATGCACAACCAAATTTTTATGGACTTATCCTTGAATCTACGCGGTATCGTCGCCCAGCAACTGGTAAAACGGGCCGACGGCAACGGCCGCTATCCGGCCATCGAAATATTGCTGAATACGCCGCTGGTTTCCGATTTGATTCGCAAGGGCGAAGTGCATAAACTGAAAGAATTGATGAAAAACTCGCGCGAACACGGCATGCAGACCTTTGACCAAGCCTTGTTCGATTTGTACGCCGCCGGCAAAATCAGCTACGAAGACGCTCTGCTTGCAGCGGATTCCAGAAACGAAGTGCGCTTGATGATCAAGCTGAGCACGGAAACCGGTGGTTTCGACGACGAAAACATGCGTTTAAGCGAAACCGATGAAGAAAGCGGTCGATTGTATAAATTTTAAATTCAAATCCACAGCCAACGCCTTACGCCTATCGCCGATAGTTCTTGCGCTGTTTTTATCGGCGGCATGCGCCGGCCAGCAAGCCGGTCGTAGCGGCCCTAAGCCGCAGAGCCACGCCCCCGCACAGCCAAACACACCCGGCCCATTGCGCGACTCCGGTCCCGAGGAACGGCGGATGCCGGCCGAAACCGGCGCGTATCGGGCAAGCCAAATCGGCGGAGATTTTGCCGGCTATGCAAGCTTGCAAAGCTTTATCGATTACATGGCCGGCAAACACGGGTTCAGCCGCGAGTATTTGTACGGCGTGTTCTCGCAAGCCAAGCGCAAGCAATGGACGTTGGACTATTTGCGTAAGTCCGATCAAAGCCTGAAAAGCCCGCCCGGCAAAGGCAGCTGGTCACGCTATCGGGCCAAATTTTTGGACGAGCGCCATATCAACAGTGGTGTGGCATTCTGGCAAAAACATAAACACACGCTGGAACGGGCCAGCCGGCAATACGGTGTGCCGGCCGAATATATCCTGGGCATTATGGCGGTGGAAACCACCTTCGGCAGCTTTGTCGGCAAAGACCGCATCTTGGATGCGCTGACTACGCTGGCCTTCGATTATCAGCGCCGAGGCGACTACTTTCGCGCCGAATTGGAAAACTTTCTGGTCATGACGCGTAACGAGCATCTAGACCCGGTGCAACCGGTCGGCTCCTACGCCGGGGCGATGGGCTTGGGGCAATTCATGCCCGGCAGTTTTCTGGAATGGGCGGTGGATTTTAACGGCGACGGCCGCCGCGATTTATGGAATCCGGAAGACAGCATAGGCAGCATCGCCAATTATTTCGCTCAACACGGTTGGCAAGCCGGCCAACCGGTCATTGCCGGCATACAAGGCAAACCGAGCAGTTTAGACGATTTGCAGCACGGCCTCAGCGCGGCCTATTCGCCCGGGCAACTGCAGCAACGCGGCGTCGTACCGTCGAAAAACTGCGGCTGCGACGGCCCGTTAAGGCTATTGCTGTTGCGCCACCAACACGGCGACGAATATCTGATCGGGTTTCCCAATTTCTACGTGATCACCCGTTACAACCAAAGCACCCACTACGCCATGGCGGTACACGAATTGGCGCAAGCCATTAAGCTCAAAAGCGCAGCCTTGGCCGCCAATTAAGCGCGCGGGCGCAACCAACATCCGCCACCCGCGCGAAGATTATCAGTCTCTGAGCAATTCGTTGATGCCGGTTTTGCTGCGGGTTTTTTCGTCGACTTGTTTGATGATGACCGCACAATACAAGCTATGGCTGCCGTCTTTGCTGGGCAGGTTACCGGACACCACCACCGAACCGGCCGGGATGCGGCCGTAGCTGACTTCGCCGGTCATCCGGTTGAAAATCTTGGTGCTTTGGCCGATGTAGACGCCCATCGACACCACGCAGTTGTCTTCGACGATCACGCCTTCGACGATCTCGGAGCGGGCGCCGATGAAACAGTTGTCGCCGATGATGGTCGGGTTGGCTTGCAAAGGCTCCAACACGCCGCCGATGCCGACGCCGCCGGACAAATGCACGTTTTTACCGATTTGCGCGCAGGAACCCACGGTTACCCAGGTATCGACCATGGTGCCGCTGTCGACATAAGCGCCGATGTTAACGTAGGACGGCATCAAGATAGCGCCGGGAGCGACATAGGAGCCATACCGGGCCACGGCATTAGGCACCACGCGGACGCCGGCTTTGGCGAAATCGTCTTCGCTATACTGGCTGAATTTGGTCGGCACTTTGTCGTAGTAACGCACGTCGCCGCTCTCGATAACTTTGTTTTCGTTGATGCGGAACGACAGTAGCACGGCTTTTTTCAACCATTGGTTGGTGACCCAGTCGCCGTCTTTTTTCTCGGCAACGCGGGCTTCGCCCTTGTCGAGCAAATTCAATGCGGTGGCGACGGCGTCGCGAATTTCCGGGGAAACGGAGGACGGGCTAATTTCGGCGCGGTTTTCGAACGCGGCGTTGATGATGGTTTCCAGGTTTGACATGGTTGTTTCAGGTTAAGTTAAAAAATGTAGCTTGGGTTAGGCGTAAGCCGCAACCCGACAGGATGGCTTTGATTGTCGGATTAGGCCACGTTAATCCGACCTACCTCAAATTTTCGATAAAGGTTTTGATGCGCTGCGCGGCTTCCACGCATTCTGTCAACGGCGCAACCAAGGCAATGCGCACGTGGTTGGCGCCGGGGTTGATGCCGTTGCTGTCGCGGGACAAATAACTGCCCGGCAACACGGTAATGTTTTGTTCGGCGAATAATTGCCGGGCAAATTCGGTATCACTGATAGACGTCTTCAGCCAGATATAAAAACCGGCCGGCGGCCGGCTGATCTCGCATACGTCTTTGAGAATATCGATGAAGGCGGTGAATTTGTCGCGGTACATCTCGCGGTTACGCCTAACATGTTCTTCGTCGTTCCAGGCGGCGATGCTGGCGTGCTGGGTCGGCACCGGCATCGGGCAGCCGTGGTAGGTGCGGTATTTGAAATACTGATTCAACACCGCGGCATCGCCGGCCACAAAGCCGGAGCGCAAGCCCGGTGCATTGGAGCGCTTGGACAGGCTTTGGAAAATCACGCAGCGTTTGAAAGCGGTACTGCCGGCGGCGTAAGCACTTTGCAGCAAGCCCTGCGGCGGATTAGTCTCGTCGTCGTACAGTTCGGTATAACATTCGTCCGAAGCCACCACAAAATCGTATGTTTCCGCCAATGCCAATAATTTCAGATGATCGGCTTGTGACATCACCGCCCCGGTCGGGTTGCCGGGCGAACAGATGAACGCCAATTGGCAGCGCCGCCAAATGTCAGCCGGCACACTGTCGAAATCCGGCAAATAGCCGTTTTCCGCCGTCGTATTCAGATAATACGGCTCGGCACCGGCCAACAACGCCGCACCTTCGTAGATCTGATAGAACGGATTCGGCATCAGCACCACCGGCTTGTCGGCCGGATCGACCACCGCCTGCACCAACGAAAACAGCGCTTCCCGGGTGCCGTTGACCGGCAGCACCTGGGTTTCCGGATCCACGCTCGCATCCGGCAGCGCGAACCGCCGGCAGGTCCACGCCGCAATGGCGGCACGCAATTCCGGCAAGCCTTTGGTGGTCGGATAGTGCGCCAGGCCATGCAGATGTTGCAGCAAAGCCTCTTGAATGAAATGCGGCGTCGGATGCTTGGGCTCGCCGATCGACATGGCGATATGCGCTTTGTCGGCCGGCGGCGTAATGCCTTGCTTGAGCGCCGCCAGTTTTTCGAACGGATAAGGATGCAGTTGGTTTAAATTCGGATTCATCTCGGTTTACTTACTACAGCGCGGCTGTTTGCCGGCACGCATGGCCTGTTGTTGCAATTGCACGGCTTGCGGGATCTGCTGGTTTAAATTGTCGATACGGCTGGCATGCGAAGGGTGGGTCGACATGAACTCCACCGGCTGCCCGCCTTGCGAAGCTCTATCCATCTTCAACCAAAGGTTAATGCTTTGGCGCGGATCGAATCCGGCTTTGGCCATTAAATTCAGGCCTATGGTATCGGCCTCGCTTTCCTGCACCCGGCTGAACGGCAATATCAGTCCGTATTGAGCGCCCAGCCCCAATGCCCCCATGGCCATCTGCCCCATCTGGCTTTGCGGATTGGCCATGGCTTGCACCATCGACAAGCCGGTGCTGACCGCGGTTTCTTGCGACAAGCGCTCGTTACTGTGCCGGGACAATACGTGACCCACTTCGTGGCCGATAACCGCAGCCAACTGGTCTTGATTGTCCACCAATTGGATCAGGCCCGAATGCACGCCGATTTTATTACCCGGCAACGCAAACGCGTTCAAACTATCGTCTTGAAACACCACCACTTCCCATTGCCCGCCGGTCACGGAAGTAATCGCATACGCCACGCATTGCGCGAATCGGTTAAAGCCGGCGTTGTTACTGACCGGATTTTTGCTTTTCATCGTGTCGAAGGCCTGCAAGCCCATTTGGTCGACCTGACTGTCCGGCATATAGATGAATTGACTACGTCCGGTCGGGCTGGTAACGCACGCGGCCGCGACCAGCGCTACTGCGCATAATCCGAAAAGTTTTTTCGGCATGGCCACCCTCCTTAAAAAACAAAACGCCATTTTACCGTACATTATTCGCCTACCTGTAATTCAGACCACAACCTGAAACCACGCGAGGCCAGCGGTTAGGGATATAAAGCGACCGTTTCCAAACCCAGAATTTCAGGTAAGCCGAACATCAAATTCATGTTCTGCACAGCCTGACCGGACGCGCCTTTCACCAAATTGTCTATCACCGACAATACCACGACGGTATTGCCGTCCTGCGGCTGGTGCACGGCAAGCTGGCAGCGGTTGCTGCCTCGCACGTTACGGGTGTCCGCATGACTGCCGGCCGGCAACACGTCGACGAAAGGCTCGGCTTGGTAACGGTTTTCGAACAAGGCCTGCAGGTCGACGCCTTGTTCCAAGCGCGCATACAATGTGGCATGGATGCCGCGTATCATCGGCGTCAAATGCGGAACGAAGGTTAAACCTACCGATTGTCCCGCCACTTGCCGCAAGCCCTGCTTGATTTCCGGCAAATGCCTGTGCCCCGGCACGCCGTAGGCTTTAAAACTCTCGCCGGCTTCGCTCATCAGCGACGACAGCTCGGCTTTGCGCCCGGCCCCGCTGACCCCGGATTTGGCGTCGGCGATCAAATTTGCCGCATCTATCAATCCCGCTTCCAGCATCGGCAGGAAGCCCAACTGCACCGCAGTAGGATAACAACCGGGGCAGGCAATCAAGCGTGCATTTCGAATGGCGTCCCGCTTGAGTTCCGGCAAGCCGTACACGGCTTCGGCAATCAAATCCGGACTAGAGTGGCTCATGCCGTACCATTTTTCCCATTCCGCCACGTCTTTAATCCGAAAATCGGCGGACAAATCGATGACTTTGACGTCGCGTTGCAAAAGCTGCGCGGCCATCGTCATCGCCGTGCCGTTCGGGGTGGCGAAAAAGACGACGTCGCACTCGGCCAAACGCTCGATCTCGGGGGGTGTAAACGACAGGCCGCACAAACCTCGCAAGCTGGGATATACGCTGTCGACGCGTTGTCCGGCGTCGGCGCGCGAGGTGACCGCTACAACTTCCACCTCGGTATGCAACAGCAATAACCTCAGTAATTCGACCCCTGTATAGCCGGTGCCGCCCACAATTCCCGCACGTATCATTTAAATTCCCGCCAATAAAAACACTTGCTCGCATAAACCAACGGCTTGCGAGACGAATTTGCTCGATAAAGCGGCATATAATAATGCGATTTGGCGGTGAAAGGCGGTTAGCAATGCGCGCGATTGATATTGTCTCAACCGAAAGCGGCAATGCTTTGCTATTGCGAGACTTTCCGCGCCCGCTGCCAGGCGACGGTGAAGTACTGATTCAGGTCGCGGCTGCCGGCGTCAATCGGCCGGATTTAATGCAGCGGCAGGGTGTCTATCCGCCGCCGCCCGGTGCATCTGATCTACTTGGATTAGAGGTGGCCGGCACCATAGTCGAAACCGGCCCCGGCGTCCAAGGCTATAAGGTCGGCGATGCGGTTTGCGCATTGCTCACAGGAGGCGGGTACGCCGAGTTTTGTTTGGCCCCCGCCGGCAGCTGTCTGCCGGTTCCGGCCGGGCTCAGCATGATAGAAGCCGCAGCCTTACCGGAAACCTTTTTCACCGTGTGGAGCAATCTGTTTCAACGCGGACGCTTGCTGCCGGGAGAAAGCGTGTTGGTACACGGCGGCGCCAGCGGTATCGGCACCACCGCCATTCAATTGGCCCGCGCGTTCGGCAACAGCTGTTACGTCACGGCCGGCAGTCCGGATAAATGCCAACGCTGTTTAGCGTTGGGCGCAGCCGCCGCCATCGATTACCGCCGTGACGATTTCGTCGCGCAAATCCTGCAACTGACGGCCGGCCAAGGCGTGGATTTGGTATTGGACATGATAGGCGGCGACTATTTTCCCCGCAATTTAAAATGCTTGGCAGCCGAAGGCCGTTTGGTGCAAATTGCGATTCAAAACGGCGCCCGGAGCGAAATTCAACTCTGGCAAGTCATGAGCAAGCGTCTGACTATCACTGGATCAACCTTGCGTAGCCGAGACCAAGCGTTTAAAAGCCGGATTGCGGCAGAGCTAAGCGAACGCGTCTGGCCGTTATTGGCAAGCGGCTCGATCAAGCCAGTCATAGATCGTACGTTTCCGTTAGCCGCAGCCGAACAAGCTCATGCTTATTTAGCCGACGGCCGACATTTTGGCAAAATCGTTCTGGAGTTATAAATGACATACACCACCTTGATTTCCGCATCCGAGTTAGCCTGCCGGATAAACAAGCCGGATTGGCTGGTATTCGACTGCCGTTTTTCGCTGGCCGACCCAGAGGCCGGTGCCAGAGCTTACCGGCAAGGTCATATTCCCAATGCCCGCTACGCGGATTTGAATCGGCAGCTTTCCAAACCCGTTAACAGTTATAGCGGTCGTCACCCGCTGCCGGATTTTGCCGCGCTTACCAAGCAATTAGGCGCTTGGGGGGTTGGCAACCGCAGCCAAGTCGTGGTGTACGACGATGCCGGCGGCGCTTTTGCCGGCCGCCTCTGGTGGTTGCTGCGTAGCATGGGTCACGAAACCGTTGCGGTACTGGACGGCGGCATTCAACAATGGCAAAAACAACAACTTCCGCTGACGACTATTCTGCCGAAAGTCGTCGCAAGTCAATTTCGCTGCTATTTGAATTCCGAAGCTTGGCTAAGCGCTAGGCAGGTGGAAAACGGCTTGGCTGCGAGAACGTTAACACTGATCGACGCCCGGACTCCGGAACGCTATCTAGGCCGCAAAGAACCCATAGACCCGGTGGCCGGTCACGTGCCTAAAGCCCTAAACCGCCCGTTTCAAGCAAATTTGACTCCAGAAGGTTTATTTTTACCGGCGGCACGCTTGAAACGGGAATTCCAAGCCTTGATCGGCTCGTATGCTGCAACGCAAACCGCACACATGTGCGGTTCCGGAGTAACGGCCTGCCACAACGTATTGGCCATGGAAGTCGCCGGCTTGCCGGGCTCCAAGCTGTATGCCGGATCGTGGAGCGAATGGATAATCGACAAAAATCGCGGGGTTGCGCGCGAAAACGCATGATGTCGGCAACTGCTAAGCTTTAAGGGGATGAGGCTAAACCAGCCTTTAGATGGAAAGAAATGCGGGAACGGGATACACAGAAAAAGGGGCTATGTAAGCCCCTTCAATCAACCGTAATTACAGCAACGATTTTAAAGTCGCATTTTTTTCTTTTGCGGCTTTCAGATGTTCTTTGGATTCGGTCAGGTTGGCCGATTTCGCTGCGGTAATCGCTGCTTTCAAATGTTGTCTGACTTTGGAGTTTTCTCTCGCTACTTTATCGTTCGCGTTCAACTCTTCGCTGAAGTTGGATGCTTTTCTGATCAGGGCAGCAACTTCGGCATCTTCAGCGCCGTTATCGATGGCAGTTTCCGCTTCAGTGATTCGATCGTTAACACCTTTTATGACATCGATCGGTTTAACAGAAATCCTGCCTGGATCGGACTCAGCAACCGCAGATGTCGAGAAGCTACCCATAGCAACAGCCAAAGAGAATGCAACAACGGCACTTTTAAAAATTTTCATGTATTGAACCTCGCAGTTATTTTTATAAACACACACAGCGTCGCCTTGAATTAAACCACCATATGCGGCTGGGGATAATAGCATAGAAATTGAGGTTTCATAGCATGCTTGTTACCAAGTCATGACAATTTGCAGAATTTTTAATGAACTTTTCGTTACTCTACGCTAACCAGGATTTTGTCCAGCCATCCGGTCGGCAACAATCGTTTCAGCCAGGCGAACAAATGGGTAGGCACCGTCACCCGATAACGGGCTTTAGGCCGTTTGGCGGTCATAGCCTGAAAAACTTTTTCGGCCACGGCATTCGCCGGCAAGGTAAATGGGGCCGCCGGGCCGATCTTCTGCAATCTGGCTTCCATAGCCAGATACGTTTGGCGATGAGGACTTTGGTTGACGTCGATATATTGCTTATACATCGAAAACGCATTGGCGCGAAACCGGCTTTCTATTGGGCCCGGCTCCACTAATACAACGTGTATCCCGGTTCCCCGCAACTCCAAACGCAGGGTATCCGCCAATCCTTCCAATGCGAATTTACTGGCGTTATAGGCCCCGCGAAATTTCATCGCGACAAAACCCAATACCGAACTGTTATAGACGATTCGTCCCATTCCTTGCTTGCGCATCAAGGGTAGAATTAAATTGGTTAATTCGTGAGTGCCGAAAAAATTGGTCTCGAATTGATTGCGCAACGCTTCACGGCTTAAATCCTCCACCGCCCCCGGCTGCCCGAACGCCGCATTATTGAATAAGCCATCGATTTTTCCACCGGTAATCTCGGCCAATTCCGCTACCGCGCGATGCACACTGGCCGAATCGGCCAAATCCAACGGCAAACATTCAAAACCTTCCGCCATCAGCCTCTCCACGTCTTCCGGCTTGCGCGCGGAACAAATCACCCGAAATCCCCGGCTTTTCAGTAACACTGCCGTGGCGTAGCCGATTCCGGAAGAACAACCGGTGATGAAAACCGTTCGATTGGGAGCATTCATTGTTTTAACTCGGATTCGTTGAACATGAATACGGCACCGGAGCTGCAACTGATTGAAAACACCAAGTTTTCTAGACTGCTCTTGCCGTGCAAATCATCCGTTTCGACCCGCTGACAATTCCCGCTCGTCAAAGCTTTTTCGGCCGCCAGCCGCCGATATTTCTCGATATCCGGTAACCGCTGTTCGAATGACTTGACTAGCGCCGGCAATTTACCCGGCTGATAAGGCGGAATCGCAAAAGCGGAAAACTGTAACGGTTTTTGTTTGATCAATGCCTGAGTCAGCTCGCTTTCCTGCTTGGCCAATTGTTCTCTTTGGATGATTGCATCCAATTGGGCCTTTTCGGCTCGCATTTCCTCTTGATGCTGCTGTTGTTCCGCTCGCACTTCGCGCTGGTGCTGGGATTCGACGGCATTCAAATCCACCCGGCTGCCGGTTTTGGTATTGATCTGCACCGCTTTGTCTTCTTTGGTGCAAGGAGAAGAGCGATAATCTATGTGTCCCTCTGCATCCGTACACTTATAAACGCCGGCCGAACTTTGGCCGGCAACCGCCAATGCGAGAACAGTAATCAGAACTTTCATGTTTATCTACCTTGCAAAAGTAACTTGGAACCAGAGCATAAACGGCTGACGGCAAGACGCGCAAATTGACCGTCGCTTGCCCCGAGACACGCCCAATGCCATTTCGACAAGCAATGGAAGCAAGGGCATGAGCCCATTCATCGCAACCGTTTTAACGCCTAAACGCTAGACCGCTCTATCCGCCTGCAGAGTCGAAACCCGGTAGCAAAATAGTGCGTTTGCCGGATTGTCGTCAAGCTTCTCCACCATCTCCGGAACAGCATCGGGCAGCACAAACGCCGACGAGACCAGTAAACTCTTGCCTTCCATTTCCGCGGCGCATTTAAGTCCCAAGCGCGGCATCACCGCAGGCGTTAAATAAGCGAACACCATGTCGCTCCCGGCTAGCGAACATTCCCAAAAATTACGAAAACAAACCGTTACGTTCGGTAAACGCCGACAGCGCCAGCGCAATACCAGCCAGGGTAA
The DNA here is from genome assembly GCF_008632455.1 of Methylomonas rhizoryzae. Taxonomy (NCBI): domain Bacteria; kingdom Pseudomonadati; phylum Pseudomonadota; class Gammaproteobacteria; order Methylococcales; family Methylococcaceae; genus Methylomonas; species Methylomonas rhizoryzae. Next base: position 4,504,454 of record NZ_CP043929.1, read on the forward strand.
GGGCGCCTGTTCGACGGCGGTTATTTGCAGATCCGGCAACCGTCGCGCCAGCGGCACCACCACGCTGCCGATACCGGCACCCAATTCGACCAGATTTTTTGCCCGCTCCGTTTCGGCGAGCCGCGCCAAACCGTCTGCGACCGAATCGGAAGACAAGTATAAAGGCGCATCGCCCCCGGCGGTTCGCCAAAACACCAACGCGGATACGATAAAGCCAACCATACCGTACTGCCCGGAAATGCCGTTGCTATGCGCCCACCAAAGCGCAGGCGGGAATAACAGATGTATCCAGCACCACCACATCGGCTGCCGCAGCAAATAAGACAAAAGTGCCGCACTAGCGCCTTGCAGCCAGACTAACGCCTCTGCATGCCACACGCTAACCGGCAACAACGGCCGCATTGCCGCGACCAACAGCATGGCACCGAGTTGGCAATAAATCGCCGGAATCAGCTTACCGGCCGGGCGGCGGGGGCGGGCTGCTGCCGTCATAAGTAGTGCCTTGGGAGGGCTGCTGACCGGCCCGCTCGCCGTCGTGCAAGACATATTGCTCGGACTTTCTGTTCATCACGATAATCGATATTCTCCGGTTCATCGGATCGTTAGGGTTATCACGATTGTAAGGGATACTGGAGGCCAAACCCACTACCCGTAAAATCTTGTCTTCGCCCAAACCGCCTTCCGTCAGTTGCTGGCGCGCCACGTTGGCCCTCTCGCTGGAAAGCTCCCAATTCGAATAACTACGCCGGGTACCGGGAAAAGGCAAGGCGTCGGTATGACCGTTGATGGTGACCTTATTCGGCAGTTTATTAATCTCCGAGGCCAATTCTTTTAAGATCATTTTGGCGTGTTCCTCGATTTCCGAGCTGGCCAATTTGAACATCGGCCGGTTTTGCGCATCAATGATTTGAATTTTCAGACCTTCCGGGGTGGTTTCCAGTTTGATTTGCTCGCGATACTCCGTCAACTGCGGATTGCCGTCCAATACGGCTTGTATATCCTGCTGCAGTTTTTCCAGGCGGATTTGCTCCTGTTGTTCGGCCAGAATTTCAATGTCTTGCGGTGTCGGTGTCTTGACCGGCGAGGGCGGCACGTCGCCAAGATGAACCTGACCTTTTTGCTGCGAACTTAAATCGCTGCCGCCGCCGGGGATGATCGCGATTCTATCCCCACTCCCTTCACTGCTGCGTAACGAAACCGCGAAAGGATGCTGGAAATATTCCGAAATACCTTCGCGGGTAGCTTGATCCGTGGAACCCATCAACCACATCAACAAAAAAAATGCCATCATCGCCGTAACGAAATCCGCATAAGCGATTTTCCAGGCACCGCCGTGGTAAGCGTGACGAGCTTTGCGCCTAATCTTTTTAACGATGATGAGGTTTTCAGCCATGCCTTAACCCTTGCTGGATTTCAAATAATCCTCCAATTCGAAAAAGCCGGGTCGTACCTGATAAGGTATTGCGGTACGCATAAACTCCACAGTCATCGGCGGCGAAGTGCCTTTGGCGCAATTCAACAGGCCTTTTTGGGCACAGCGATAAGCATTCGACTCGTCTTCCAAACGCTCTTCCATCAGTGCGGCGACAGGGCTGACGAAGCCGTAGGACACCAAAATGCCCAAAAAAGTGCCTACCAGCGCGGCGGCAATCAACTTGCCTAATTCGGCCGGCGGAATCCCCACCGACTCCATGGTATGCACCACGCCCATCACCGCGGCGACAATACCGAAAGCCGGCATGCCGTCGCCCACGCGCTGGACGGCGCGGATAGGCACATGACAATTGTCGTGGTGAGCTTCGATTTCGGCGTCGATCAAATCTTCCAACAGCGCCGCATCCACGCCGGTCAGTATCAGCCGCAACTTATCGCAGATAAACTCCATCAAATGCCGATCCGCCACAATCCGTTCGCCGAAAATCATGCAGCCTTCCGGATCGTCCGCCACTCGTTCCAACGAAAGCAAGCCTTCCTTACGGGCTTTCTGACTCAAGGCGTTAAAGCTCAACAATAAATCCAAATAATATTCTTTGTTGTAGCGGGAGGGTCTTAGCGTGCCAATCCCTCCGGCTAAAGCGGCCTTAATGGTATTAAGCGAATTACTGGCAATAAACGCGCTGAAGGCGGAACCGACGATAATCAACACTTCGATCGGCTGAATCAGCACACCTATTTCGCCGCCGGCCATCATAAAGCCGCCAAACACACAAGCGAAAATACCTAAATAGCCGAGAATCAGTAACATAACCGCCCTTGCCTATTACCGAGCTGAACAAACCGACCGCGCGTGCCGCCGGCATTCGTTGGACCGCAATTTTCCGTCCGGAAAGAACCCATTGCAAAAATAGTAGCAAGGCTTGCGCTCCGCGCGACCGCAGCGGCCCATCAGTGCCGCCAGGAAACCATATCTTCGATAGGTTCCAAATGCGTGTCTATATCGATACCCTCGAAACGGTCCGCGATTTGTCGTTCGATGCGTTCGAGCAAATCGTGGCCTTGCTGCACCGTCCATTGGCCGGGCACCAGCACGTGCACGGACATGAAACGGCGAGAACCGGCAAAGCGGGTGCGCAACGCATGGAAAGCGACATGATCGGAACAGGCGAAGCCGGTTAAAATAGCTTCGATTTCCACAACTTCTTCGACCGGCAAGGCCGCATCCATCAGTCCTGCGATGGTGCGCGAGATCAACTGCAATCCGGCCCAAACAATATGCAAAGCCACCGCAATGGCAATGACCGGATCCAAAATTTCCCAGCCGGCCAAGCCCAAGCGGGAAGCCAACGCAAGATCGGCGTCGAAACGATTGGCCACCGCGATGGCGCCTATGCCGATCAATATCCCTAAAGTCGTCCACACGTCGGTCATTAAATGCTTGCCATCCGCCTCCAAAGTAATGGAATATCTGGCACGGCCGACGCCGATCAAAACACGGGCGACGATCAGATTGATCAACGAGGCGAACACCGCAATGGCAATGCCGACATCCAACTGACGCAACGGCATAGGATGCAGTAAGCGCTCCCAAGCGGCAAAAATGATGCCCAACGCCGCCAGCACTATCATCACCCCTTCCGCGCCGCTGGAGAAATATTCGATTTTCTCGTGTCCGTAAGCGTGCCTGGCATCCGGCGGACGGCTCGCCACGCTCAGCACGATCAACACGATAACCGCCGCGACCAAGTTAATCAGCGACTCCAACGCGTCGGACAATAAGCCGACCGATCCGGTCAACCAGTACGCGTAACTTTTCAACCCTATCGTCGTCAATGCGGCGGCGATCGACAGCCAACCGTATCGGGTTAAGGAAGAAGCAGCCTGATTCATAAACGCACGACCTATAGGGGCGACAATAGTCGCCGGACCCGTGTGGGGGGGTAAATCAACCGTTCGCCGGCTTAACCGACTCCAGCGACAAACGCATGGACAGGTCTATGGCTCGCAAGTTTTTAGTCAACGCACCGATAGATATGTAATCGACACCGGTTTCGGCCACGGCCCGAATGTTGTCCAAGTCAATATTGCCGGAAGCTTCCAACTCTATCCGTCCCTCGTTAAGAGCTACCGCCTGCCGCAATTCGGGTAAGGAAAAATTGTCCAGCATTATCCGATCCGGTTGCGCGTCCAAAGCTTGCCGCAACTCGGCCAACGATTCGACTTCCACTTCGATTAATGCGCAAGTGCTATTGCGCGCGGCCTTAACCGCTGCAGCAATGGAACCTGCTGCGGCAATATGGTTTTCTTTGATCAGCACGGCGTCGAACAAACCGATCCTATGGTTATAGCAACCGCCGCAAACCACTGCATATTTTTGCGCCCGCCTCAAGCCGGGCAGGGTTTTACGGGTATCGAGCACCTTACAACCTGTACCCGCGACCGCATCCGCATAGCCGCGCGCGACCGTCGCGGTAGCTGACAAAGTTTGCAGCAAATTCAACGCCGTGCGTTCGCCGCTCAACAAGGCGCGAGCCGGGCCGGACAAGCGGCACAACACCGTCCCTGCTTCGACCGAGTGACCTTCCGCTACCAGCCACTCTACGTTAACCTTGGCGTCCAACTGTTTGAAAACCTGCTCGAACCACGCAGTGCCGCACACCACCATGGCTTCGCGGGTTATCACACTGCCCGACGCGGTTACCGAGATGGGAATAATGTTGGCGGTCAAATCGCCGCTACCTATGTCCTCGGCCAAAAATGCCGAAATATCCTCCGCCGTGGGTTGCAAGACGTTAACTCCGAATCGATAAACAATGGCATTATAAACCAGGGCAACAGCCGGCAAGGCAGAGTCGTCCAGTCGGTAGGTGTCAAAATGCCCGCTAACCAGCGGCGAATTCGATATGCCGACAAATAATTTCACAGGGAGAAATGGCCGGCGCACGCGTGGATAACTCGCTAGCGCCTGTTTTTTCTAAATGACCGACAAATTCCAGCAAACAGCTATCGGACAATTTGCCGAGTACGACATTGTTATCCAGCCCCTCTTGGCGCTCGGTTGAGCGCCGCATTAAAAAGGTAGGCACGTTCAAATACGACAACTCTTCTTGATTGCTGCCGCCATCGGTAATCACAAAGGTGCTGGCAGCCAGCAAGTGCACAAAATTCACGTAGCCGGTACGCTTGCGCACACTAATGTTCGGGTTAGTTTTCAGCGCTTCCAACAACTGCATTTTTTGTAAACGCTTCTCGGTACTGGGATGCAGAACGAATATCAAATAATACGAACGCGATATTTCGGTGATTTGTTGAATTATTTTCTTTAGCCTATTCGGATTAAACAGATTTTCGAAGCGATGTATCGATATTATTCCAAACGTTTGTTCCGGAATAGGACAGCTATCGTCGCCCGGAAGCGCCAATGCATAGTTTAAGGCATCCCACAAGGTATTATTTTCGGTATTGACCTTTATACATGAATATCGACTCAAATTATCCAAGGCCCACTGACCGGGACAAAAAGCGATATCCGTCAACGTGAAAGTAACTAACCGATTAATTTCTTCCGGAAACGGTTCTAGTAGATTGAAAGAACGCAAGCCGGATTCGATATGACCTACTTTGATACCGAGCCGCTTCGCCAACAAGGCGCCAATTACCGTAGAAAACGTATCGCCGTGTACCAAAACGATATTTTGGCCCGCCGCATAGTCTTGATAATCAGGCAAAAGTTGCGCAGGTTTTAAGATTATCTGCGAGAACAATCCAATCAACCAACGCACGGCATGCGCAATGGATTTGACTTCTTCCTTACTGCTATACAGATAATGCCAAGCAACATCTAAATTAAAATCTTGCAAAATTTCGGCTAAACTTTCTTTATGCTGCCCGGTATGCACCAGGGTAAAAGCATAGTTTTTGCTTTGCATTTGCTTGATTAAGGGCGCCATTTTTATCAGCTGGGCGCGAGTACCTAGTATAACGTATATCATACTAATTAATTTACTCGTCTGTGTTTTTATAATGCAACGATGATATTTGCTCCGAGACGATACCGATCAAAAATATAATCAAAGAAGCCAATATTAATACCGCTCCCATATTAGTGAATCGGCTCAATGTAATATACGTATAGGTGTAATACAAAATTCCGGTAATAAACGTCAATCCGCTAATCGGCAAAAACAAGCGCATCGGCGAAAACAGCGCACCGATTTTTAAGATAATGATAAAAAAACGAGTGCCGTCTTTCAAAACCCGCAAGTGGCTTTTGCCCTGACGCTTGCCGGCATGAATCGGCACGTAGGCGACCGGAAACCCGGAGCGGAAAAACGCCATCGTGCTGGTGGTGGGATAAGAAAATCCGTTCGGCAGCAAATACAGAAATTTACGGAATTTATGCGCCCTTACGGCGCGAAAACCCGAGGTCAAATCCTCGATTCTATGCCCGGTCATCAGCGAGGCCAATTTGTTGTAAAACGAATTACCAACCCGCCGCGCCCAGGAAGCATGCGAGCTTACATGCCTGGCGCCGATAGCCATGTCGTAGCCTTGCCCTAACTTAGCCAGCAAGGCCGGCACGTCGGCCGGATCGTGTTGGCCGTCGGCATCCATGAACACCAAAATGTCGCCCGAAGCATTTCTCGCACCGGTTTTTACCGATGCCCCGTTGCCCTGACTATAAGGATGTCGAATCACCCGTGCCGCATATTGCGTTGCAATCGTTGCAGTCTCATCGCTGGAACCGTCGTCGACCACCAATAATTCGGCGTCCGGAAAATACAGCGACAGGATTTGCAGTACTTGGCCGATATTATCCGCTTCGTTTTTTGCCGGCAGTATGATGCTGAGTTTAGATGACTGTGTCACGGAGTATTTCGACCGGTAAAGAATCAATGACCCCGGCGGCGTTACGCTGCCGGTTCGGATTTGAGAAAGTCGCTGGCAATCTTCAAACTGTTTGCCACGACCTGATGCATATCATAGTAAATATACTGACCGCAGCGGCCGATAAAGGTCATATTGGCTAGCGATTTGGCCAACTCTTGATATTGCGCATATAGGCGCTGCGGCCAACCGTCTACCGTCTTCACCGGATAATAGCGTTCGTAGCGATTGTCTTCGTAGCCGCACGGAATTTCCCGGGTCAATAGGCTTTTGTTCGCCCCCAAATCGCAACCCGGATACAGCCGCCATTCGGTTTGCCTAGTATAAACCCCTTGATCAGTGAAATTGACGGTAGGCACGGGTTGCGTCAGCTCGTCCACTACACGGTGTTCGAATTTGATCGAACGATAAGGCAACGCACCGAAACATTGCTCGAAATACACGTCTATGGGCATGGAATTGAATACATGCAGGTAATCGGCTTCCATCGCTTTTTCGAACCGGCAATTCAACCTGACTTCGATTGCCGCATGGTCCAGCATGTTATCGATCAGACTGAGATAACCGTTTTTCGGCATGGCCTGGAAACGGTCGTTGAAATAATCGCAGTTGTCGTCGTAACGTACCGGTAGCCTTTGCAAGACGGAAACCGGCAATTCCTCCAGCCTCAATCCCCACATTTTATAGGTGTAACGCCCGAAAAACAGATCGGTCAGATACGGGCCGAACAAATTTTCGGCCACTTCCCGAGCATTGGCGGGCCGCAGGTGACGCACACATTGCGTGGCCAAAAACGCCTTTACCTCTGCTTCGTGTTGCAGCGACAACGCAAACAAACGGTTTAAGGTTAAACGATTGATCGGCAGCGGCACGTAGCCGATGCTTTCCACCCACGCTTCCACTTTGTGCCGATAGGGCAGCCATTCGGTAAAGCGGGAAAGGTAATCGAAGATGCCTTGGTCGTTGGTATGAAAAATATGCGGACCGTAGCGGTGCACCCGCAACTTGAGGTTCTCGTCAATCGGGTCGAACGCGTTACCGGCAACATGATTGCGGCTATCGATGACATCAACGGCGTAGCGACCGCTATCGGCCAGTTCACGAGCCACCGTTGCCCCCGCGAACCCGGCCCCGACCACCAGGACGCGCTTCATGTTTGCAACCAAGCCGCCAATTTTTCCGCCTGCTCGGCCCAGGTAGGGATGGGCAAATCGACGGATTCGGGATGGGCCAACAGATCGAGGATCTTGGTTGACAGGTCTTCGACGCTATCCGGCTGATAAAGACAGCGTGGGTAGTTCTGAAACAATTGTGCCAGCGCGCCAACCCGCGCTGCCAATACCGGCGTTTTGCAAGCCAAGATTTCGTATGTCTTCTGCGGAAAGGCGTAACGCCCGAAATCGCTGTCTCGCATACAGATCACCGCCAAATCGAGCGCGTTATAAAACACCGGAATATCTTGATGCGCTAGCATTCCTAAATAATGAATCCTAGGATGCGCAGGTATAGGACAGGCATTATCGGTAGGACCCGCCAAGACCAAATGCAGCAGCAAATCGCTTTCGGCAAGTTGCAAGAAACTGCGGTAAAGCAGGTCAATCCCACGAGACGAATCCAAGGCGCCGGCAATTCCGATTAACGTTCCTTGAACCGGTAGCTTCAGTTTTTCTCGACATGCCTGCTTGTTCAGCGGGATGAAGTCGCCACCTGAAATCGTGCTTTCTAGCGTTATTACGTTGGGATGTTGGTAGCGTTGACGGATATAGTCAGCGAGTGCATCGCTAACGCAGCAAATGCCTTTAGCTCCTTTAACCGCGCGACGATACAGCCACAAAACTCCGGGTAATTTAGCTAAGCCAAAACTTTCATAATTATCGTATAAATCGAGATAATAGGGTCGCCTATAAACCCAAGCAGTCAGCATTGCAAATGTAGCCTGCAAACAGTCGGAACTGCCGATAACAATATCATGACGAGCAAATATTACGCTATTGAATACTTTAATAAAATCGATAATAGAACCAATAAAAAAACCGTAAAACCTTGATCTCGAATCTATCTCAACAACCTTAAGTTTCCGATTAATATGGTAATCCATGCAAACCGCCGTCATACTATTAGTAAACAATGACAACTCTAAAGGTAAATTAAATAATCGACCATAGCGATCATCCAACACATCTTTACCCATATATCTGCGCTTGCACAGAAACAAGACATTCATTTTTTACAAGAAAATATCATAGCCATGATGAAGCGATTTTCATAAGCACTTTTTACCATAATACTTAAATTGCAGCACAAACCAGTGCCACGGAGAAACGATACAAGACGCAGTCAACGCAGCCAATCTTATTACCTGCTCTTGCATACAATCTATAACAGAAATTTTCTCCAGCTTACTACCTGCCACCCGATAAATTGTTTTAGCATAAAATAGTGAAAGAAAACTATACGACTTACCTATAATAATGCTCGAATACACATCATCAATTGCAACACGAACGTTTGACCGAGAAAAAAGCCGCAAATAATGTGCGTATTTTTTAGGCATAAAAAACTGCAAATTCGAATTAAATTTACTTATTAAATCTACAATTTTCAGCAATTCTCCAGCCCCATCTCCGACATCAATTAATACTTTATCACCCAGCGCGTCAAACTTAATAGAATCGATAGAATAAGACTCAAAAATTGCAGAACTTCGCTTACCTAAACATCCTTTGAGCGCATCATTCCTTGCTAAAATATAAACTTGATCAAGTGGCGTAAACTTAAGCCAACAGTGTAAATATATTAAGTAATTGATATAAACAATATAAACCAAACTCGCTAATTGTTTGCCGTGTTTAGGTGGGTATACAGCCAACATCGCCAATCGGTTACGTTTTCGATAATATTCTCGCCAGGGAACAATCGGCTTAGTTTCACTATAGTTATGTCGGATAACCGAAGCAGGTACGGCCCACAAAGTCCAACCCGCCTTTTTCGCCCTCAACCCCCATTCTACGTCGTCGTAAAACACAAACAAATCTGCAAAAGTGCCCACTTGCGCCAGGCATGACCGGCGAATCAACACTGAACATGCAGCCAAATAACCTACTTGATAGGGATTAGTTTCAGCCGGCACGCGCGGTTGACAAGAAAAATTTTGCCTTAACGCGCCAAGCCACGGCGAAATCTCTCCTCCGATTTCCTGAACGGTATTCCGATCATGGTACAAACAAATTTGCGAGCCGACTGCTCCAGCCGAAACATGCGCGTCCAAGCAGTCGATTAAAGGACCTAGCGCACCTTTTTCGACAATAACATCGTTATCCAGCAACCAAACATATTCGATTTCCGGCCTAGTCAGGGCGACACGCATTCCTGCTGAAAAGCCGCCTGCCCCGCCTAGATTTTCGGCATGCTGCAAAATTTCAACTGATGGAAAATTCGCTTTGATATACTCAACGCTTCCATCGCTTGAAGCGTTATCCACCAGCAAAAGCTGACCATTAATAGGAGCGAGCTCATTCAAAACTGAAGACACGCTTGCAGGCAAAAATTCTTTTCCATTCCAATTGACCATGATGGCCAGTATTCTAGGCGCTATAAACGGCGTGATATTGCTCATCTAAGTAGTAATTTATTAGCCAAGCGCTGTCCAAATAATAATGACCTCATAATCACCCGAATCCAAGGTGGCGACAATGCAATTGCCCCCTCAACCCAATAGCACCCTAATTGCATATTCCCCTTAAATCCCATTTCATATCGTATTAGATTTAATAGATTTGTAAGACTGATGGGCACCCCTATTTTCAAATAGCAACTCATCTTATGCGACTGATCTAACACAAGCGGAACCCAGTTAATCGATTTTACCGCTTCCGCCGAAGGGTACTTTAAAAATCGAATTACGGCTGACCGTATCGTTCTATCCATCGATATGTCGGGATTGCGCCAAACTCCAAGAAGAGCACTTTCCTTGGCAAACTCAAGGCAAAGCGAGTGAAGAAATTCAGCGTATGCGGAAAGTTGAATATCTTGACTTTCCGACACAAAAACAGGACTAGTCCACCCTTTTGACACCTTGTAACCGGCAACCGAAGAATGTGTCGACGCGGTAAATATGTGCTCAATTATTAAGCCACGTTTAACAATAATATCTTCGGAACCTCGAAAATAGGAATGGCAACTTCCCTCCGCCGCCGACTCTACCACGGACTCGGCTAAACCCAAATAGTATCCTTTTGCACGGCAAGACCAACCCAACGAAGAAAAAATGCGATTCAGCGCTGTTTGACAATTAAGCCGCCATCCAACATCTACGATAGCCCAATTCCCGTCCTGGTTTAGATTTTCTTGTTGAAAGTATTTCTGAACGTTTACTAACGCCGATTTCGCCTTGTCCATGATAAGGACTCGAATTTCTTGGTTATGTAAAACGAATAATCTAAATTGCTCCAGGCGCTCTACCGAAAGCGCGCTTTGATAATCGTATGCCCCAAACTCAGTGCCGCATAAAAGCTCATCTACTTCATCCCGCGAAAAATTGAATCTCGCCAATATGTCGTATATCGCAGTGGAACCGTTTCGTGAAAAGGCCCAGTCAATGTTCTCCAGGGCGTCACCCAGTATCGAAGGAAGGAACCATGCTTGTCGTGAACCATATAAATACTTGATTTCCGGCCCATCTTGAACAACGCTCAATTCTTTTGCAATTTTATAAAGAATTTCTCCATCCCTAGAAACAAAATAAAGCCGCTCAATTCCATGAGATCGAGCGCTACGAAGCACCCACGCTGTAAAAGCCGTTAACACAGGAGCAATTAATCCGGTTACGACAGGTACGCTTTCTGTGAATGGTCCGGGGTTGCTTCCATGCTTGAGTCTGATTATACGTTGCAGCCCGACGATTTTCGATAAATTCGGGCTCAAATCAGTTTTGACTAAAAAACGTTCGTATTCAGTTAGTTTAGCGCTACCGACATAAGTGGCGACAATTCCAAATCGAGACGGCACTTTAATATCCGAATAGAGGTTATCCCCGAAATGACTTATATCTGAGGGTAAAACTCCCTCTTTATCTAAAACATATTTGTATAGGGAACCATGATGCTTGGACAACCCGATATCTCCCGAAACATAAACAGAATCGTTCTGTTCGGCTAAACCGCTTTTAATCAGGCAAGCCCTAATAAAAGAAGTAGGTAGATACATATCGGAAATAAACAATATACTGACCCCTCTCCGTCTAGCATCAGCAATAATGCGAGCAACATAGGGATTTGGCCTAGCAGCTTGCATTTCCAACTCCAACTCGATATTCATGGCAGTTTGAATATCAATTTTGAAAGGCAACAAATCGCTGAAATGATAATATATGTCGGATAGCCTTATATCTTCCCTATAATATCGTAAAGTACGCCTTGCCACCTTTTCCGCTTTGATTCTTAAAAGTGCGATATGATTTATGTCGTGCTTGCAGGTGTCGAAAACAAATTGACTGATCAAGGTACGAGCTAAATCATAGAATAGATCAATAGGATAAGCGGTCGAACGAATTAACGCAGTATCAAACACGTCAAATGAATATACCTCGCTCATTCATCCACCAAAGAATGATATAATTTTAAATACTTCGTTATAAGTATATTTTCATTAAAACTATTTTCTACTTTCAATCTAGCCGCCTTACCCCACGATATTCGCTTTTCTACATTGTCTATCGCGAATCGTAACGCAGCTACTAATTCAGAAACGTTCTTAGGCCTAACAAGCAAACCAGTTGAATTATGATCAATTAGCTCCGGTAATCCACCGACCGAAAAAGCAATGGTAGGAGTGGCAGTCGCCATCGTTTCAAGCACCGAATTCGGACAGTTGTCTGCTAGCGTAGGAAACAAGAATATATCGGCTGCTGAGTAATATTGTGCGAGCAAAATATCGTCCTGAATATAGCCGGTAAAATGTATATTTAAACCTTTAAACTCATCACTAATATTTTTTGGCGGACTGCCAATGGCAAGAATATAAGGAGGCGGATCAATATGTCTTAATGCCTCCAACGCATAGTTAAGTCCTTTAAATTTATTGTTCAACTCCATTGATCCGATTAGCACAATAAACTGGTCTACTGGAAGCTGTAAAATTTGTCTAATAGTAACCTTATCCAAAGGCCTAAATAAATTAATATTTACTGAATTATAGATTACAGCGGGCTTTTCTTCGAAAAACCCAGACGACATGGCTTGCTCCGCCATCCAATTGGATGGCACAACTGGGATAAACAGATTTTGCCTTGCGGTAGTCCGCTTGAATCTCCGTACAAAACCCGTTCTATCAATTGAAGTCAATAAAGGCCATTGACCCAATTGCGGACAATTACCACAATCATTCATATAAGCCGTACATTCTAGAGGATATATACAGCCGCCGGTAAATGGCGAGCAATCCCTAAATGTCCATACGACCCTAGTATGTTTAGCCAACCACCTTAAAGCTATCGGTGAAAAAGTGATAGTAATATCGTTAAAATGATATATATCGTAGTCAACTTCTTTGCGATAGATATGAAAAAAAATTTCAGGAGTAATAAAATCAGGCAAACCGATCCTTCGAGACAGATATAGGCAAGATCTATAAAACATTTGACCGAAAAACTCACCGTGAAGCTTACGCATACTAGGCAACCAACGTTTACTCGGATAACCTAGCCAGTGATGAGCAACATGACCGTTTTGAATTAATAACCTCGTTAGTGTCTCCGCGCTTCGGCCTGCACCTCCACCGGAAGCATCTGATTTGCTTATAACGGCGACCAATAATTTTTTCATTAGTGGTTATGCTTATCTACTACCGATTGATAAAATTCCAACAGCCTACCAATCCTATCTTCAGCAACAACCTTTTTCATGTTCTGCCGAATGTAATTTTTCATTAATTTCAATTCTTCCGGCGAAAGTGACAGCAACTTATGAATAGCTTTTTTCAATGATTCTGGATCAGAATTTTCAGCCAAAAATCCAGTTCTTCCATCTATGATCATTTCCTCCAGACTTGATTCATACGTGCCAATGACTGGCGTCTCCAGAAATAGCGCCTCAAGGCAGGCATTTGGATAATTATCTAACTTTGATGGAATCAATACCGCTTTAGCATTCATAATAAAGGGAAATAATTGACTTCTATTAAGCGGCGAAAAAAAATATAAGCGTTCTAAAACCGAAATATCACATTTGCTTTTAATATAACTTTGCCACGTTGTATGCCCTATTTGATCCAAGCCTACGCCATTGTCCTGGCCTATAAATACAAAACTAATATGATTGTACCGATCTAGGATACTGCCAACTGCATCAGCTATTACATCTATACCTTTTATAGGGTCAAACTGATTGAAATACAAAATGTACTCAAGCTCGACTCCACTCTTATCATAAACTGTATAATCAAGAACAATGTTACCCGGCTCGACTACTGTATAGATAGTCTCTATCTCTACCTTCGTCTTTCTATATGTCAATTCAGAAGTACTTTTACATGGCGAAAAAACTGCGGCGGATTTATTTAACTTGTAAATCGTGAACATATGATTTAAGCAATCTATAATTTTCCTCTGCTTTAAATGAGCGAAATACGCCGGTGGAAAACAAGACAAGCGACAAACGACAGGAGCTCTATTAAACTTTCTTAAAATATATAGCCCTAACACCTCTCCATAAGGCAAGATTGGAATTTGAACAATATCGAATGGAGTACTTTTGTCTATTACTGAAAACCCCAAAAAAAGCCGTCTATCGACCAATATCCCTACAAGAAATTGGCATAGTATTCTTAATAAAGGAACATCGTTAATCCAGTTTGAAAACTTAATTGTCGCATCTATTTCGTAGATATGTACCTCATTATCTTTCCAATAATAATTTCTATTTGACAACAAGATTATATAAGCTTCATGACCTTTAGATGCCAAAAAATACGACGTTTTCTTTAAATAAGCTGCCAAACCGCCATGCGGAGTTTTCTCGGTTGGATATTCGGAGGTAATAAACGCAATTCGCATTATAATTATCTCTTGCTCAACCACGCTTGAAACATCAGCACATTCCAAAGGAGATATTCATGATTATCGCCAGCCAAATGAGCTTTCCATAATTGCTGAATATAGTCTGGATTCAAAAATTCGTTTTTCTGAATGCTCCGCTGGTCCAAAAGACTTTCAGCCCAATCTCTGAGACTCGTTCTGAGCCATTGACCTATGGGAACTCCAAATCCCATTTTGGGACGTTGAAACAAGTGCTCAGGCACATATTCGTTCAGCAACTTTCTCAATATCAATTTCCCTTGTTTTTTATCAACCTTTAAATCTAAAGGGAGTCGCCATGCCTGTGAATATATCCGATGATCAAGCAGCGGAACGCGAACCTCCAATCCGACAGCCATACTAGCACGATCAACTTTGGTTAATATGTCATTGGGAAGATAATCGGTAGTGTCTAATAATTGGAACTCTTCGATGTAATTATTAAAATGGCGATTGTACAGGGCTTCTCTATCGATATTATTACTTATTTCTTTGCTCACCAGTAAGTTATAGTCTCCCTGCCATTGCATCATATTTTTTAAATACGTTTCAATAGGATTGGCGGATACCCTATCGGCGTATCGATGTGCCTTATAACCTAAGTTCGTTATTTTTAGTTTCGAAGGCATACTCCGCGAAATTACATCCCAGGTTCTTTTATCAATTTTTTTAATATTATTCCCAATAATGCGTCTCAATTTTTGATTAAGGAATGGCAGCATCAAAGGACTATTATGTACAAAATATCGGTCATATCCGGCGAAAATCTCGTCGCCGCCATCACCTGAAAGAGCGACGGTAACTTCCTGTCGGGTTAATTTCGAAAGAAACAATGTTGGAATTTGTGAGGAGTCGGCAAAAGGTTCATCATAAACACCTCCTAATTCTTCAACAATTGACAAGCCTTGAGTCGAAGTCATATAGGCTTCAGTGTGGTCAGTCCCAAGGTATTGAGCAATTTCTTTTGCGTAGTTGGCTTCGTTATAAGACGTTTCCTCAAAGCCTATAGAAAAAGTCCGAATTCGTTTGATACTTGATGATTGCATAATTGCTACAACCAGCGAAGAGTCTATTCCTCCGGATAAAAACGCACCGACTGGTACGTCGCTAACAGTTGTTATATTCACTGCGTTATTAATCAATTTTTCCATTTGATCAATATAATCACTGGCGTTACGGTATCTTATGCTTTGTTTTTGCCGCAAGGCTTCTTCCAGTGCATCCCAATATATTATTTCTTTATATGTAAAATCGCTATTAAATTTAATTATACTGCCAGGCTTTACTTTTACCGCACCCTTATATATCGAACAATTACTAGCTACATAACCGTGCTTAAGAAAACTAGACACTGCATCAATATCAATTTCACTCTGAAACCCGGGATAATATTTGAACGTTTTAACCTCTGAGCCAAAAAGTATAACCCGTGAGTTTAAGTACATGTACAAAGGCTTTATCCCGAATCGATCTCTTACTAGATAAAGTTCGCGACTTTTTATATTCCAAACTGCAAACGCAAACATTCCAATTAGTTTTTTAACCGTTTGTTCCACTCCCCATTCAGCGCATGCCTCCAATATCACCTCAGTATCCGAATGACCTTTGCACCATCTACCGATCGCTTCTAACTCCCTTTTTATTTCCTCAGTATTATATACTTCTCCATTATATGAAATTATAAGTTGTTTACAACTTGACAACATAGGTTGGCGCCCTAATTCCGACAAGTCACGAATAGCCAGTCTACGATGACCTAGAGCCAGTGAATTGTTATTATCTATCCAGACACCGCGACCGTCAGGCCCTCGATTTTCGAGCGCATCCGTCATACAATTAATAATATTTTCAAGCTCAACCCGTGACAAGCTTGAGCTTCGTACCCACAGGCCGGATATTCCACACATTTTGCTAATTAGTTTTTTCGATTACGATTATTAAATTTTCACTTTAATTGGCGCAAAGTTTCCCAACACAACTATTCTTTACAATTTAATATTTGAAGTATTCCTTATATTCCACTCGCACTTCATAGTAATTACCCCTGTTCTTCCACCACGCGTACTATTTGCCAGGCATGGGATATCGCCTGTTGTAAACTGTATATTATCTATACAATCTATAATGCCTGTATCAGGATGCCACAACAGCACTTTTACTCCATATGACTTGTTATGGAACATAATATTTCCAGGAATTATTACTCGTGCATGATACTCTCCAGACTGATCAGGTGTTTTCAGACCGGCATCTTCAGGAAACGATCCAAATATTTGATTTTTATATTCATCCAGTAATGCGACAGTAATTTTCATTTCGCTTACAGGCTTTGCGATAACAAAACACATATCAATAAACGTATCGTTATTTGGAAAAATTACATTAAGTTGAGTATCTGTGG
Source organism: Methylomonas rhizoryzae (assembly GCF_008632455.1). Taxonomy (NCBI): domain Bacteria; kingdom Pseudomonadati; phylum Pseudomonadota; class Gammaproteobacteria; order Methylococcales; family Methylococcaceae; genus Methylomonas; species Methylomonas rhizoryzae. The sequence goes on from NZ_CP043929.1 coordinate 4,521,250, forward strand.
AGTTAGTCACTTTGATTGATGTTATTTGCGCATCTTTGTCGTGTTCATATTGCTTTCTTGTCCATTCGAGGTACTCTTTAGCGCTACCTAGTGTGGCTAGGTAATCTCGGCAAGCCTCGTTAGATGTTTTCTGGCTTATCATTTCACCGTAGGCCAACAGGATGCATGTGGTACATAGCTGTTGAATAAAAGACAGGTTGTGGCTAACGAAAATGACAGTTCTTCCGCTATGTCCTATTTCCTCCATCTTACCTAGACACTTCGCTTGGAATTTTGCATCGCCTACAGCAAGCACTTCGTCAATTATGAGAACTTCCGGCTCCAAATGCGCCGCAACCGCAAATGCCAGCCTGACATACATCCCGGACGAATAATGCTTGACCGGCGTATCCAAAAACCTTTCCACTTCCGCGAATTCAACTATTTCGTCGAACTTACGTTGAATTTCATGCTTGCGCATACCGAGAATCGCGCCGTTTAGATAGATATTTTCCCGGCCGGTCAGTTCGGGGTGAAAACCGGTCCCGACCTCGAGCAAACTTGACACCCGCCCGTTGATGACGACTTTTCCCGTCGTCGGGTGAGTGATCCGGCTTAGTATCTTAAGCAGGGTGGATTTTCCCGCGCCGTTTCTACCGATAATGCCAACTCTATCGCCTTGCTCGATCTCGAAATTGAGGTCTCTTAACGCCCAAAATTCTTCCCGGCTTTGCGCCGTTTCGATACTTGCAAAAGGATGAACGATGCGGCTGCCGAGTCGGCTGATGCCACTAGTGAGTTTTTCCGCCAGGGTTTGATAGGTGTACCTGCTCTGTTGCTGATGTTGAATGCAGTAACTCTTACCCAGATTTTCGACTTTGATCGCGACACTCATGTAATAAAGGCCAAGCTGTTACAGACTATCGGCAAACTGGCGTTCGGTGCGCATAAAATACCGATAGCCGATCAAAAAAAGCAGGATGGAAACGCCTGTCGACAACCCAAAGCGCTGCCAGTCCAACTGCACCGAATCGCCAATCACCATCCAGCGGAAACCGTCGATAACGCCTACCATGGGATTCAGGGAATAGAGGGAGCGCCATTGTTCAGGTATCACCCGGCTGCTGAAGCCGACCGGAGAGATATACAGCCCGATTTGCACTAAAAACGGAACGACGTAACGGAAATCCCGATACTTGACGTTCAACGCCGATATGAGATAACCGAGCCCTAATGCCGTGATAGCGGCCAGCAGCAGAAAACCCGGTAACAGCACTATCGCAAGCGAAGGTACGAAACGGTACCACGCCATCATTACTATCAATAGCGCGAAGGAAATGAAAAAATCGACCGTATTGACCAACAATGGCGCAGTCGGCGCGATGATTCGTGGGAAGTAAACCTTGCTGATCATCGCCGAATTGTTGACGACCGCGTTTGCGGCTTCGCTCAGCGTGTTGGCAAAGAAGTACCAAGGCAGCATCGCGGTGAAAACCATGATCGCGTAGGGTGCTTCGCCCTCACTCGGCATTTTGGCGAGGCGTCCGAACACCACGGTAAACACCAACATCGTTAACAGCGGCCGTAATATCGCCCAGGTTGCACCGATTGCGGTTTGCTTGTAACGCACTTTAAGATCGCGCCAGGCTAAGAAATAGAATAAATCCCGGTACTCCCACAATTCGCGACCGGCATCGCTGATGGTTTTCTGCGGGGTGATAACTGTTTGCTGATATTGGTGCATTCGTCAAGTCGAAGGGATATTCTCAAATGCGCATAAGGCGCGCAACCTTGTTGGGGCATTTCAAGTTTAGCGGAGCGACTAACAATGCCGGCTACACAGTTAAAGCCCGCTATCGGTCTATCTTTCATCGTTGGGCACGCCCAAAGCTACTTTTTTGCTATCCGTGCTGGCCGAATTAGCCATCGGCGCTGATTACTGGACAACTCTAGTCGGTTTTTCACACAATAGGGCCCGCTATCTACAGTAATTTTTTCTCACCCTCTTTTAACTCCTTGTATTTGTGATGCAAACCCCAACCATCGTCATATACGGCATCAAAAACTGCGATAGCGTAAAGAAAGCGCGCGCTTGGTTCGATGGCCGTAATCTTGCCTATCATTTCCACGATTACCGGACCGACGGTTTGGACGCGGAGTTATTACGGCAATTCGTCGCTACCCTCGGCCTGGATGCGGTGTTGAATCAACGTAGCACCAGCTGGCGGCAGCTAAGCGAAGACAGCAAACGCGACCTCACCCCGGAAAAAGCCTTACAGCTGATGCTGGAAACCCCGACTTTAATCAAAAGGCCGATCGTTTCCATCGACGAACGCCTGTTGGTCGGCTTTGATCCCGAACAAATCTCCGCACTGCTATGAGCGATACCCTGGAACTGTTACAACGCCTGATTCGACTGGAATCGGTCACCCCGGCCGATGCCGGCTGCCAAGACGTGTTGGCCGAATGCTTAACCCCTTTGGGTTTCGTCGATGAGCGTCTTCCATTTGCCGATACCGAAAATCAATGGTTGCGGCGTGGCACTCGCAGCCCCTTGTTCGTGTTTTTGGGCCATACCGATGTAGTTCCGCCCGGCCCGGCCGAGGCTTGGGGTTCTGCACCGTTCAAACCCAACATCCGCGACGGCAAACTATTCGGTCGCGGCACGGCCGACATGAAAGGCAGCATCGCCGCATTCGTCACTGCCGTCGAGCGCTTTCTGACTCGGCATCCCTCGCACAAAGGCTCGATCGCGGTGTTGATGACCAGCGACGAAGAAGGCATTGCCACCCACGGCGTCGTCAAAGTCGTCGAAGTTCTGGAGGCGCGGCGCGAGAAAATCGATTGGTGTTTGGTGGGAGAGCCTTCCAGCAGCAAAACCGTGGGGGACGTGATTCGAGTCGGTAGGCGCGGGTCCTTATGCGCCAAATTAACCGTGTTCGGCATCCAGGGCCATGTGGCCTATCCGGAATTGGCCGCTAATCCGATTCACGCCTTTGCTCCGGCTTTACAAGAATTGACCGCCGAAGTTTGGGATAACGGCAACGCCTTCTTTCCGCCCACCCGCTTGCAGGTTTCCAACATCAACGCCGGTACCGGCGCGGAAAACATTATTCCCGGTCAATTGGAGGCCTTATTTAACTTGCGTTTCAGTACCGAGCTGAACGAAGCGGCCATCAAAGCCCGCACCCACGCCATCTTCGACAAATACGGCTTCGACTACCAAATAGACTGGCGCTTGTCGGGTAATCCGTTTTTAACCGGCTCCGGCGAATTGTTGCAGGCTACCCATGCCGCAATCCGAGCCGTTTGCGGTATTGAACCGATAGACGACACCGGCGGCGGCACCTCCGACGGCCGCTTCGTGGCGCCTACCGGCGCGCAAGTAATCGAACTAGGCCCCTGCAACGCCAGCATCCACAAAGTCGACGAACACATAGGTTTGGAGGAACTGGAAACCTTAAGCCGGATTTACGAGCAAATATTGATCAATTTGCTCGCTTGATTTTCTGCGTTTTCGTTTACGAGGAGTGACACATGAACTGCCACCAAGTGGATTACCAAATCGTCGGTCACGACATCCAGATGGTCGAAGTGGAATTGGACCCGGGCGAAACGGTGATTGCAGAAGCCGGCGCGATGACCTACATCGAACAGGACATCGATTTCGAAACCAAGATGGGCGACGGCTCCGGCGGCGTCATGGATAAATTGTTCGGCATCGGCAAAAGGATGCTGACCGGGGAGTCGGTGTTCCTGACCCATTTCACCAACAAGGGAAAACAAAAACGGCGGGCGGCATTTTCCGCGCCTTATCCGGGCTCGGTCATTGCGTTGAATCTTGCGGAACTGGGCGAACAGGTGATTTGCCAGCGCAGCGCGTTTTTAGCGGCGGCCTTCGGCACCAAGGTGGATATTGCGTTCAACAAGCGCTTAGGCAGCGGTTTTTTCGGCGGCGAAGGATTTATCCTACAACGCTTGCGCGGCGACGGCATGGCATTCGTTCACGCCGGCGGCACGGTCATCCGCAAGGACCTGCGCAACGAAACCCTGCGTCTGGATACGGGATGTTTGGTCGCCTTTAGCGGCGACATCGATTACAACATCGCACTCAGCGGCGGCTTGAAAAGCATGTTGTTCGGCGGCGAAGGTTTGTTTTTAGCGACCATGAAAGGTACCGGCTCGGTATGGGTGCAAAGTATGCCGTTTTCGCGGCTTGCGGAGCAGGTGATAGGTCATTTGCCGCCGGTTGGCGACCAAGGTTAAGTAATTAGCCGAGTTTTGCCAATTGCCTGACCAAAGCTTACAACGATCGGTCACGGGCCTGGACGTCTTCGGGTGCCGAGGTTCGTCAGCCCGTTCGCGGCTCGAAAACTGTCACTCCCGACCGGACAGCCACAACTTCAAATACTTGTAATAGGTGATTTCTGCATTGGAGACAGCCAACATAAAGCCTTGCGGGCCGTCCAATATCGCCAGCCGCAGAAAATATGTGCGGAAAAACGTCCAAAAGGCTTTGGCAACCGCTGCGGACAAGCAGGATACCTCTCCGCGCTCTCGTAACTTTTGCGCCCCTAAAGTCGAATAGCTGTTGACTTTTGCCAACACCTCTTCCAAATTCACATAGCTTTCGTGCAAGATGGGATTTTGTAAACGCCCAAGCTCACCGTTTACTATCACCCGCTCGTGCACCAAATCGTCGCTAAACCGGCCGGCTTTGGAGCGAAACAGTCGCACGACGTAATCCGGCCACCAGCCGCCGTGTTTAATTTGCCGGCCGCAATAGCTGGATAACCTGGGGATTTGATAGCCAGAACAAACGCCGGTCCGCATCACGGTTTCGATCTCGGTTCTTAACGCCTCCGATACCTGTTCGTCCGCATCCAGCGATAACACCCATTCGTGGCTGGCTTTCTGCAGTGCGCGTTGTTTTTGCGGGCCGAATCCCGGCCAATCCGTACTGTAAACCCGGTCGGTAAACTGTCGGCAAATTGCTACGGTATCGTCGTTGCTGCCGGAATCCAACACGACGATTTCGTCGGCCCAAGCCACGGATTGCAGACACTTAGCAATATGGGCCGATTCATTACGGGTGATGACGATGACGCTGAGCATAGACAACCGTTCCTACCATCAGTACCAGAAAAACTCGCCGGCTTCGCGTTTGCCGTGCAGCGTCATACCGAATGCGGCAAGCTCGTGCTGGCGCCAAGCATGAGCCTGACTCACCCGTTGATATTTGGCCCATTTGCGCTGCATCCAGCTTTGTTGCAACAAGCGATAGTTGTAGCGATTCCCGAGTCCTTGTTTAGCGGACAAGCCGCGTTCCTGCTTCATCGCGGTTTGGGTAATCGACCCGTAATGATGCAACCAGGAAGCGCCGCTAATCGCACACGGGATGCCGGCTTTATCCGCTTCGTGAAAGAACAGGGTATCTTCGTAGCCGAGCAGTTTCGGGACCGGTTGAAAATAGCCTATCTGCTGCCAGACCGATTCGTGCACCGCCAAACAGACGGCGTGGCGACCGCCGCGGCGCAGAACGCTACCCATCTTTTTTGCAGCGGTTTCGGAGAACGCGTCGAAATCGTAATCCAAAGGCCCTTCAATCAAGGCTGGAGAAACCAGTTTCAATCCATTTTGTTCCGCGCTGGTAATCAAATTTTCCAACCATCCGGCACTCACCAGCACATCGTTGTTCATGATGACCGACCATTCGGCTTGTAGGGCGAGAATCCCTTGATTCCACGCCGTACCGCAGCCTAAATTGGATCGGTTATAGATATGCCCGCCCAGCGGCAGCGACTGCAGATAATCCCGGGTGGCGTCGCTGGAATCGTTGTCCACTACGACCAAACGGGACAGATCAAACCCATGTTTGAGCATGCTGTCTATACATTGGCGAGTGTAATCGACTTGGTTGTAACAAGCGAAGGTAACGGCGTACTTGGCTGGATTCATGATTTCAAATTTACGGAGGCGGATGACGAACGGATCAACAGTGCGCCGATAAAACAGCTCAACATCATCGCGTGAAAAGAAGCGGCAAACTTTAAATTGAAGACTTCGGTCGTCATACCGCTGACAAAGGTACAAAGCAAATAACCCAAGGCTAGCAGCCCCAATCGTTGGGTGATTTTGCAGTCGGCCCACAGTTGCTTGCCGAAATACACGGCCGGCACCACAAACAACGCCAAACTGGACAACAAACCCCAAATGCCGGAACGCACCGCATTGGTAGCGATCTCGTTATGAAAGCCGGCGTTTAACGCAAATTCTTGGGTTTTTACCACGGCGTAACGGTTCAGTTCCGGATGGCCGATAAACGTTGCGAAACCACGGTCGCCGAAACCGCCGAAAGGATTTTGTTCCAGCAAAAAAGCGGCCATGCGGATAAACGATAAACGGGCGCCGACCGAGTTATGCCGGTTCGGCCCATCCCAGTGGTAGGTCATGATTTCCTCTATCGCCATGCCGGTACGTTCTCGTAAAGTCGCTGACAGATAAAACACCGACAAGCTCAACAACACCGCCGCGGCAAACGCATACACGCGATAGCCGGCCAAACGGATGTTTAACCAAATTAACAACACTAGCGGTGCAGCGGCCCAACCGGTCCGGCTACTGGACAACACCGATAGATACAGGCCGACCGCGAAGCCGCAAAATTTGTAGAGTCGTACTATCCACCCATCTTTTTGGTACAAATCGATCGCTAACAGGCAAAACAAGCCCAAAGTGAGATTCAAACTGCCGAAGGTTAGAGGATCGACGAAATGGGTCGAGACGCGCGTTGTATCCCACCACAGATTCCACTTCAACGAAATCACCAAGCCGGTCAACAACAAGCCGCAAGGCACGACGTAAGCAAAAAATTTAACGACGTCCGCCCGTAACTTGACCAGCGCCAGCAAAATCGGCACGCAAAGCAGAAAACGCGCCGGACTATCGTAGTAGCGGCCTATCCAGTCGTGGCGTATCGCCTGACTCAGCGCAATCGCGAGCACCGGCATGCAAAACAGCACCGCAAAACCCAGCATCCAGCGGCGTTGACCGGGCGGCAAATCGAAGGGTCGATTCCGCTGAGCAACCACGATCCACAACCCCAATACCGCGCTCAAAACCAGTATGACGCCGGACCAGCCGGACTTGGTCAAAACCAACAAAGGTAAAACAGCCAAGCAGGCTTGAAGTGCATCGCCCGGCGATGCCAGAGGTCTTAGCCCCAGCAAGATTTGCGGCATTATGGGTGCTCTTTGATTGGTTTCGATGATCTGCCGGTTATTTTCGGCGACCGGGAAGCAACCGCAGCGGCGCCGAACAAATTATTCATATTAAACGCTTAATCTATACATAGCATAAACCAAGCTAAACCCATCCGGCGTTAAGAATAGTAAGCAACTGGGTTTTCCCGGCTTGACTTTGCCTGCGAAATAAATTCGTCGACCGCCCGTATCACGGTTTGAACCGGCAAATCGTCCAAACATTCGCTATGACTGTTTCTATGCCGCTCGCAGCCCTCCAATTGGCAAGGCAGGCACTCCTTATCCGTGTGACCTTGAATCAAATAAACGTTACCTACTCGCCGGGAGCCACGGGCGGCAAACGGCGCTTGTACATTCTCATAACCAACCGGCCACGGCGCCCATTTGCGTGGGTCGGTAGGGCCGAACAAGGCTATCGTCGGCGTACCGGTCGCCGCCGCCATATGGGTGATGCCGGTATCCGGGCCGACAAACAGAGCCGCGCCGCCAATCAGATCGGCTAATTGCGCTAACGACAACCGGCCACTCACATCGATAGGCACTGCCGCCGCGTCAGCCACGATTTCGTTCAGTACCTGCCGCTCCGCAGGATGTCCGCTGCCGGACAACACCACCTGTAAGCCGCTCTTGGTCAAGTAGTCGATCAATGCCCGCCAGCCGGCGCTATGCCATTGTTTATAGCGCCATTGCGGCATAATGTGCAGCACGGCATAGGGCTTGAGCGGCTCAACCGGCGGCTTCTGGTCCGAACAAGGCGGCGTCAGCCGATAACACGGCTCAACGCCCAATACCTCGCAAAACCGCAGGTTCTCCAATAGCGGATGCCGATAATCCCGGGGGAAAACCAGAGCATCGGAAAATAACAGCTTTTTCCACCAGGCTTTGCCTAGCGCTTCCGGCACGAAACCTAAACTACGCTTACCCGCTATGATTGCGCACAAGGCCGGCCTATCGCCGTCTTGCGCGGCAATCGCCCAATCGTAGCGCCGATATAACCCAGCCAAAAACCGCAAAAACGTCCATAGTTTAGGTTTGACCGGCATTTCGACGATCTGCGCAACGGCCGGATTGCCCGCCAACATCCCGGCGTTGGCCGCCGGCAACAGCACGTCGATGGCCGCCTGCGGATAAGCTTGATGCAAGGCATTGAGCAAGGGAGTCGTCAACAAGGTATCGCCCAAATAGCGCAGGGTTATCACTAAAATGCGCTTAGGCTGTATATTGGCGGGTTTGGCTTTCGGCATAGCAATCGTCTCGCGCCGTAGTGCGCGGCAAAATTCAGAGGTTAAGTCTTGGACAGCACACAAACTCACAAAAACCGGCCAAGCGACGGGCAAGTATACAAGCGACTACTGCGCTATGTTTGGCCTTATTGGCGCATGTTCTTGGTCAGCGCGCTCGGCTTCGCCGTTTACGCCGCCACCGAACCGGCGGTGGTAATGATCATCCAACGCATCATCGACAGCCTCAGCAGCCCGAACCGCGCCGACTTGCAATTCCTGCCGCTATTGTTTATCGGCTTGTTTTTGGTGCGCGGCACCGGCGCGTTTTTAGGCAACTATTATTTGGCGCGCATCTCCGGCAACGTCATCCACCAACTGCGCTGCGATATTTTCAATCATTACACCCAACTGCCGGTGCAGTATTTCGACAGCCACAACAGCGGTTACATGATTTCCAGGATAACCAACAATGTCGGCGAGGTAACCCGGGCCACTTCGGATTCGATCCGCTCCTACATCCGGGAAGGCTTGACCGCGTTGGGCCTGCTGGCTTATTTGGCCTATACCAATTGGCGCCTGGCTTTGGTATTTTTGCTGATCGCACCGGTGGTGATCACCATGGTGCGCTATGTCGGCAAACGACTGAAGCGTTTAAGCCGCAATATGCAAGAAACCGTCGGCGATTTGACCCACATCACTTCGGAGATGGTCACCGGCAACCGCATCGTCAAAAGCTTCGGCGGCGAAGCCTACGAACGCCGGCGCTTCGAGGACGCCAGCCTGGAAAATCGCAAGCAATACCGCAAGTTGATCATGACGGTGTCGCTGAACAATCCGTTGATGCAACTGCTAATTTCCTTCGCATTGGCCGGCATGATGTTTTTGGCCCTGGTGATCATGCAACACTCCAGTCCGGGCGAATTCGTCGGCTTTTTCACCGCTGCGTTTTTGCTGCCCAAGCCCATACGCCAACTGAGCGACGCCAACGCCGAAATCCTGCGCGGCATCGCGGCAGCGGAATCGCTGTTCGAAGTACTGGATCAACCTTTAGAAACCGACCAGGGCGACTTCGTGACGCCGCGCAGTCAAGGCCGTATCGAATTCAAGCACCTGAGCTTCACCTACCCGGGCAGCGAAACGCCGGCCTTGCAGGACATCAACTTGAGCATAGAACCCGGACAAACCGTCGCCTTGGTCGGCGCTTCCGGCGGCGGTAAAAGTACCCTTATCAACCTGTTGCCGCGTTTTTACGACTACAGCGAAGGCGAAATTCTGATCGACGGCGTGGATCTCAAACGCTACCGGCTGGACAGCCTGCGCCAACAAATCGCCTTGGTGACCCAGCACGTCACCTTGTTCAATACTACGGTGGCGAACAATATCGCCTATGGCACCCTGGAACAGGCTAGCCCCGAGCAAATTCGGCAAGCTGCAGTCGACGCCTATGCCGGCAATTTCATCGACAAAATGCCGGCCGGCATGGAAACCGAAATCGGCGAAAACGGCGTCAAACTATCCGGCGGCCAGCGTCAACGCTTAGCATTGGCTAGAGCTTTGCTAAAAGATGCACCGATACTGATTCTGGACGAAGCCACGTCCGCGCTGGATACCGAATCGGAACGCTACATCCAGGCGGCGCTAAAACGGGTCATGCAGGGCCGCACCACACTGGTGGTGGCGCATCGCTTATCGACCATAGAAAACGCCGATGTCATTTTAGTCATGGAAAAAGGCCGTATCGTCGAACGGGGCAGCCACCGCGAGCTATTAGCCCGCAACGGCGTGTATGCGAAATTGCATAGCATGCAATTCAAAGAAATGCCCGTACAAACCGACCATCAGACGGCCCCCACGACAAAGCCCGATTCGTAACTAGCCGAAATTCGCCCGTATTCGCCATGGAACACCAACCCTTCGCACCGCCTTGCCCGGAAAACGGTTTCCATTCCCGCCAAGTCGAACTGCTGCTGAGCAGTTACCTCCGCTTGCTGGGCCAACCGCTACTGCCCCCGCATCCGGTTAACAATCCGGCGCAACAGATTTTTGAAGCCAAGCGGGTAGTGTTGTCGCACGATACGGCGGCCGATCCTGTGTTCAATTACGCCAATCGCGCGGCACTGACCTTGTTCGAAACCCGCTGGCAGGACCTTATCGGCATGCCGTCGCGCTTTTCCGCGGAACCGGTCGCACGCGAAGAACGCGAACGCTTGCTGGCAGAAGTCGGCGCTAAAGGCTACATCGACCATTACAGCGGTGTGCGCATTGCCAAAACCGGCAAACGTTTTTTGATCCGCAACGCGGTAGTGTGGAATCTGTACGATGAAAACCAAACCTATCGGGGCCAAGCCGCCTGTTTCGCCGAGTGGACGCCGTTGGACTGAGGGTTAGGCGGTTAGCCCGCCATCCGGCGCCGGCAAAGACTTTATAGACAGCTTAAAATCGGCGTTGGCCACCGCAAGCGCAGCGTAGTGATCAACCCCCACGTCCAATTCGACTATGCGCCAAGCGTCGCGGTCGCCGCAGCCCGGCGGCAGCGCCGTTATTTGGCCATGCTCGGCCGGGTCGAATTCGCAGTTTTCCAACCCGAACCCAATACCCCGGCCTATCGCCTTGACATAAGCTTCCTTCTTGGTCCACAAGCGGTAAAAGCTTGCGCTGTGTTCGGCGGCCGGCAAGGCTTGCCAATGCGCGTATTCGGCCGGGGAAAAGCAGCGTTGCGCCAAGCACGTCAAATTAGCGCGCGGTTTCACCGCTTCGATGTCGATGCCGACTTCGGAGACATCAGTCACGGCGATCGACAGCATCTCACCGGTATGCGAAATATTGAAAAACAGCGAGCCACAGGCCAGACTCGGCTTGCCGTAGGGACCTAGGGTAAATCGCAGGCCGTGCGCGGAGCAGCCTAAATAATCAGCCAAGGTTTGCCTAAGGTAAAAACGGCTTGCCGCATAGCGATCCCTCACGCGATTCAATTTGAACGATTCGGCTTTGGCCCGTTCTTCCGCCGACAACATGCCGTAACAGCCGGCTAGCGCCGGACGGTCAAGCGCCAAACTTCCAATCCAGACATCGACGAACGCCGCTCTAATCACCCGACCGCCTCGGCCTTTCGGAAATCCGGTTTTCCGCGTAAAAACTGTGCAAATGCTTGGTTTTCCTTGACGAAACGCGATAAAGAAAGTAGTTTACACAACCTTTTTCCGTAAATCGCATTTTCAAAATTGCTTGGTATTTTGAGGACATAAAATTGGAACTCAGCGGCGGACAAATTCTGGTCCAAAGTCTTAAAGACGAAGGCGTCGAATATATTTTCGGTTACCCCGGCGGGGCCGTGTTACACATCTACGATGCCATTTTCCATCAAGACGACGTAAAACACATCCTGGTTCGGCACGAACAAGGCGCCACCCATTCGGCCGACGCCTACGCGCGCGCAACCGGCAAACCCGGCGTGGTGCTGGTGACTTCCGGCCCCGGCGCCACCAACGCGGTGACCGGCATTGCCACCGCCTATTTGGATTCGATTCCTATGGTGATCATTTCCGGTCAGGTACCTTCGCCCGTGATCGGCAGCGATGCCTTCCAGGAAGTGGATACGGTCGGCATCACCCGCCCCTGCGTCAAGCACAATTTTTTGGTCAAGGACGTCAACGACATTGCCGAGACCGTCAAAAAAGCTTTTTACCTGGCGACTACCGGCCGGCCGGGCCCGGTTTTGGTCGACATTCCCAAAGACATTACCGATCCGAACATAAAAGTTCCTTATAAATACCCGAAAAAAGTCAGCATGCGCTCCTACAACCCGGTGATTGTCGGGCACAAGGGGCAAATCAAGCGCGCGGTAGAATTGCTGCTGTCGGCGCAACGGCCGGTGATTTATTCGGGCGGCGGCGTAATTTTGGGTGAAGGCCACAAAGAATTGACCGAGATGACCCGAATGCTGGGTTACCCGATCACCAATACTTTGATGGGCTTAGGCGCCTACCCGGCCACCGATAAACAGTTTTTAGGCATGCTGGGCATGCACGGCACTTACGAAGCCAATATGGCGATGCACGAAGCCGACGTCATATTGGCGGTAGGCGCGCGTTTCGACGACCGGGTAACCGGCAAAATCGCCGAATTCTGCCCGTATGCCAAGATCATCCATATCGACGTCGATCCGTCCTCCATCTCCAAAACCGTGCGGGTCGACATCCCCATCGTCGGCGAAGTCAAGCCGGTGTTGGAACAAATGATCGAGTTGATTAAGGACAGCAAACATAAGCCGGCCAAATCCTCGCTGGACGCCTGGTGGCAGTTGATCGAAAGCTGGCGCGAGGTCAAATGCTTGGAATACGATCGCGGCAGCATGTTCATCAAACCGCAATTCGTCATTGAGCAGCTGTACGAAATAACCGGAGGCGACGCCTACGTCACCTCCGACGTCGGTCAACATCAAATGTACGTGGCACAATACTACAAATTCGACAAACCACGTCGCTGGATCAATTCGGGCGGACTGGGAACGATGGGCTTCGGTTTGCCCGCCGCTATCGGCGTCAAGCTGGCGTTCCCGGAAGCCGACGTCGCCTGCGTCACCGGCGAAGCCAGCATCCAAATGTGCATACAGGAACTTTCCACCGCATTGCAGTACCACACCCCGGTTAAAATTGTCAATCTGAACAACCGTTACATGGGCATGGTGCGGCAGTGGCAGGAATTTTCCTACCAAAGCCGCTATTCGCAATCCTATATGGACACCATTCCGGAATTCGTCAAACTGGCGGAAGCGTACGGCCACGTCGGCATGCGCATCGAAAAACCGGCCGACGTACGTCCGGCCTTGCAAGAAGCCTTCGCAATGAAAGACCGCACCGTATTCCTGGATTTCATCACCGACCGGACCGAAAACGTCTATCCGATGATAGAAGCCGGCAAAGCCCACCACGATATGAAACTGCGTGTCGCCCCGGGCACACCGCTGGACAGGGAGTTATCGTAAATGAGACATATCATCTCGATTTTGATCGAAAACGAATCGGGCGCTTTATCGCGCGTATCCGGTTTGTTCTCGGCCCGCGGTTACAACATCGAATCGCTAACCGTCGCCGCTACCGAAGACCCCAGCCTGTCGCGCATGACCCTGGTGACCCGCGGCAACGACGAGATCATCGAACAAATCACCAAACAACTGAATAAACTGATCGATGTCGTCAAGCTTATCGATTTGGCCGACGCACCGCATATCGAACGCGAACTGATGCTGGTCAAAATTAAAACCACGCCGGAAACCCGCACGGAGATCAAAAACATGGCCGACATTTTCCGCGGTCAGATTATCGATGTCACCCCGAGCAGTTACGTGGTGGAAATGACCGGCCCTTCCAATAAATTGGACGCCTTTATTCAAGCTTTCGAGGAAGGCTGCATCATCGAAGTGGTGCGCTCCGGCCCGACCGGCATTTCCCGCGGCGAAAAAGGTTTACATCTATAACTCATAGAGACGTAGCGCGGCCGGACTGTAAAATTCCCGGCCGCAAGCTCGCCAAACTTCACCAACCCAAACAAAAACGAGAACATCTATGCAAGTTTATTACGACAAAGATGCCGACTTGTCGGTCATCCGCGGTAAAAAAGTCGCGATCATCGGTTACGGTTCGCAAGGCCACGCTCATGCCAATAATCTGAAAGACTCCGGCGTCGACGTCGTGGTCGGCTTGCGCGCCAGTTCCGCATCCGTCGCTAAAGCCCAAAACAGCGGCCTGACCGTCAAAGACGTGCCGGAAGCCGTTGCCGGAGCCGACGTGGTGATGATTCTGACCCCGGACGAATTTCAGTCCAAACTCTATAAAGAAGAAATCGAGCCGAACATCAAACAAGGCGCAGCCTTGGCTTTCGCCCACGGCTTTTCCATTTTGTTTAACCAAGTCGTACCGCGCGCGGATTTGGACGTGATCATGATTGCCCCGAAAGCGCCGGGCCACACCGTGCGCTCCGAATTCGTCAAAGGCGGCGGCATTCCTGATCTGATCGCCGTGCATCAAGACGCATCCGGCCAAGCCAAGGCAGTCTGTCTGTCTTACGCCTCCGCCATCGGCGGCGGCCGTTCCGGCATCATCGAAACCACCTTCCGCGACGAATGCGAAACCGATTTGTTCGGCGAACAAGCGGTCTTGTGCGGCGGCGCGGTGGAACTGGTCAAAGCCGGTTTCGAAACCCTGACCGAAGCCGGCTATCCGCCGGAAATGGCCTACTTCGAGTGCTTGCACGAACTGAAACTGATCGTGGATCTGATGTACGAAGGCGGCATCGCCAACATGAACTACTCGATCTCCAACAACGCCGAGTACGGCGAATACGTGACCGGCCCTAAAGTCATCAACGACGAAAGCCGTAAAGCCATGAAAGAAGCGTTGAAAAACATCCAAGAAGGCCGTTACGCCAAACAATTCATCTTGGAAGGCGCTACAGGTTACCCGGAAATGACCGCACGCCGCCGCCTGAATGCCGAGCATCCGATCGAAACCGTGGGTGCAAAACTGCGGGCCATGATGCCTTGGATAAAGGCCAACCAAATCGTAGATAAAAGCAAAAACTAAGCTTTTCTACTAGGCTTAAAGCCCATCTCACGATGGGCTTTTTTATGCCCGCAGGATTTTTAGATGTTCGATCCACCGCGCTGCGCTCGCCTGGCCTCAGCCTCCATTCTCGCTTCCTTCGCCATTACCCCGTGCCTAGCCGATTGGATGCTATGGAGCGTCAGCGAAATTCAATACCTACACGGCGCCAATTACCGGGAACCCTTTAATCCCAATGACGTCAGCCGTTCGTTAATAACGGTGACCCATAGCCACGGCTGGGATTTCGGCCGCAATTTTTTCTTTATGGATGTGATGTTCTCAGAGGCCGGCGAGCCGTCCCAAACCCAGTTGTACGGCGAGGAGTACAGCACGCTGAGCATGGGCAAGCTCACCGGCTTGGATTTGTCTTACGGCATTGTCAAGGATTTCGGTCTGACCGGAGGCATAAACCTGGGCGAAAATCTGGATGCTCCGTATAGCGGCTATAGAGCTTGGCTATACGGAGTAAGCGTCGATTTAGACATTCCCGGCTTCGACTATTTCAATATCGATTTTCTACGCCAGCGCGTAACTGAACCGGACGATGTCGGTACTTCCTGGCAAATCACCCCGGTTTGGAAGTTTCCGTTCGAGATTGCCGGCAGCCGCTGGAGCTTCGAAGGCTTTGCCGACTTCATCGGCGCCAAAGGCAACCACCAAGCACGGCAGGCCCTAGCTCAACCGCAGTTGCGCTTGGACGTCGGCGACTTGTTTGAACACCGCAACCACTTGTTTATCGGCTTGGAATACCAGTATTGGCATAATAAATACGGCATTAAAGGCTTACACGAGAGCGTGCCGCAAGCGTTAATTTTGTGGAAATTTTAATTGTCGAAAAACCAACCTAGCACGCAAGCTTGAGCCAACTTCCGTAACCAGCGTATCTGCAATAGCACAAGCACACTCATGAGCAAAAAAAACCCTCGCAAAGGCGAGGGTCAGAAGTGTTAACAGAGCTAGAAAGACAGGATGTTAACAACGAGGGAGGTACAACAAAATAACGCTTAAGCTTTAAACGAACCGGTAAAATCAAGATTGCTTGAAATTGTGGCGGCGCCGAACAACATGGTGGAGAGTATGAACTCGCCAGACATGAATCCGAGCACACCGGTGGTAAAGAAAATACCGGTCGCAATATCTCTGTAAAGATTATTGGATTTGTTCATGTTAGCCCCTAGCTGAATTTCAGCCGTTTCATTGAAGACGGCTTCACTATATCAGCAGGTTTTTTTATTTACAATAGAACGCAAAGTGCACTCATTATTTTTCCTTGCGAAACAATAAGTCATTGCCGCGTCATAATACTTTAGTAAAACGCTAGGTTATTGAAATGTTGAGATTATTTCCTTCTTATGAATTTCCGGCAAACGAATACACACGCGTACTTGTTCGGCAAATTCCTGCATGATGATACTGCCGTCGAGTTTTTTAAGTTGATATTCCAACATTTGCAGCTGGCCGTAACTCAAATCCAACTGCAATTCCACCATCTTGACGTATTCCACCAGCACGGCATTTTCAATGACCTGTCTCGCTACGTTGCCATAGGCTCTGGTTAAACCACCGGCACCGAGCTTTACTCCACCGAAATACCGTACTACGGCAACCAAGAGATTAATCAATTGCTTACCTTCTAAATGTTGGAAAATGGGTTTACCGGCGGTTCCGCCGGGCTCTCCGGCGTCGTGAAATCGGCAGGCTAAACCATCCGGCGTTTGAATCCGATAGGCATAAACGATATGCGTCGCTGCAGGATGCCGGTCATGCAAGCACCTGATTAGTTGTAAGGCTTCATTTTCACTGCCGCACGGATTGATAAAACCGATAAAGCGGGATTTTTTGATCGTTTCTTCGTAAACGCCCGGCGCAACGACAATCTTCATCTATAACAAGCCATTGATTTCGGCGTGATTTTGCAATAGCTTGACACGAAATGCTTCGATTTCGCTCTCGTTGTTGCGCTGGCTGCGCTCGACAGTCACCGGAATGTCGCCGAGCAAACGCATGGGCCGCGGCGATAAGAAAAGTAACCGATCCGCCAACGCGATGGCCTCGCGCAAATCGTGAGTCACGAACAGCACCGTATGCGGCCGTTGTTGCCACAAGGCATACAACAAATTGCGAACTTGGCGCGCGTTAGGCGCATCCAGGGATACGAAAGGCTCGTCCATTAACAATACGTCCGGATTAAGCGCAAATGCACGGATAATGGCAACCCGGCGCTGCATGCCCAGCGATAAACGTTGCGGAAATTGGTTTTGCATCTCCGATAGCTGCATGCTATCCAGCAAGCTGTCTATCAGATCCGACTCCGCAAATGGGCCGCCTGCCAACTCTATGTTTTGCCTCACCGTGCGCCAGGGCAATAAGCGCGGATTTTGAAACACGTAGCCAATGCGCAAGTTTCGCCCGTCCTTACCAACGGCAATATTGCCGTCGTAATGTTTATCCAAACCCGCAATCATATTCAGCAACGTGGTTTTCCCGCAACCGGAGGGCCCCAGCAAACAGGCGAATTGATTGGCCGGCACATGCACTTGTAAATCCGCAATGGCATGATGGGCTTGTTCGATGCCGCCCCCGGGTTGGCTATAAATCTTGTTGACGACCCGTATATCGAGTTCGCTCACCGGCGCCACCTCAAGCTGTTGAGTTCTATCGGCTTCAAAATGAACGACTCGATCAGTTGAATGACCGCAACAAACGCAAAGCTATAAGCCAACAAACCGGCGACGTCGAATAATTGAAAAAAAAGATGCAGCTGATAGCCCATGCCGTTGCTGCGTCCTAATAACTCCACGACTAGAATAATTTTCCATATCAACGCTAGACCGGAACGGGTTGCCGCCATGATAAAAGGATGTAATTGCGGCCAAATCACGTGTATCAAAGTCTTGCGCCAACCGAATCGATAGCTTTGCGCCATTTCCAATAAGTCTCTATCCAGCGCCCTGGCGCCTTCGCGCAGAGTCACCACGACATTCGGTACTTTGTTGATGACTACCGCGGCTATGGCCGCCGATTCGATCAAACCGAACCAGACGTAACATAAGATTATCGTTACCAAAGCCGGAATGTTCAGCAGGATAACCAACCAATTGTCAAAAAACGCATCGGCCCCCCGATGCCTTCCCAATCCGATGCCAATCGCGCATCCGAGCAACATCGCAATCGAAAAACTCGCCAGCAATCGCAGCAAAGTCACGCCAAGATGATAAGGCAATTCCCCGCTGACACAGGCTTGCCAAAACACGGCGAAAACAACGGCGGGACTCGGCAGGGTCGGACTGTGCAACATCGCCGCGCCGAGCTGCCAAATCGCCAATAAGACCAGCAGAGATAGAACACTCAAGCCGCGTTGCAAGGATCGCGTCATTGACCTGCTGACCAAAAAGTGCCGGGCTCTATCTGTGCGGATTTGTCGGTCAATTTATTTTGCGCGACTTTTCGCAGCCACTGATACACACGCTGCGTAGCGGACTTTTCCGCTTCGCCCCAGTTTTCCACCCGGCCTGCGCAATAGCCCTGCCGCAGCTGAATTTGCTCGTCGACGCTTTCGGTACCGGTCAGCGGCACGATCCGCTTCCAAGCAATTTCCGAATCGCATAAACGGTTTCTAGCCGTTGCGGCTAAAGCAAAAAAGCTTTCCAGTTCGGCCTTATGCCGCTCCGCCCAGCCGGATTTGAACACATAGCCCATTTGCGGTACCTCGGCTTCGACCCCCAATTGCTTGATGACTTCTTCGCCGCTCAACAACTGCTGATAGCCTTGCGATTTCAAGTGCGCCGCAAAGTGCCAGTAGGTTAATAAGGCATCGATACGACCGGCTTTCAATTGCTGAGTTAAAATCGGCGGAGCGCCGTAGACTTTTTCCAGCTTAGCATTTAAATCGAAACCCTGTTTTTGCGCCAAGGCCTGCAGCAACAACCAGTTTTTGTCCAATTCGCCGCCGGCTATACCTAATTTTTTACCTTGCAAGTCTTGCAGACTTTTGATCGGACTGCCGGCAGGAACCAGCAAGCTACCGGACACGTCGGAATAAGGATAAAAGCTCAAATCGCTGCCTTGCGCCCTCATCCCAGACACCCAAATCCAATCGGAAATAATGATGTCTACGCTGCCGGCCTGCAAAGCAACCTTACCCGCTTGCGGATTAGCCGTTGAAACGCTGTCGATTTCGAAGCCGGCCGCATTCAAAAGCCCTTCGTTTTGCATCGCCGCTAATTCCCAGGCTAAAGTGCCGCCCGCCATCACACCGACTCGTATCGGTTCGGACGCCTGCACCAAACCGCCGCTAAGTGCTACTATCAGGAGACTGGCCAAATATGCTGTTGATCTCTTCATCGCTGCTTCCGGTCGGATTAAATGCCTAATTTTACCGTAGACCTAAAGCTATCGTCTTGCACACGGCCCTTTGCAGGCTAAAATCCCTACGACCTTAACGGCGGATTTGGATAATCCCGGTCGCTAATGCAATTTCACGCAGAAAACAAAGCAATCCGGTAATCAGCGAGAGCATCGCAGCAATAAACAAGAAAGCCACCGCTTTAGAAAGATCCAGGCGAACCTCAACCCCCACGAACAGCGCCGCAATGGATAAACACACGCATAAGGCCGACAAGGTACACAAGCTGATCGCCCAATGAATTAACCGCGCACGCGCCGACAAGGTACGCATTTCTTGCCGGTGTTTTTCTTCCGGCTCTTGCACTTCACTCAAGCGCCGAAAGCGGTCGATGGCCCGGCCCAAACGATTGGTCAACACGCTTAAAATAGAGCCGACGCCGGTCAGCAAAAACACAGGCGCTACCGCCTGCTGAATGGCATGCGCCACGGTGGGAATATTATCTAAGGCATCCATAGCCCGAAAGCCTGCTTCAAAAAGCGGTATTAGTAGTGATAGTTGAAATTACAAGCACCGACCACGCGGCTGGACAAAGACGTTCCACCAACAGTCGACGGATTCAAATCCATACCGCAGCCTATATCTGCCGGCCTGGTATCGGATTTCTCGGGTAACAGCACGCTGGCGTTATCACTGGAACCGTTCTGCCTGAATCGGCCGTTAGGCGCCTCAGAAGCCAACCATTTATCCGACAACGTCAATACCAACTTTTCCGAAGCGTTCGCATCGTCTGTTGCATAGTCTTCTGCCGCCACAATCGGAGATGCTAGAGACAGAGCAGCCATGAACACCAATAATCGAAACCAACAAGAGCAAATAAAATCATATGCTTTCATGACTTTTCTCCCGTAAAAACTCAGGTGAACTAAATGTTAGCGCGCCCTGCGCATTTTGCAATCCCGGCAAGAATTAGCAAGTAAAAAATAACTGCCGCAAAACTATAAGGCAGTAATAAATATGAAACTTTCTGTCAAAATATCGGCCTTTGCTTAAGGTTCTATATAATCAGCGGAAATTCGCTCCGCATTGCCTATGAACGACACTTCCCCACACCTAATCGACCGTTTCGGTCGAACCGTCAATTATCTTCGGGTTTCCATTACCGACCGCTGCGACTTTCGTTGCGTGTACTGCATGGCCGAAGACATGCAGTTTCTGCCGCGCCGGCAAATCTTGAGTCTCGAAGAAATTCATTGCATCTGCCAAGCCTTTGTCGAATTAGGGGTAGGTAAAATCCGCGTCACCGGCGGAGAACCACTGGTTAGAAACGGCGCCTTAGACTTGCTGCAGCAACTAGGTCGAATTTCCGGACTGAACGAGCTGGTAATGACAACCAACGGTTCGCAACTGGCTGACAAAGCACAATCGCTAAAAACGGCCGGCGTGAAACGCATCAATATCAGCTTAGACACCTTGGACCCGGCCAAGTTTAAAGCTCTAACCCGGACCGGCGATCTGGAAAACGTGCTGAAAGGCATCAACGCGGCTTGCGCTGCAGGTTTCGAACGCTTAAAACTCAATACTGTCGTGCTTAGGGACAGAAACCACGACGAAGTCTGCGCATTAGTGGAATATGCGGTTAATCGCGGCATCGATATCAGTTTCATCGAAGAAATGCCGCTAGGCACCGTCAACAATCACAACCGGGCCGAGGCTTACTACCCTAGCCGTCTGATCAAGAACGACTTAGAGCGGCGTTTCACGCTGCACGATCTAACAGACACAACCGGCGGACCATCCGATTACTTTGCCGTCGCCGGCAGCAACACCCGGGTAGGGTTTATTTCACCGCACAGCGCTAATTTCTGCGCCAGTTGCAACCGGGTAAGGCTCACCGCGGAAGGACGTTTGCTGTTATGCTTGGGCAACGAACACTCGGTAGACCTAAAAGCCGTAGTCAGGCAACATCCGGGCGACGCGGATCTTTTAAAACAGACCATTGTAGACGCTATGTCGATCAAACCCGAGAAACACGAATTCAATATCTACGAAAAGCCTGTGATATTACGCCACATGAACGTCACCGGCGGCTGAAAGAAAAGAGGGAATCAACATGAGCAAAGCCAATCAAATCATTGCCGAGGCGAGGCGCTATAAAGAAGAACGCGAAAAAGGCTACCGCGAACAAGCCTTGAAACTATTTCCCTGGATCTGCGGACGTTGCGCACGCGAATTCGACCACAAAAACTTGCGCGAACTCACCGTACACCACAAAAACCACGACCACGATCACAATCCTGCCGACGGCAGCAACTGGGAACTGCTGTGTTTATATTGTCACGATAACGAACATCAGCGCTATGAATCGCAAGTTCGGTACGGCAGTAGTACTCATCGCGAGGGCTCCGGTCCTACCGCAACCTTCAGCCCGTTTGCCGATTTGAAAAAACTGATGCAAAACGGCGAATGAACAAGTGCCGCTGGGCGCTGGCCAGCGCCGGCGAAGAACACTATCACGATACCGAATGGGGCGTACCGGAATTCGACGACCGTAAACTGTTCGAATTTTTGATTTTAGAGGGCGCCCAAGCCGGCTTGAGTTGGCGCACCGTTTTGGCTAAGCGGCCGGCCTACCGGGAAGCCTTGGATCATTTCGATGCGGCAAAAATTGCAAACTACGACCAAGAAAAAATCGCGCTGTTAATGCAAAATCCCGGCATCATTCGTAACCGTTTGAAAATATTGGCAGCTATAGAAAACGCCCGAGCGTTTTTGCAGGTAACAGCGCAATTCGATAGCTTTGCCAGCTACATCTGGCAATTTGTCGACGGCCGACCGAAACAAAACCACTGGAACGATTCCAAGCAAATCCCAGCGTTCACAATAGAATCGGAGCTGATGAGTAAAGACTTGCAACGCCGCGGCTTCAAATTCGTCGGAAAAACGATTTGCTACGCTTATATGCAAGCAGTAGGCATGGTCAACGATCACACGCTGGACTGCTTCCGCTATCACGATTTATCGGGATAATTATCATGTCTTTAAATGCCGACGCCGCGCAAAATGCTTGCGATGAGCTGGTCAAAAACCAGCAAAGCTTGTTGCTAGCCAGCCGGCGCAGCAATGGCGACGCGGATATCGGTTACGCGCCCTATCTATTGATCGATAATGTGTTTTACATCTTCGTCAGCACGTTGGCGAGTCACACCGACAACTTATTGAATTACCCTAAAGCGTCCTTATTATTTATCGAAGCCGAATCCAGTGCCGCCAATCCTTTCGCCCGCCGGCGCTTGACGCTGGATAGTTCGGTGGCTCGCATCCCGGCCGACGACCCGGCATATCCGCGGATTTTAGACGCCCTCGCCCAACAATTCGGCGAAACCGTGTCCGTCTTGCGCGGTTTGGCCGATTTTCAATTGCTGGCTTTAACCCCTTTAGGTGGCCGTTTCGTAGCGGGTTTCGGTAAAGCCTACCCTGTAGATGAACGATGGCGTATTCAGCATCCCTCGACCGCTTAAGGTTCAGCGTATGCACGCGCCGTTCAGCCAGCCACTAATCAACGCATTCGCTGCCCTTGCGTATTTCGCCAGCGCTTGGCTAGGCAACTTGTTGTCCAGCGCGGCGGGCGGCGTCAGCCCGCTCTGGCCGGCGTCCGGCATTGCATTGGCCTTGACGATGGTATGCGGCCGTGGCATCTTGCCCGGACTGTTCCTAGGGAGCTTTACCAGTTATTTCGTATCCGGCACCGAATGGCCATTGACCATAGAGCAAGCGCTACTGGGTGCGATGGCAACCGCAACAGCTGCTTGTGCACAAGCGTGGCTAGGCATGCTTGCCATTAATCGCTGGATAGGCAAGCAAAATCCGTTGATCGAAGACCGTAGTATCTTCCTGTTTTTTCTGATCGGGATAGCCAGTTGCTTGTTGTCTGCAATGGTCAATGCCGCCGTGATGTTCAATCACGGCGGCATTGACGCCGAAAACCTGTTCGATACCGTCATCCAAACCTGGGTAGGCAACGCCATAGGTACGGCTATATTCGCGCCGATGTCATTGCTATTCATAGGCAAACCGGAAGCGGTTTGGCACGGCAGACGTCAAGCGGTACTGTATCCCTTATTGCTCACCTTGCTCGCCACCATACTTGCGTTTAAATTCAGCCAGCGCCAAGAAAGCGAGCGCTTGCACAATCTGCTCGAGCGGCAAACGGACTTGCTGCACACCGCATTGTACGAAAGATTGAATTTAAATCTGGCCGGCGCCAAAGCGCTAAAAGCCTTCTTCGACAGCTCGGTGATCGTAACCCCGGACGAATTCGTACGTTTCGCCCAATCGATAGGCAACCAATGCGACGGCTTGCTGGAATGGATACCCAAAATATCCCATCCCGAACGCAAGCCATGGGAACAAGCCCATGGCACCGTCATACGCTACGCAGACTTCGAATACGAAATGTTTGTCCCGGCAGGCGATAAAACGGACTATTTTCCGGTAGAAATTGCAGTCAAAAACACTATCGATCCTAGCGGTATCGGTTACGACATCAGCAATAATCCGCAGGTTGCCGAAACGCTCAACTCGATTGTCGAACAAAACCAACCCTTAGTCGTTTCGGAAACTCGGCTACAAGCTAATCATCGCCCCTATTTGGCGACCGTTATTTACGCTCCGGTGTTTAAGCAACAGGAACACGAATTGACTAGTCCGGATCACAAACGGCAAGCCCTTTTAGGTTTTGTCGCCAATGGATTCCGTCTGGACGCGCAGATAGCCGAAATCTACCGTTTGTTCGGCGATAACGAATTGCAAATCAGCATCACCCTTTACCAACAGCAACGCGTCTTATTCAGCAACGTCGTTCCCGGACCCTATCCGTATCAACATCAACCCGAGCTCGGCAGCGAACGCACGCTCAATTTTGCCGGCAGCGCTTGGCGACTGCACGCCGTTCCATCCAGCGATTTCTACGCATATCAACAATCGCCGTTAAGCGCATGGCTGCTCGGCGGCGGGCTATTGCTGTCCAGCCTTATCAGCTTGGGTTTACTGCTGGTGACCGGCCGCACTACCCAAGTGGAAAATCTAATAGCGGAGCGCACCTCTGCATTGCAACGCATCAACGACACCCTGAATCACGAAATTTCCACCCGTTTGCACCAAGAAGAAGAATTGCGGGTAGCCGCCACCACCTTCGAATCGCACGAAGCCATTGTAGTGACGTCGCCGGACGGCACTATTCTGCGGGTAAACAAAGCCTTTTCAACCATCACCGGCTATTCCGCCGACGAAGTGATAGGCGACAACCCGCGGCTGTTAGCGTCCGGCTTTCACGATGCGGAGTTTTTTCGCGCCATGTATGCCGCGCTGGAACAGACTAACCAATGGGAAGGCGAAATCTGGAATCGGCGGAAAAACGGCGAAGTCTATCCGGAATGGCTGACGTTGACAGGCGTGCGCGACGAAGCCGGGCATTTGAGCCATTACGTCGGTATCTTTTCGGATATCAGCGAGCAAAAAGCCAAAGAGCAGGAAATTCTCAATTTGGCCTACTACGACCCGTTAACAGGCCTGGCCAATCGGCGCATGTTGCTGGACAGACTGAGCCAAGAGATTGCCGCCGCTAAACGCCAGCATATGTTCGGCGCCTTGTTCTTTTTGGATTTAGATCATTTTAAAATTCTAAACGATTCGCGCGGCCACCAAGTGGGCGACGAACTCTTGATTCAAATGGCGCAACGCTTGAAAGCGACGATACGTCGCGAAGATAGCGCCTGCCGTTTAGGCGGAGACGAATTCATCGTGATGGTGCCGGCTCGTTATCACAGCCTGCGACAAGCCAACCAACACGCGGCGATATTGGCCGACAAAATTTTGCAAACCATCAACCAACCGTTCATCGTACAGGGCAGCGAGCATCATTTTTCTACCAGCATAGGCGTCAGCTTGTATCCGCAAGGCGACGAAAAACCGGAACAAATCATTCAACAAGCCGATACCGCCATGTATAGAGCCAAAGAAAACGGCCGTAACCGTATCCGGTTTTACGAACCGGAAATGCAAACTGCGGCGAACAAGCGGTTAACCCTGGAAAAAGAGCTGCGCTTGGCCTTAAAACACCAACAATTCAAATTGGTCTACCAACCGCAAGTGGACGAAAGCGGCAATATCCTCAGCGCCGAAGCGTTGATTCGCTGGCAACATCCGCAAAAAGGCAGCATATCTCCGGCCGACTTCATTCCATTAGCGGAAGACACGCAACTCATTCTACCGCTGGGCAGCTGGGTATTGCAGGAAGCCTGCCGACAAATCAAACGCTGGGATTTACTGGGCCGCTCTATCGGGCACGTCGCCGTAAACGTCAGTTCCCGCCAATTCCGCCAATCCGGGTTCGTGCAACAAATTCAACACGCCTTGCGCGCCGCCGGCATCGATCCTCACCGCTTGGTCGTCGAATTAACCGAAGGCAGCGTGATCGAAAACATAGACGACACCGTGGCAAAAATGCAGGCCTTACAAGCCATGGGGGTACGCATTTCCATAGACGACTTCGGCGTCGGCTACTCATCCCTGTCCTATCTGCAAAGCTTGCCGCTCAGCCAATTGAAAATCGATAAAAGCTTTGTCAGCCGCCTAGGCGAATCCAACGCCGAAGTCATCACCGAAACCATCATCATGATGGCCAAAAGCTTAGGCTTGGGCGTTATTGCGGAAGGGGTGGAAACCAGCGCTCAAGTCGAATTTCTGCTGTCTAAAGGCTGCACCTCGTTTCAGGGCTATTTTTTCTTTACCCCGGTACCGGCGGAAGAATTTCCGGTTCACCTGCTGTCCTCCAATCACTCACAAGCTTAGAGCCAGCCTTGTAGCACTATGCGCTTGTACGCCGGCAAGCCAACCCGCTAAAACCAGCTTACCAAACCCGGTATGCCTGCCCGTTGAATCCGGGCGGCATTGTCGCCGGCCTCATACGCCGGCAACTGGCCGGTTTCGTGCCAAAGCCGAAACGCTAAGGCATAACACAGGACTCTGATCGGGTAATCCCTGGGCAACTGCTGAAAATAGGGCTGCATGGTAACGAAATCCACTGCACCGTAACGCTGCATGATGTGCTTCAAGCCGCCGTTTTGCGGCCCGATGTTATAAGCCAGTAAACCTAAAAACAGATCGCCTTTCATTTGCGCCAGATAGTGCTTCAAGGTGGCTGCGGCAACCAGCGCGTTGTGCTTCGAATCGGCCAAATTAACCGCTCCGCCTGCTATTTGGCTTGACACTTGCTGCAGGATAAATTTAGGAACCGCGGTAATTTGAAACAAGCCTTGGCCGCCGTCCGCACTGGTACGCGGCAAAAACGACGATTCGGCGGCAGCAACGCCATACAATAAATCAGGATCCAACTCGTAACTGGCCGCGGCGTAGCGAATGTCAGCGTCGAACGACTGAGCCCGGCCGATCAATTTGTTTAGCTGTGCGGAATCCGAACGCCGATAAGCGGCATAAATCTGGTGAGCTAAGGTAGTACGAGCGGCCTGTTGTTTTCCGCCGACCAAACTGCGCAACTGCTCAATAGCCATCGGAAAACCCTGTTGCCAAACAGCGTTCACCGTCCCGAAACAAACGCATAACGCCGTTAAAGCCGGCAACAACTCCGACTTTGCTACCAACCAGCGCCTGGATTTAAACCAAAGCAACAACAAGCCGGCCGCAACCGCGACCCATATCGCTATCCCCAATGCGAAAGGCAATAAGTTGGCAAAAAAGCCGGTACCGGAAAAGAATCTCGCCGACGCCCCTAATACAAGTACCGTAGCCAGCAAGCCCGAGGCCGCCAATCCGGCGCATTCTACGCCGATCAACCCGAGAGCGGGGCCGCTCAGCCAAACGGACTGTTTGCCGAAATCGGCCTTACCTTTTGCCGAACGTTTCTTGCTCTTGGGCTTTACCGCGACTTTTTTAAGCGCCTTACCCGTCGATTTGTTGACGATTGAACTAACTGGTTTAGACCGAGTGGACAAAGTGATATGCCGAACCTGGGAATGAAGAACACGCAGACGCGCGACGCGAGTGCATACGAACTAAAGGCACAACTTAAACCGTTTGTGAAACGCCGAAACGCTGTCATTATATCGGACTGGGCAAAAAACTCGCGGAGAACCTTAAGTGTTGGGAAGTTTGCAAAAGATGACGGTCGACCTGGAAAAACCGGTGCGCTACCGGCTACCCATCGGCGACCAGCAATTAGAGATCAACCCCCTGCTCGGAAAAACCCTGCAACTACAATACAGCGGCAGGATATTGTGCGTACATTGCGGAAAAAAGACCAACAAAAGCTTCAATCAAGGCTATTGCTATCCTTGTTTCACCCGGCTGGCGCAATGCGACCTCTGCATCGTCAAACCGGAAACCTGCCATTACGCGGCCGGTACCTGTCGAGAGCCGAGTTGGGGCGAAGAGTTTTGCTTTCAGCCGCACATCGTTTACCTAGCCAATTCGTCAGGTCTGAAAGTAGGCATTACCCGCCGCTCGCAAATCCCGACCCGTTGGATCGATCAAGGCGCCGTGCAAGCGCTACCGATATTTGCCGCCCGCTCCAGACATATTTCCGGTTTGGCCGAAGTAGCCTTGGCCGCCCACGTCAGCGACAAAACCAACTGGCAGCAAATGTTGAAAGGTTCGGCCGCGCCGCTCGACTTACCGGCATTAAGGGACAACTTACTGGCTAAATGCGCCGATGACTTAGCGGCAATTTCCGCCCGACACGGCGCAGACGCCTTACATGCAATCGGCGACGCCGAAGCGCAAGTCGAAATCGATTACCCTGTGCTGCAATATCCAGCCAAAGTGAAATCGTTTAATTTGGATAAAGATCCGTTGATTGCCGGTCAGCTGGTCGGCATCAAAGGGCAATATTTGATATTCGACACCGGCGTCGTCAACATACGCAAATTCGCCGGTTACGAAATCCGAGCGGCTCTTTGAAACAAGCCGGGCTTTGTTGCAGACTCAACAGAATATCCCGACATTCAAAGCACCCCAAATCCCGCTACCGCGTACTCCATTACCGATAGGCAACCCACAAATAGTGTGATACGCTTCAAACTGCGCTATGTTCGACACATTTTTATATCTAGTGAGCACTCGTCTTTTTCACACTTACCAGCCGTCGCTGCAAGCAGGCTCTTTCGAAATTCCGGAGGGAAACATGCAAAAATCTAGGACCGCTAACACGCTCGGTCTGACGCTTCTATTGTCTTTATCAGCTAGTCCGGCGTTCGCAAACGAAGCGCCGGTAGCCAAAGACCTGCAAAAAACGCTAAGAGAAGACAAACCGGCTAACATCCTGTTAAAAGGTAGCGACGCGGACAAGGATGCGTTGACTTTTACGATTTCGCAAGCGCCGTCACACGGCACGTTATCCCCCGTAGGCAATAGCGGCAAACGCTTCAAATACACGCCCGCGGCTAATTACCACGGTACGGATAGCTTTACTTACACCGCAAACGACGGCGCATTGGATTCGCAGACCGCAACCGTCACCTTGACCGTTAAATCGGTAAATGACCGTCCGGTTGCCGAAGCCAAAAACCAAACCGTATTGACGACCGACCCATCGTTTACTTTCAGTTTAAGCGCCAGCGACATAGACGGCGATGAATTAACTTACAAACTCGCCGCTAGACCAAAGTACGGCAAAGTGGTAATCAACGCAAATTACGCTACTTACACGCCCAAGGCAAAGTTCAAAACCGGTAACCGCACCGACAAATTTAAATTCAAGGTTAAAGACAGTAAAAAAACCTCAAAACCGGTGTTAGTCAGTTTGACGATAACCGATACTCCATACGGCGAAATCAACGATACGGCGGTAACCCAATGTGCCAACGCCAGCCAAAACAATATGACCTGCCCTATTACCAATTTTGCTTCGCAAGACGCGGAATGGGGGCGTGACGTTGCGGCCGGCGTTACCGACGACAACGGCGTCGCCGGATTCGTCTTTACTAAGTTAGATAGTGACGGTACCGCCTTAACGATTCAAAACGCCGGCTGGAGCGATGAAGGTAGCGAGGCCGCCGGCACGCAATGGTCCTGCGTGAAAGATGAAACCACCGGCCTGACTTGGGAAATCAAAACCAACGACGGCGGCTTGCAAGACAAAGACAACGTTTACACTTGGTACCAAACGGACGCGAGTAACGACGGCGGCGACAGCGGCCAAAACTGCAGCACGAATGGCTGCACCACGGATACCAAAGCGTATGTTGCCGCTATCAACGCACAAGCTCTATGCGGCAAAACCGATTGGCGGTTACCGACCGTCGCCGAGCTATCCGACATCACGCTTATGAACGGCGCGACCGGGGCTATCGATAGTGCATATTTCCCGGAAGGGCAACAGAACGTGTATTGGACCTCTTCGCCATTAGCTGCCAGCAGCAGCATGGCATGGGCGGCTAATTTCGCTTCCGCCTATACCACTTCCGATCTTAAAGCCAACACCAATTTTGTGCGCTTGGTCAGAAGCGGCCCATAATTGCTACCCCAGCCGGCTCGGTGCATAACGCCGGGTCCGGCTGGGGCGTCTAATCCATAACTGTTCAGTAAAAACCGGGCAAAGCTGTTGTAGGTTCGAATTTATCGGATCATCAGGCTAAACTCTGGTTATTGCGCAAATAAATTCGCACCTACGCACAGCTGGCAACGCATAGCCTCCGGCATCCCGGCTCTAAAAAACTTCAGCGCAGCGCCCGGGCACGAGCCTAGACTGCCGCAACTTCACTTTCTCACAGCGTTGTTGCAAACACTGCCGCCGCCGCCTCTACCGTAGCATCAATGTCCGCAGCAGTGTGGGCTGACGATACAAAGCCGGCTTCGAATGCGGACGGCGCCATATAAACGCCGCGCGCCAACATAGCGTGAAAAAAGCATTTGAAACGCTCTTGATCGCAAGCGACCACCTGCGCAAATCGGCTAACCGGCGTTTGCTCGCTAAAGAATACGCCGAACATAGCGCCGACCTGATTGGTGGCAAATGCGATACCGGAGACATTGGCCGCTTGCTGCAGACCGCTCAACAATTGCGCGGTTTTGGCTGTCAACCCATCGTAGAATCCGGGAGCCGCAATCAATTCCAGCGTTTTCAACCCGGCCGCCATCGCCACCGGGCAGCCCGACAAAGTACCGGCTTGATAAACCGGTCCCAACGGTGCCAGGCACTCCATGATTTTACGGCTACCGCCGAACGCTCCCACCGGCAAACCGCCACCGATAATTTTTCCCAGCGTGGTCAAATCCGGTCTCACCCCGTATAACCCCTGAGCGCCCTGCAGCCCAACCCGGAATCCGGTCATCACCTCGTCAAATATCAACACCGCGCCGTATCGATCGCAGACCTGGCGCAAAGTCTCTAAAAATCCGGGCTCCGGCGGAATACAGTTCATATTGCCGGCAACCGGCTCCACGATAATGCAAGCGATTTGCTCGCCGATTTCGGCGAAGGTAGCCTGTACCGCTTCGCCATCGTTGTAGGTTAACGTGATGGTATCCGCGGCTAACGCGGCCGGAACGCCCGGAGAGCTGGGCACGCCCAAAGTCAGCGCCCCGGATCCCGCCTTGACCAACAAGGAATCGGAATGGCCGTGGTAACAACCTTCGAATTTAACGATCTTATCCCGGCCGGTATAGCCACGCGCCAAGCGTAACGCGCTCATCGTAGCTTCGGTACCCGAACTCACCATGCGCACCAGTTCGACCGACGGCAACAGCTCGCAGACTTTCTTCGCCATGGCAGTTTCGATTTCGGTCGGCGCACCGAAACTCAAACCTTTTTCAGCCGATTGCTTGACCGCCGCTATCACCTCCGGATGGGCGTGGCCTACTATCATCGGCCCCCAGGAGCCGACGTAATCGATATAACGCGCGTTTTCGCTATCGTAAACGTAAGGGCCTTCGGCACGGGAAAAATACACCGGCGTACCGCCTACACCGTTGAACGAGCGTACCGGCGAATTAACCCCGCCGGGTATGTATTGCTTGGCTTCCGAAAATAGAACGCTGGCTTCAGTCATGATTCGATGGATTGGAAAAACCTGGAAATCCGAGGCCGGCCGTTCGGCCTCGGTGTCACGGCAAACGCTCAATGTTTGCCGAAAATCTGCGGGCCTTTGGGATGTTGTTTGTTTTGCAAACAAAAATACGCAGCCGCGTCGAACTTAATCCGCAACGAATGCGTGTTCTCGTGTTGCTTCAAGAATTTTTTGGCATCTTCCGCCGTCAAGTCCTTCATCATGTACCGGGCAATACACATGCAGTCCTTGTCCAATCGCGGCTTGTCGACATCCGGGTTTTGCGAGGTTTTCAATTCGCGCGCCACGCACTGATCGGCAAATTCGTGCTCGAACTGGTGCTTGACCACGTCGGTGACGACTTCGTCGTGCGAATGATCGAAGGGGTTGTGAGCCGGCTTGGCCGAAGACGCACCGGCAGCCGGTGTAGACTTGGATTCGGCAGTTTTGTCATCGGAGCAAGCGCTTAGCAACAAGGCCATGCCTAGACCGGTTGCCAACGCGATAGAAAAGGTTCTGCTGTTCATAATCTTATAATTGTTCTAGTGAAGTAAATGGATTAACAAGTCGCTAAGGGCTTGTTGCTGGCGCGGCTGCCGTAAACGCTGAGCAGTAACGATACTCTTTAACTGCCTTAGGGCTAAATCGAAGTTATCGTTGACAATTAAATAATCGAACTCGGCGTGATGGCTCATTTCGGCGACTGCGTCGCGCATCCGGCGTTCGATGACCTCGGCATTATCCTGTCCGCGATTTTGCAAGCGCTGCTGCAACACCTCAATTGACGGCGGCAAAATAAAAATCGAAACCGCCTCGGGCAACATGCGCCGTACTTGGGCGGCGCCTTGCCAATCGATTTCCAAGATCACATCCAAGCCGCCGGCCAAATTATTCTGCACGGTTTGTCGGGCTGTGCCGTAAAAGTTGTCGAACACTTGGGCGTGCTCTAAAAAAGCCCGGTTTTCTATCATCGCTTTAAATTCGTCGACGCTGACAAAAAAATAGTCGACGCCGTGGGTTTCGCCGCTGCGCATGGCTCGGGTGGTATGCGACACCGAAACCGCCAATCCCTGAGTATCGGCTCGAAGCTGCTTCAACAAACTGGTTTTGCCGGCGCCGGACGGCGCCGAAACGATGTAAAGGGTACCGGTAATCATTTGCGGACTAAGGTTTAACAGTGCACCGGACATTCTTTAATCTTCACGCTTAACAGTCAAGCCAAAAAACGCCTTTTCGGGGGCTGTGGTATCATGGCTGGCCATTCACAGCCCGCATACATGCCA